>CAYSCH010000167.1:0-18984 GCA_964429355.1 uncultured Planctomycetaceae bacterium | reverse complement strand
GGTCCAGGGCGTCGAAGATCCAGCTATTGCAGTAGGTCGAGGCGACGACGGCGGTGCGGAGCTCGGCACACTGTTTGGAGAGGGAACTAAGTTTGCCCCAGATGGGCATCCCTTCCCAGTAGATGCGGAGCCGCTCCCCTTCGACGGCCCCAACGCCTTCGGCAACGCGCTGGTTGAGCTCGGCGACGAGGATCTTGTAGTAGTCGACGGCATCCTGAGTTCCACGGAGGACGACGGCGGGTCCCATCTGGATCGTAGCGTCGAAGAAACTCAGGGGCGACGGCCGGTTGGCTGCCGACAGAAGGACCAGTTTCCAGAGCTCCGTGCACTCCTTCGACAGGGCCACGACCTCGCGGAGGCGGTCCGGATCGAGCTTGGTGCCGGCCACCTCTTCGAGCGGTTCGACGAGGGCCTCGATCTGGCCTGCCACGTAGTCGACCAGGGCCTGGTCCACCTCGCCGATCGACCGCGGCGTATGGACCCCGATGCAGGGAACGTTCCACTCGCGGCCGTAGAACTGGAACCAGTCCTTGACGTCGCGGCACTGGTTCGTATTGAACACGAGCACGTCGGCCTTGGGGGGGCCGGGAAGCTTCATCTTCTGGATCGGGCTCTGGCCCTTGAGGTAGGAGCCGATGTCACTGGTCAGGTAGGAACAGATGTCGGGCGAGAAGCCCCGGGCGTTGGCGGCGGGGATCAGATCGGTGGCCATTCGGCTGGCACCCAGCATGGCGCCGTGGTTTTCCGGGAAGTAGACGTTGTAGCCGAGCGCGTAGAGCAGTTCGGCAGGCCCGACGCTCGTGCACCAGGCGGTTTTCTTTCCGTGCTCGGGCCCCTGGGCAAGCTCCGTGAAGTACTTGCCCATGACGGCCTTCATCTGATGGGTCGCTTCGAAATCTCTTCGCGGGGCATCCGCCATGTTCAGCATCCTGGGAAGGAGTTGGAGTACAGGCTTGAGCCTGCGGATAGTTGGAGTACAGGCTTGAGGCTGCGATTCATTGACGAGCTTGCACCAGTTCCCGGAGGTAACTACTTGGTGCGTATCTTTCGGAACAGGTTTTGCTAAGATTTTCGAGTTCCGCGAGGATGGTGTCAAGCCCGCGGTCGCGAGCGTAGCGCACGATGCCGCCCCGATGGTCGGGCAGGCCGGTACCGAGGACCATGGCGGCGTCGAGATCCGCCTCGCTACGGGCAACATTCTCTTCGAGCACTCGAAAGGCCTCGGCGATCATGCGGTCCACCAGGCGACGGGTGATCTGGTCTACAGCCGGCGGCTGCGGCTTCGCGCCGGCAGGCCGCACTTCGGCCAGCACTTCCTCCAGTCTCGGATCATCCAGTGCCGTCTTCTCGCCCGGCTCGTAGCGATAGACGCCCGCACCTCCCTTCTGACCGGTGCGGCCGAGGGTGACGAGGCGGTGAGCCACACCGGAGAGCGGCCCATGGTAAGGGAAGGCCCTGTGCAGCTCGCGATGGGCATGGACCACGATATCGATGCCCGTCATGTCCGACAGGGTCAGCGGTCCCATGGGGAATCCGAAGTCGACCATGGCCGCATCGATCTGGCGTGGCGTGGCGCCTTCCTCCAGGAGGGCGAAGGCCTCCACCAGGTAGGGAACGAAAACCCGGTTGACGAGGAAGCCCTCGCGGTTGTTGACGAGAATGGGGGTCTTCCGCAGGCGTTTGGCGAACTGGACCGCGGTTGCCACCACAGGGTCGGGCGTGGTCTGCCGGCGGATGATCTCGACCAGCGGCATGGAGTGGGCCGGGTTGAAGAAGTGCATTCCCACGAGGCGATCGGGCACCCGCATGGCGGCGGCCAGAGAGTCGAGGGAGAGGGTGGAGGTATTGGTGGCCACGACCGCGTCATCGCGGCAGACCGACTCGATCTGACGGAGCACCTCCTGTTTGACATCGAGCAGTTCGAAGACCGACTCGATCACCAGGTCGGCCTGGCCGATGGCGCCGAGGTCGTCGGCGATTGTGATCCGACCCAAAATGGCCTTGGCTTTGTCTTCCGCGAGCTTTCCACCGGCAACGTGGCGCTGGAGCGACTGGGCAATGCGATCGATGGCCCTTTTTACGCTCTCCCTGGCCTGGTCGAAAACGGTAACGGGCACGCCCGCCGAGGCCAGCGTCTGGGCGATGCCGGTTCCCATGGAGCCCATGCCGACAACGGCCGCCCGATCGACGCTGCGAGTCGCACTATTCTCCAGTTCGGGAAGTTTGGCGGTCTGGCGGGCGGCGAAGAAGGCGTAGATGCGATTTCTGGCGGCGCGGGTCTCGATGCACTCGGCAAACGCTGTGCGTTCGGCCAGGATGCCGGCGACGTAAGATTCCTGCAGGCCGGCGGCAACGCAGTCCATAATCCGCCGGGGCGCGAGGACCTCCGCCGGATGCCTTTTGAGAAGCGGCGCGATCGATTCCATTGCGTCGCGCAGGGGAGGCTTGTCGGCCGGTGGATCGAGCAGGCGAGTTCGGCGCGGCGGGCTGCCGGGGTGGCTCAGGTTGCCGGCACGGGCAAGGATATCGCCGGCCGGGCAGACGGCGTCGACGAGGCCTGCGGCAAGAGCTTCGCTGGCGGAGATGGCGCTACCGGTGAGCATCATCTCCAGGGCCTTTTGGGGGCCGACCAGTCGCGGGAGCCGCTGAGTTCCACCGGCGCCCGGCAGGATCGCAAGGCGGATCTCGGGAAGACTGAAGCGGGCTTCGGGGGTGGCGATCCGCCGGTGGCAGGCCATGGCCAGTTCGAGAGCCCCCCCCATCACGTTTCCGGCGAGGGCGCAAATCACCGGTTTGGAGCAGTCCTCGATCGTCTGATAACTCTGCTGGAATCGTTCCGAAAGTGCCCGGGCATCGTCGGCCGAGGCAAGCCTTTCGAACAGGTGGATGTCGGCCCCGGCGCTGAAGTGGTCGGCGCTGCCGGTGACGACGATCGCCTCAACTGCCGGATCGTGTTCCGCCTGAGAAACCGCCTGGCAGAGAGCGTCCAGAAGGGCGTAGTCGATGGTGTTAAGCGGCGGTCGATGGAGCCGCAGGAGACAGAGTTTGCCGGCGAGTTCTTGTTCGATCATGGTGCCAGCAACGATAGCCGGTCCGCCCGGGGCGTGTCAACCGGCAGTGGGACCGGCAAAGATGTCGCCCACGCGGCAGCGGAAGCCTTCGACTACGTCTTCCCCGATCAGTTCGTCGTTTTCCGTGAGGGTGGTGATCCGGGTTGCGGAACGATAGACCGTTACGGTCCGCCAGGCGGGATTGACCAGCCAGACCATGCTGCAGCCACCATCCAGCCAGGCTTTGACCTTCTCGTCGATGTCACCGGCGCGATCGCTGGGCGAGACGACTTCGACGGCCAGATCGGGAGCCCCCGGCCAGTAGGTTTCATCGGGGAGAGGACTGCGAAGGCGGGCATTGCCAAGAAAGGAGATATCGGGCGCACGCACCGTGTCGGGGTCATCGGTCAGGAGAAAACCGGTTTCAGCCGCCAGTACAACTCCGAGCGAGTGAATGCTGACGTGTTTGAAGAGCCAGCCATGAAGTCGTCCGACGATTGCTCCATGCTTCCACCCGGCTGGCGTCAACTTTCTCAACTCTCCCGCCACCAATTCCCGGCGATGGCCGTCGTTGGGCATCGCCGCGAGCTGATCGGCTGTCACTCGGGTCAAGAGAGTCATCGCTCACCACTCGCTTCAGGATCGCAAACGCCGCCCGGAGGCTGACAGTTCTATAGGGCAGAAGAGTGTGCCACACAACCGCTGTTTCAATTCTACCACATCCCCTTGCCTGGGCAATCAATCGGCGCGGGGCGGCAGTGCTGAATGCCGGCGTGACGATATGGGAACCTGCGCCGCGAAAACTCTCGTCCGGCGGCTGGCGGCTACAGGACCAGCGTCAGTTTGAGCGATCCCTCGGCCTCGGCCGGGTTGGCGTACATCTGAAAGGCCTTCGGCGCTTCTTCCCAGGCCATGCGGGGCTGGACCATGGCGGCCAGATCGACCTCCTCGTGGAGAATCATGTCGACGGCGTTCTGAAAATACTCCTTGCACTCCGGGCCCATCGAGGTGATGATTTCCGTCTCGTTGCAGACCGTGTGAAACCAGGGGAATTCCTGCATCTCCCTGTGGGGAACGCCGAACACATAGAGCCGGCCCTGGCGGCGAGGCAGACGGGCGGCCATGGAGAGCGCGTCGGGATGGCCGACCGCCTCGATGCACATGTCGACCAACTGGCCGCCGGTGAGTTCCTTGACTCGTGCGATCACGTCTTCCTTCGACGAGTCGATGAGGTCGGTCGCGCCGAAACGTTGCGACCAGGGGAGCCGCCAGCCGACCTTGTCGATGGCGATCACCTGGCGAGCGCCCATGCGTCCCATGAGATGGGTGAAGATCAGGCCCATCGGGCCCTGGCCGATGACCGCCACCCGCTGGTTGATCACCGGGCCGGTGCGGGTCAATGCCCGTAGCACCGTGGCCAGGGGCTGGGCGACGACCAGAGCGGCATGGTCCGGGGCGTCGTTGGGAAGCCGGGCCAGTCCCTTGGGGATGGCCACGATGAACTCCGAGAAGCCGTTGTACTCTTCCGGGTGGGCGAGAACCCAATCGCCAACGTTCCAGCCGTCGGCATGGGACTCGACGATCTGGCCGATATTCTCATGGCCAAGCCAGCCCGGCGGGCTGGAGGCAACCAGGTTGGCCCAACGTCCGTCGCCCAGGTAGGGGCCCATGTTTGTTCCGCAGAGGGCAATGTATTTGCATTGAACGAGCACCTCACCCTCCTTCGCTTCGGGCATGGGGGCATCGTCAATGACCACAACCTGGCCGGGACCGGTGAAACGCAGGGCTCGCATGGAAACCTCGCTCGATAGAAATCGTCGTGTGCCAGTCACTCGGTCACACGATACCCTGCGCGGACGGCACCCGTCAAGTAAGAAACGACAACGGATTTGCCTTTGCAGAGTCCTGCAGCGCCGCGGCTTCAAACCGTCGATTCTCCGCCCTGTTCGTGGTATCCTGCAGATGGCAGCGAACGGGTCTTGGGGAGTTGGAGATGGCAAGATTATCCTGCGTTCTAGGACTGATCGGGGTGACCTTTGCGGCAGATGTGGCCTCGGCCGCTACCGTGGGCGAGAGTGCCCGTCAGATTCCCGTGGCGGCCGAGGTGGACGTGGTGGTCGTTGGCGGCACGATCGGGGCGGTTGCCGCCGCTGCCGAGGCGGCCGAACGGGAGGCCAAGGTCCTGCTGATCGCACCGCGAAACTACCTGGGCGAGGATGTCTGTGGGTCGCTGCGGCTTTGGCTCGAGGATGGCGAGACGGCCGACAGCGATCTGGCCAAGGCGATCTTCGGAGATCGACGGACAACGACGCCCCTGAAGGTCAAGCAGGTCCTCGAACGGGCGCTCCTGGACGCCAAAGTCCGCTTCCTCCTCGGCTGCTATGCGACCGATGTGCTGGTCGACGGCGATGGCCAGCCGGCCGGCATCGTGATGGCCAATCGAGCAGGGCGGCAGGCGGTCGTGGCCAAGGTGATTGTCGACGCGACCCGTTCGGGGGCAGTGGCCCGGATGGCCGGTGCCCGGGAGAAGTTGCGGGGCAGCGGGCCGTCGAAGGTTCAGCGTGTTGTGCTGGGCGGGAAAGCCACCTCGTCGAGCGAGCCGGTACGGAGCGTGCCAGCCGGTGTCGAATACCGGGGAGCCGGACTGCTCTACCATGAGTACTCCCTGGAACTGGATCTGGGACGTGGCGATTTCGCCGCCCTGGCCGCAGCCGAACAGAAGGCACGCGACCTGACTTATCGGCAGGGCCAGCTCCGGGCGGCCGAGTGGTTCACGTTCGTGCCGCCGGTGTCTATTCTTGGCCGCGGAAACGCCGAAAAGGTGGGCCTGCGATCGCTGAGCGAGACCACGCCGCGGGATGTTGACCGCGTCTATGTTCTCGGCCCGGCTACGGACTGGGAGGCGTTTGCCCCAACCGCGTTCATTCCTTCTGCCGAAGCCGAGCGGTTCGGACGCCTTGTCGGTCGCAGTGCGGCTGACGAGGCGGACAGGTTCTCCCCACCCCAAAACGTCACCGTCCGCCGCCGTTTCGATCCTCCGGCTGGTTCCGGCGATGTCTGCGAAGTGCTCCGCGGTCTGCGACCGACCAGCATTGCCGAGAAGACCGTGCCCTCCCCCGAACAAGGCCTGCCGGTCCTGGCCCAGGTCGACGTGGTCGTCGTCGGGGGCGGAACCTCGGGGGCCTGTGCGGCCATCGGGGCGGCCCGACGGGGGGCCAATGTGCTGGCAGTCGAGTTTCAGGAAGGCCTCGGCGGCGTGGGCACCGTGGGACTAATTGGTAAACCCTATCATGGAGAAGACCGGGGTTTTACGAAGGAAGTGCCCTTTCCCGACGGGGAGCACAACAACGAACATAAGATGGAATGGTTCCGCCGCGAAATCACCCGCGCCGGCGGGCAGGTGTGGTTCGGCGTGCTCGGCTGCGGAGCCTATGTGGAGGGCAATCGCATCTGCGGCGCCGTGGTCGCCACACCGGAAGGGCGTGGCGTGGTCCTGGCGGGGGTGGTCATCGACGCGACCGGCAATGGCGACGTGGCCGTCGCTGCCGGGGCCGAGTCGATGTACGGCGCAGGGAGGGGCGATATCGCCCTCCAGGGCACGGGATTGCCGCGGCGGCCCCTGGGCCAGGACTATGTGAATACGGATTACCTCCTCGTCGATGAAGCCGACGTGGTCGACACGTGGCGAGCCCTGGTCGGCTCCCGCCTGGCGATGGCTGCCGACGACTACGATATGGGAACCTTCATTCAGACGCGGGAGCGGCGCCGGATTGTGGGGGATCACCTGCTGGCCTACCTCGACCAGATCGCGGGCCGGACCTACCACGATTCGGTCGTGCTCTCCGGCAGCGATTACGATTCGCACGGCTACCCGACAGAGCCGTACTTCGCGCTCATTCCCCACACGAAGAAGACCCTCAAGGCCAACCATCCCGCGCCGGGCGGAACGTGTTTTACACCCTACCGTTGCCTGCTGCCGAAGGGGCTCGACGGGATCCTGGTGATCGGGCTGGCGATCAGCATGGATCGCGACGCTTCGGCCATGGTTCGCATGCA
Organism: uncultured Planctomycetaceae bacterium; assembly: GCA_964429355.1. Taxonomy (GTDB): domain Bacteria; phylum Planctomycetota; class Planctomycetia; order Pirellulales; family Thermoguttaceae; genus JAAYAY01. The sequence goes on along the minus strand of CAYSCH010000167.1, from coordinate 11,878 downwards.
GAAGGACATGCACAACCAGGGCTATGCGGCCGGCGTGGCGGCGGCGATGGCGACCCAGTCGCGCTGCACACCGCGCGAAATCGACGTGAAGGAGCTGCAGAAGCACCTGGTCGAGATCGGTAATCTGCCCGAACAGGTTCTGACCGACAGCGACTCCTTTCCGCTGTCGCAGGGACCTGTCGACCGGGCGGTTGCCGAGGTGGTCGACGCGGGAAGAACTCGCGAGGCCCGCTGCCGCGCCTTGGCGATCCTTTTCACCCACAGCAGCCTGGCCGTGCCGGCCCTCCAACGGGCGTTCCGCACGGCCGAGGGTCCCGCCCGTCTGGACTATGCGAAGATCCTGGGCTTCCTGGGCCAAACCGATGGCGTGGAGCTTCTTCTCGAAGCCTTGGAGCAAGTGGAATCGTGGGACGCCAAGGTCTTTCAGGGGGTCATGGCCGAATATGCCCACTTGCCCACTCCAGCGGATGCGTTGATCCTGGCCCTCGGCTACTCGGGCGATCGCCGCGCGGTGCCGGCAATTCTTACAAAGCTCGAAATGCTCGACGCGGGTGTGACCCTTTCGCACCATCGCGCCGTGGCCCTGGCACTGGAGTCGCTGGGCGATCCGGCGGCGGCCCGGCCTCTGGCCGAATTGCTTGACAGGCCTGGGATGAGCGGCCATGCGATGACCGAGCTGGAACCGCTCTACGACGCAGAGCGGGAGAAACGCCGGCGCGAAGGCCCCTTGCGCGAGATCGTGCTGGCCCGTGCGCTGCACCGGTGCGGGGATTACGAGGGGAAGGGAGGGCGAATTCTGCGCCAGTATCAAAGCGATCTGCGAGGGCTGTTTGCCCGGCACGCGGCGGATGTGTTGTCGGCGGAGTAACAGTCGTCGTAGCTGCGGCAGCATGCCGCTGTCACCCGGCAGGGTGGCTACCAGAGGGATGCTCATCTGCAAACACCATTGGGCACCCACACCACCCACCGGAAAACAACCCGTTCTTACCGTACTTCTTCCTGGAAATGCAGAGAACCGATCAGGTTCTGGTTTCCTGCAATCGCCCCCGCTTCAGAGGTAATGAACGGGCCAAAGTCGTTATTTCCCCAAGGTTGTTGCGAATACGATCTGCAGTAGTTATTCTGGCATCTCGAACCGGGCAAGGTCGTGGTAACGGTGACAAGCCAGCGCAATCCGGGTAGTTTTTGGGGAGTTGGGACTGGCGGGGTCATCTGTTGTCTCATCTATGGCTATCTCATCGTGGGAGATACGTTATGTCGATGTGGGGGACGCTCTGCCGCGCGTTGTTGGGAACCGGTGAACCAAGGCCGATCACGAGGGCCAACGGCTTTCAACGTCCGTTAACCAGGCGTATCGCATTGGAACCGCTGGAAGACCGGCGGCTGCTGTCGGCAGTCGTGCTCTCACAGAACACGCTTGATTCGGATCCGGCATGGACATGGGAAGGACAGTGGGAGTTTGGAGCACCGACGGGAACGGCTGGTACCAGCAACGGCAATCGTGACCCGAACGGCGGGTATACCGGCAGCAACGTCTACGGCGTCGAGATTGACGGCGATTACGGTAAGCATTCCGGCGGCCCTTTCTATCTCACAACAGGTGCGTTGGACACATCGGGCTACAACAGCACACTACTCGAGTTCCACCGCTGGCTCAACACGGCCGCGAGCAATGTGGTCACAGCCACGGTCGACGTGTCGAACGATGGCAGCACGTGGCATAATCTCTACACGAATCCCGCAGACTCGCCGGTGACCGACGCGACGTGGCAGCTCGTCCAATACGACATCAGCCCTTACGCCGACAACCAGCCGACGGTCTATGTGCGTTGGGGCTACCAGAAACTCGCCAACAATATTCCCACCTACTCCGGCTGGAATATCGACGACATTGCGATTTCCGGAACACTGATCGACGCAACGGCTCCCGAAGTCCTGTCGATCGTTCGCAGCGACAGTTCGCCGACCAATGCGCAGACAGTTGCCTTTGCCGTTACTTTCAGCGAGCCGGTCACCGGGATAGACGGCAACGATTTCACGCTGACTCGCACGGGGGCGGTCGCGGATGCTGCAGTGCTCGAAATTGACGGCAATGGAGCCACCTACACGGCAACCGTCGACACGGGAACGGGGGCCGGAACCTTGCGGCTCGATCTGGTCGACGACGATTCCATTGTTGATGCCGTGGGGCAGCCGCTCGGAGGCGTGGGGGCAGGAAACGGTGATCTTGCCGGCGAAGTCTATGAGCTCACCGTCTTGCCCATGGAAATTCGTGGGGCCAAATGGTCGGACGAGAACGCCAACGGCCTTTGGGACACCGGCGAAGAACCGCTGGCCGGCTGGAAGATCTACCTCGACCTGGACGAGAATGGCCGATGCGATGACGGCGAACCGTACCAGATCACGGGGGCCGACGGGACCTACGCGTTCACCGGGCTGGATCCGGGAACGTACGTGGTTGCTGAAGTGCCGCAGGACTGGTGGGAGCAGACCTTCCCGGCATTGGATGCGGCAGCCGGACAGACGGCGGCTTCCGACACAACGCCCTCTGGAGGCGTCGCCTATTGGGACGCGATGTTGGCCGAAGTCGGGGAGGAGGCGGTCGTTGAGAACACGACGTCGTCCGAGGGATACGGAATCTGCACGGCAACCTGGGAGGGAGCCCGGGCGGTCCCCGCAGGCGCGCTGGCAATCCTTCAGAATTCGGCCGAGATTTCCGATGCCGGGTCGACGTTCATCTCGGTCGACAACGCGCCGGAGGGGGACGTGCCGGTCGAGATCGCGTTCACAGCGGATGGGACCAGAGTACTTGTGGCCCACCAGAACACCGACAACGTGATGATCTTCGACGCTGCCACGCGCGATCACCTGGCCACGGTATCGGTGGGCGACACTCCGGTTCACCTCGCGCTGACTTTCGACGGCAGCTATGCCCTGACATCGAATCTCGCCGACGGGACGGTTTCGGTGATCGATCTCAGCACGTTTCTTGTGACGGCAACCGTTCCCCTCAGCCGGGCCCAGCCGTTCCGCGTGGAAATGACCGCCGACGGCAATCATGCGGTCGTCGCGTTGGCCGGCGACGGTTCGGGATCGTCGTTCTCGGTGATCGACCTGGACAACTTCACGGAAGTTCGCAACTTCGCTTCCGCCGATCAAGGCACGATCGGCATGTTCTTCAACGTGGGAAGGGGGGTCGGCGGGAATCTCTACTCAACCTTTGCCGTTGCGCCCGACAGCGGCACGATCATCCTGCCTGTAGAGCGCGACAATCAGGTCTACTTCTACGATCTGACGACGGGGGCGGCGCTCTCGGCTTTACCTGTTACCGATCGGCCGCTTTCCATCGATATTTCGGGCGACGGAACGCTGGCGGTTGTGGGGCACTTCTTCGGTGCGATCTCAGTCATCGATCCGGTTTCGAGAACGCTGATCCGCGTGCTGCCGGCTGCTGGCAGTTTTCTCCAGCGAGAGATTCGCGTCACTCCGGACAACGCCTATGCGATCGCGCCCGTCGAAAACAACATCGCCTTCATCCGACTGAGCGATGGAGCGGTCACGGCATCGTACTACGTGGGAGCGGTCGGCAACACGGAATTCTCCCATGACGAGCAGTACGCCTTCATCACCAGCACCTATCCCGTGCTGATCGACCTGGCGTCGCAGACGATCGTCCATCAGTTCGCGCTCCAAGGCAACTTCCGGACCGCCGTCAGCCCGGTTTCGTATCTGGCGGTGTCGATCGACAATCGCATGACGGAGGACCTCCATTTCTTCAGCATCGACGGGGCCGCGGGGACCGACCTGGCCACGATCGCCAGCGGCGCGGTACCGGAAGGAGATGCGCCGGAGTGCCTGGCCGTTTCGCCGGACGGGCAGACGGTGGTGACGGGCAATCTCGTCTCGGGGAATGTCTCGTTCATCGATCTGGCAACCCAGGAAGTAACGGGCTACACGGCGACCGGAATACGAATCGCCGACGCGGCGGTGACACCCGATGGGACTCACGCCGTCGTGGTGAATCAGGGTTCCAATACGGTCTCGATCGTCGAGATGGCAACCGGGACGGCGGTCGCCACCCTGAGCATAGTGGGACAGCCGACCCGGGTTGCGATATCTCCGGACAGCCAATGGGCCTATGTGATCTCGATCACAGGCACCAGCGCCGTCCATTTCATTCGCCTCAACGGTGCCGCCAGTACGGTGGAGGGTTCGCTGGCGACGGGCCAGACGTTCGGATCGTGGCTCTACGCCTTCCAGTTGTCGAGCGGGATCGCGCTGAGCGACGACGGGGCGTTGCTCGCCGTCTGCGTCAGCCTCGGGCACGAACTGATGATCGTCGATACGGCAACTCGAACGGAAATGGCTCGCATCGCGCTGCCCGGCGGCAGTTTTCCGATGGTTATCGCCTTCTCTCCCGACGGGTCGAGAATCTATGTGGGCAACGACGATGGAGCGTCGTTATCGGTGATCGATGTCGACGGCGCGGCGTCTTCGCTTCTGGCAACGATACCCCTTCGTGCGGTTCCCCGCTCGGTTCACGTCGATGCCTGGGGTGAATATGTCTATGTCACTACGGACCATGCGACCGTTGAGGTGATGGACGCGGCGACCAACACGATCGTGCGCAGTGTGCCGATCGCCACGGGAACACCCGAGGCGGCCTGGCTGGATCGTGATGCGTCTCTCCTCTACGTGGCCAGCTACCACGCCACCGGCAGCATCGTAACCCGGGTGAGCACCGTTGGGCCGAACAGCGCCACGGTCGACTCGGTGCCGCTGGCCGCGAGGCCGTCGGCGGTGGCCTTCAGCGATGCCCTCAAGACCCTGGTCGTTGCAGAACCGGCCCTCGACGGCGTCGAGCTCATGACGTTCGAGGAGCTGGTCCGGCCCGGGACATACCACCTGGTGCTTCCGCGAGGCGGCTCGGCATCGGGCGCCAACTTCGGGAACCAATCGCAACTGGCGGAGATCCGCGGCTATAAGTGGCAAGATCAGGATGGTGACGGAACGTGGGACGAGGGTGAACCGCCCATCGAGAACTGGAAAGTCTTCCTCGACGACAACCTCAACGACCAGTGGGATGCGGGGGAGGCTCTTACAGCCACGGACGCGATGGGCCTGTATGTGTTCGCCAATCTGGCTCCGGGGGTTTACGTCGTCGCGGAAGAACAGCCGAGCGGTTGGCTACAGACTTTTCCCGGAACGGTGCCGGCCCAAACAGGATCGGCCACGACCGGGTCTGCCCTCTCCGCAACCGGCGTGGCCACCACGTCAGATACTCCCGGTTCCCAAGGCGTGGGACACATTCGGAGCGGCGCCGGCAGGGCTACGACCACGACGTCCCATGCGCCTCCTGAGAGCATGGGACAGGTGCGGAGGCACGCCGCTGGAGTCACTACGACGATGTCGGATGCACCGGTTTACGTGACGGGCGAGATTGTGGAGCGAGGGGAGGCGGTCGTCCCCGCAACCGACGAGTCGGGCACGCTCATCCGGCTGGACGACTTCCGCACGGATCCTCGGTTTGCCGACGTCGACGGCCGCGGAATGGCCGCCGTGATTCTCGATACGGGGATCGACCTGAATCATTCTTTCTTCGGCCCCGACTCGGATTCCAACGGTGTGGCCGATCGAATCGTTTACCACTACGATTTTGCCGACGGTGATGCCGACGCCAGCGACCGGAACGGACACGGCTCCAACGTCAGCAGTATCATCGGCTCCGAAAGCAGCGCCTATCCAGGCGTGGCCCCCGGTGTGGATATCATCCACCTCAAGGTGTTCACCGACGGCGGCAGTGGGACCTTCAGCTACATCGAATCGGCGCTGCAGTGGGTCGTGGCGAATGTTGCCACCTACAACATCGTCAGCCTCAACATGTCGCTGAGCGATTCGAACAATCATACGACCCAGCAGACGCTTTACGGAATCAGCGATGAACTGGCGGCGCTGGCCGCCCAGGACGTGATCGTCGTGTCGGCCTCGGGCAACAGTTTCTATCCCTTCGGAAGCGTGCAGGGTGTCGGCTATCCGGCGGCGGACCCGAATTCCCTCTCGATTGGAGCGGTTTACGACACCACCAGTTCCACTGGGTGGAGCTATTCGAGCGGCGCCCGGTCTTATTCCACGGTTCCCGACGCCATCGCTCCTTTCTCGCAGCGACATGAAACACTTACCACCGTGTTGGCGCCGGGCGCGCCGATTTCGGGGGCTAACGCCACAGGCAGCACGGTGACCATGCACGGCACGAGCCAGGCCTCGCCCCATGTGGCGGGCGTGGCCGTATTGGCCCAGCAACTGGCCGTCGACCATCTTGGTAGGCGTCTGACGATGACCGAGTTCGCCGGATTGCTGCGCGATACGGCCGTCACGATTCACGACGGGGACGACGAGAACGACAATGTGACGAATACGGGCCTGGACTTTCCCCGGGTCGATGTCGTGGCCCTGGCCGAGGGAATCCTCGCCATGGCCGGTGATTTCGACACCTATGTGGTCCACCTCGACAAGCGGGATATTGTCGAGGACCGGAACTTCGGCAACCAGAATCTGCCGCCGGAAGTGATCTCGATCGCGAGGGACGCTGCCAGTCCCACTCCTGCCGACTCCGTCACCTTCACGGTCACCTTCAGCGAACCGGTCACAGGCGTGGATGCGAGCGATTTCGTTCTTGCGAGCGCGGGCGGAATCGCCGGGGCGTCGATCGCTTCCGTCAGCGGGAGCGATGCCGCCTGGACCGTTACCGTCAATACCGGCAGCGGCGACGGCACGATCGGCCTGAACCTCGTCGATAACGACTCCATCACCGACTTGTTCAGCGTGCCGCTCGTCGGCGTGGCCGGACCCGATGCGAGTTTCACGGGTGAACTCTACGACATCGTCAAGACATGCACCATTCGAGGCTCGAAGTGGAACGACCTCGACGGCGACGGAATCTGGGACCAGCCCCAGGAGCCGGGACTGGAAGGGTGGACGATCTACCTCGACGAGAACGGAAACGGCCAGTGGGACGGCATCGGCGTGGAGGATTATTATGACGTCACCGCTGCTGACGGCAGCTACGTGATCGCCAACGTCCCGTCGGGTACCTACACCGTGGCCGAAGTCGATCGCGCGGGGTGGGAAGCGACCGATCCTGGCAATGGAACGCTGCAGTTTGCCGGATATCGGTATGACGATGAGGGAGGTCTTGGCGGTTTCTCCGGTCCTGCATCCGTGGCCGCCAGTCCGCTCGGCAACCACGTGTATGTGGCAGGACTGGACGACGACGCCGTGGCGGTGTTCAGCCGGAATGCAAGTACCGGCGTCCTGACCTTTGTGGAGTTTCAAAAAGACGGTATTGCTGGTGTCGACGGCCTCGATAATGCCGCGAGTGTGGCAGTGAGCCCTGACGGCGAGTCGGTTTATGTTGCTGGCTCTCAGGACAACGCAGTGGCAGTTTTCCACCGAGACCCATCTTCGGGCGAACTGACCTTCGTAGAATGCGAGAAAGACGGTGCGAATGGCGTGGATGGGCTCAATCGGCTCCGCGACGTGACTGTGAGTCCAGACGGAAAGCATGTCTACATTGCGGGGGGGCACGATCACGCACTGGCCGTGTTCGCTCGGGATCCGGTGACCGGCGCGCTGGTGTTTGTCGAGTGCCAGAAGGACGGTGTCGGCGGCGTGGCCGGATTGAGTGGCGCTGTTTCCGTGATGGTGAGCCCCGATGGCGCGTATGTCTACATTGCCGGAGATGGCGACAGCGCGTTGTCCGTGTTTGCGCGAGACGCGGGGACAGGCCGGGTGACTTTTGTCGAGGTTCACACGGACGGCGCCAGCGGAGTGGACGGACTCAACCGCCCGTTCAGTGTCACCACGAGCCCGGGAGGAGAGCACGTCTACGTCGCGGCGATAGGCGATCACTCCGTGGCTGTATTCGCACGCAACTCGTCGGGTGGATTGACGTTTGTGGAAGTGATCAAGGATGGCATCGGAGCTGTTGACGGGCTTGCGTCGGCATACGATGTGGTCGTGAGCCCGGACGGTGGACATGTCTACGTCGCGGGGGCGCTGGACGACGCGGTGGCTGTGTTCAGCCGGGATGGTGCGACCGGTAGACTGACGTTCGTTGAGATCCAGGAGAACGGCGTGGGGAGCGTCGCCGGACTTGACTATCCGGGCGCCGTCATGGTCAGCCCGGACGGTGGACACGTCTATGCGGGTGGACTGTTCAGCGACTCGGTGGCCGTTTTTGCCCGGGACGAGGCAAGCGGCCAACTGAGCTTCGTGGGAGCTGTCGAGGAAGTGGGCGGGGGAGTTGACGGAATCTCCGAGCCGCGAAGTACGGTCGTCAGCCCCGACGGCGCCCACGTTTACGTTGCCGGATACGGAGAGGGTGCCGTGGCCGTTTTCCGTCGGAATGCGGTCACGGGCGAGCTGACCTTCGTCGGCTGCGAGAAGGACGGTGCGGATGGAGTCGACGGGCTCGATGGCGTCTACCATCTGGCAATGAGTCCCGATGGCAGCCACGTTTACGTGGCAGGATCGGCGGACCATGCCGTGGCCGTGTTCAGCCGGAATACGACGACCGGCGAGTTGACCTTTGTCGAACGAGTAAAGGACGGCGTGGGAGGTGTGGATGGAATTCTGTTTCCTACCAGTGTCACAGTGAGTCCCGACGGCATGCATGTCTACGTCACCGGCGGAGCCGACGATGCCGTGGCGGCTTTCCTCCGAAATGCGACCACCGGACGATTGACTTTCGTCGAATGCGAGAAGGACGGCGTCAACGGTGTCGATGGGCTATCGTCTGCATCGAACGTGACCGTAAGCCCCGACGGTGGGCACGTCTATGTGACGGGGCAGATGGATGACGCGGTGGCCGTGTTCAGCCGAAACGCGACCACCGGCCAGTTGACCTTTGTGGCCGTTCAGAAAGACGGTGTGGGTGGGGTAGACGGGCTTGACGGCGCGTTCCGTGTGACGTTGAGCCCCGATGGCGGACACGTCTATGTCGCCGGTCAGTTCGACGATGCCGTGGCCATGTTCACCCGCAACGCAACGACAGGAAGGCTCACCTACCTGGGTCTGGTCAAGGACGGCCAATCCGGAGTCGACGGGTTGAACGGCGCCGCCGACGTGATTGTCTCGCCCGACGGGGCGCAGGTCTATGTCGCCGGCCTCGACGATGATGCCGTGGCCACATTTTCCCGCAACTCTCTTAATGGGGAATTGACGTTTGTGGAAGTTCAATGCAACGGTGTTACTGGAGTCGACGGAATCGATGGCGCATACGGCCTGGCGATCAGCCCGGACGGAAACCACCTCTACGTGGCAAGTTTTTCCGACAATGCCGTGGCGGCATTCCGGCGGCAGGAGGCCGGCCGGCAGTTTGTGTTCGTCGGTGATGGGGAAATTCTCAAGAATATCGATTTCGGCAGCCAGGACATCGTGGCTCCCACCGCGGATATCGTCGACGTCGCTCCCGACCCGCGTGTCGACTCGGTCGACCAGGTGACGATCGTATTCAGCGAGCCGGTTGTCAACGTGGATTACACCGACTTTTCGCTGAGCCGTAGCGGCACCGTGATCGGGCTGACTGCCGCCAACAATCCGGTTACGACCGATGGAGGGGTGACCTGGATGATGCCCGCACTGCGAGACTTGACCGACCTGCCAGGTATCTATGTGTTGGGGCTCCGCTCGATCAATCTGGATGTCGAGGACCTTTCAGGAAATCCGCTCGCCGTTCCTGCCGTTGAGAATTGGCAGTTCAGCGCTCCGTCGAGACTGTATGTCGATCTGGATGCTGCGGCAGGCGGCAACGGCTACTCCTGGGCCACCGCCTGCAACGATCTCAATCTGGCCGTCGATGCTGCCGCGGATCTACTCGATCTGGGCATTCCGGGCCTCGAACAGGTCGAGATCTGGATCGCCGAGGGAACTTACGTACCGACCCGGCTCGGCAATTCGAACGACACGCGGGCCGCCACTTTCTTGATGGAGTCGAACACCACGTTGATCGGCGGATTCGCTGGCACGGAAACGTCAGCCGATGAGCGCCTTCGAGACGGCGACGGAGCTCTCCTCCATACCACGACCCTCAGCGGCGACCTCGGAATCCAGGGTGACCTCAGCGACAATGCCTATACCGTCGTATTCTCCAGCCACGGGGAGGATTTCACTCTCGAAGGAGTGACCGTCACAAAGGGTTACGCCAACCGCCAGGACTGGGGATGGTTCTCCGGCGGCGCAGGGGTCTATCTCGACTATGGTTCGGCAACCCTGCGAGACGTGACCTTCATCGACAACCGCTGCGTGCAATATGGCGCTGCGCTGCGCGCCTACGACTGCGACGTGACGATTGCTGATTGCCGCTTCCTCGACAATCATGCAACTCAGGAAGCAAGCTCGATTGCAGAAGGTGGGGCAATCAATTTCGCCCTCTGCGAGGTGTCGATCGCCGGCTCGATCTTCGAGGGCAATGCGGCCGATACGGGCCGCGGTGCGATCGACATGTGGAATTCACCGACGATCATCGAGGACAGCGTTTTCCGCGGCAACGTGGCAGGCTCGGGCGGGGCCGGAGCCACCCACAGCTATGGTAGCCCGGTCACCTACACTCGCGTGGTTTTCGAAAACAACACGACGTCAGGCAGAGGCGGGGCCGTTTTTGCCGAGGCCGCCTCGGTGTTTCAGGACTGCACGTTCCTCGCGAACCAGGCCGGCACAGCGGGGGGTGGCCTCTCGGCCACAGGCAACTCCCCCATCACGTTCGAACAGTGCCAGTTTGTCGGAAACCAGGCCGCCGCGGTTGGCGGTGGTTTGCAGGTCTTCGTGGCCGAAGTGAAATACTCGACATTCACGGCCAACCACGCAGATCAAGGGGGCGGGTTGTTCGTTGGCGGCACCCCTTCGTCGATCACGAGCAGCCTGATCGCCGGCAACACGGCCGTCACCTCCGGACCCGATGTCAATGGTTACCTGAGCGCCGAGTACTCCCTCATAGGCACGCCGAGCGCCTGGTACAACGCCGCAGACTACGTTGGCCTCTACGGCAACGTCGTCGGAACCGCGGCCGCTCCGATCGATCCGGTGTTCGTTCGTGTTCCCTCCGACGGCGGCGACGGCTGGGGCGACGACCCGGACACCACGACTGTCGACGAATCGGCCAACGACGACTACGGCGACCTTCATCCTCAACGAATAAGCCCCGCCGTGAATGCCGGATCCACGACCGCTTGGCCCGCTGGGCCTGCCGACCTCGATGGGCATCCGCGAATTGTTTACGGCACGATTGACATAGGGGCCTACGAGTACCAGAACCAGGCCCCCACCGCCAACGCCGGCGGGCCATATGGCATCGTCGCTGAGGGGACTGTGACGCTCGACGGATCCGCGTCCCTCGACCCCGATTCCCCCTTCGATTCGATCGTCTCCTATGCTTGGGACTTCGACGACGACGGGTTGTTCGACGATGCCACGGGAATCGCTCCCGCCTTCTCGGCGACCGGTCTGACGGGTGGAACCACCGTCACGGTCGCCCTCCAGGTCACCGATACTGAAGGTGCGGTCCACAGCGATTGGGCCACCATCTACATCTTCTTGGCGCCGGTCGAACTTAACGCAACCGACGGGAACGACTCGATCATCGTCACGCCGGGTGTTCTGGGCGGCGCTGTCTGGCATCGGGTCCAGATCAGTAGCCAGGTCTTCAGCTACGATCCAGCACTGGTCGGCGCGATCCACATCGACGGCCTCGGCGGCACGGACAGCATTGTGATCCACGGCACGAGCCAGGACGAAACCGCCACGCTCACTCCCGGCTCCGCCGACGTTCTCGGCCAGACCTACCAGATTCATGCCGCGAACATCGAAACGATCACGGTCGATG
>CAYSCH010000166.1:0-18990 GCA_964429355.1 uncultured Planctomycetaceae bacterium | reverse complement strand
GGCAGTTTGAGGAGCCTGCGGTGAAACCGGAGGCGATACGTCGTCGTCCGGACTTTTCTCGTCCTTTCCTCCACAGCCGATAACGAAAGCGAGCACAAGCCAAAGAGGCCAAATTGGTCCGTTGGACTGAAAGTAATTCATGGGCACCCCTTGTGAACCTTCCGTGAATGCATCCGACCTTGGCATCATCCGCCGAATCGGCTTTTTCTGCAACCGCGTTGGCCCGGAAAACGACGCCGTGGTAATGCAGGCAAAGCGGGGAGTATGGAGAAGCATTCTTTTCTCGCGGCATCTGTTAGAATACGTAAGTGTGCGATTATTGGTTCGGCAGCGAGACCGGCCACGCAACCGGCCGGTCATTTGGGCGCCCCATGAAGAGCCGTTGGTTTAACATTGCCGTCTTTGTGCTCTGGGCCTCGAGCATGTCGTGGTTGGCGGTGGCCAAGATACTGCCATCCATTGCGGTGGGGGATCCACCCAATCGATATGCCATTCTGTCGGCTCAGACGAAAGAGCAACGCGTCGGTTACGAAGTTCGCTGGAACGAATCCCCGGTCGGTTCGGCGCTCGTGAGCGGAGAACGCCTGGCGGGCGGAGGGACGCTCATAACCGGACGGGTGCAGTTTGATCGCCTGCCGGTTCGGGACATGATACCCCAAGGGATCGTGAAACTGGTGGGGCTGGATGGAGCCGTGCCGGATCATATACGGTTCGATGCCCAGCATCAGGTGTTGTTTCATGCCAATGGCAGTCTGCAGCGTTTCGACTCCACCATTTCGCTCGGTCCCCAGGTTTCGAAGATTCTGGTCGAAGGATTTGTTGCCGGAGATACGGTAGTCCTTACGATTCGTTCGGCAGGCATTACCTACGCGACACGGCGGCCATTGCCACGGAACGTGATGGTGAGCAACGGTCTGATGCCTCAGTCGCGAATGCCCGGTCTTCGGGAAGGGCAGAAATGGACGATTGAGGTGTACAGCCCCATCCGGCCTCCCACGGATCCGATGGAAATTCTGGAGGCCGAGGTGGTTGGACGGGATCTGATCTCTTGGGGCGGTGGCCTGGAGAACGCCTGGCTGGTGGTCTATCGGGGCGATCCTGGGGCCGAGGTGGGGCGATCCGGAAAGGAAAGCGCCTGGCTGTGGGTCCGCGACGACGGCGTCGTGCTTCAGCACAGGATGGCCGTGTTTGACGGCGCGCTGACCTTCGTTCGCCTGCCGAGCGGAAAGGAGTTGGAACTGGAGCGGCGGTTTTCTGCAGGGGAGCCTGCCGACGCCCAGGCAGTCGAAAAGGGAGCAGAGGCCGAGCAGCCATGATTCAATTCGATACCGTGACCAGAAAATACGGCTCAAAGACGGCCGTTTCCGCCTTGGATATGACGATTTCTCCGGGAGAATTGTTCGCATTTCTCGGCCCGAATGGTGCCGGCAAGACGACGACCATCAAGATGCTTTCGGGGCTGTTGCGTCCGTCGGCAGGCAAGATTACGGTTTGCGGGCACGACACGGTGGCAGCGCCTCGCGAGGCGGCACGCAACCTGGGGTACGTTCCGGACGAACCGTTCCTGTACGATAAGCTGTCGGGCCGCGAGTTCCTGGAATTTGTAGGCCGAATGCACGGTTTGAACTCGCAGGAGGTCGACGATCGGATCGAGCGTGAAGCGAACCGTTTCCAGTTGGGTGGTTTTCTCACGGATCTCGCCGAAAGTTACTCCCATGGGATGAAACAACGCATCGTGTTTGCGGCAGCTCTGATGCACGACCCGGCGGTCCTTGTCGTGGACGAACCGATGGTCGGGCTCGATCCCCGGAGCGCACGATTGGTCAAGGATCTGTTTCGCCAGGTAACCGCTGCCGGCACGACGGTGTTCATGTCGACCCATGGACTGAGCCTCGCCGAGGAACTGGCCGACCGAATTGGGATCATCGACGAAGGGAGTCTGCTCTTTCTAGGTACCCTGGGCGAGCTGAACGGCGAGGGTGCCAGCGCACATGCGTCGCTCGAGCACCTGTTTCTCGAACTGACCGGGGGCAACGGGCAGGCGACGGGATGGAAGAAGGAGCCGAGGGACCGATGCCGGACGAAGTAGATCGAACAGTCTCGCTGCCAGGCAGCCGACGCGAGAAAAGGCGGTGGTATCACGGAGAGGACCTGGCTTCGCCTGCAGGCGAAGCCGCAGCTTTTCGGAGAATGCGCGGCCGCGCAGTTCGTACCCTGATCTGGCAAACGCTGACCCGATCAAGTCTACGTTTCTTCCTCGTGATTCTTCTCAGTGTCACCCTCTGGATGATTCTTTTCAGACTGTTCGAAGAGGGGTTTGCCTTTTTCAGTTCGGCAATCCGAACCCGCGAATTGCTCGACGCGGTGACGCACTCGGTCTTCACTCATCTGTTCTTCGCGTTGATGATCATGCTGGTTTTTTCCTCTTCCGTGATGCTCTACGGTTCGATGTACCGCGGCGCCGATCTCGCTTTGCTGTTCAGCCTGCCCGTCCGCGCCGAACGCGTGTTTCTCTGCAAGTTTCAGGAGGCGCTGTTTCTGAGCAGTTGGGCTTTCCTGCTTCTGGCCAGTCCGATGCTGCTGGCCTATGGGAAAATCGCCGATGTTCCCTGGTACTACTATTTGGAGATCCTCCCCGCGTTGATCGCATTCACGTATATCCCCGCGGCCCTGGGCGCCATCGTCTGCCTGGGCGTGGTCCGTTGGTTTCCCAGCCAGCGACTCTCCATTCTCATGCTGGCGGGAACCTCTGCGCTGCTTGCGGCCCTGGCCTACGCCGGGGCGTTGACGGCAGAGACCTCGAGCGAGTTCTTCACTCCCAACTGGATTCAGGAAATGCTCGAGCGACTCCGTGTCACGGAGAGTCGCTGGCTGCCAAGCTGGTGGCTCAGCACGGGCCTGCTCTCTGCCGCGAAAGACGAAGTCTCCGAAAGCGTGATGTTTCTTGTCCTCCTGGTTTCGAACGCTCTCTTCGTTCGCCAATTGGGGATCGGCTTCGCCGCAAGGGTTTATCGGCCGGGCTACAGCCGGCTGTATACGTACCATTCCGTGAAACGCTGCATCGGAGTGGCCTGGGTCGATCGGCTTGCCGGAATTCTCACGGCACTGCTTCCACTCGAGATGCGGCAGCTCATGCTCAAGGATTTCCGGATTTTCCGGCGGGATCCGCTCCAGTGGTCACAGTTTCTGGTCTTCTTTGGCCTCCTTGTGCTCTACTTTGTCGGAGTCCGGCGCTTCATCTACAATACCCAGCAGGTGGTATGGGTACACATGATCAGCTTCCTGAACGTGTACGTGGTGGGACTGCTCTTGGCCACCTTCACAACCCGGTTCATCTTCCCCCTGGTCAGCCTGGAAGGGCAGAGGTTCTGGATCCTCGGACTCCTACCTATTCGCCGCGAGATGATTCTCTGGAGCAAGTTCGCCTTCGGCCTAGCGGCGTCCCTGGTTCCCTGCTCGTTACTTGTTTTCCTGAGCGATTTCATGCTGGGGGTGGGCCCGTTGATCGCCGTCAGCCACCAGGTCACCTGTGCCGTCCTGTGTGTGGGGTTATGCGGGATTGCCGTGGGATTGGGGGCGACCATGCCGAGCCCCAGAGAGGATTCGCCTTCCCGCATTGCGGCCGGTTTTGCAGGGACGTTGAGTCTTGTGGCAAGCACGCTGTACATTGTCGCCGTAGTTCTTCTTACGGCCTTGCCGGCCCACTTCTATTTCGCCTCGCTTCAATCCCCGCGGCCAGAGGCGTTTGCCACAGGGCTCGATCTTTCGCCTGTGCTGATCAGGTGGCTTGTTTGGGGAACGGCGGGCAGCTTGATTCTCGGGGGTGTGGCAACCTTTTTCCCGCTGTGGCTTGGTTTCCGCACATTTCGGCGCTTCGAAATATGATTGTTTCCATGCCGTGGGCCGCATCTTCCCGCCGCGCCGGTTTCTCAGGCAGCGGTTTCTTGAGCCGCGGGCGGATAGCAGCTAAACTAAACAGCTTGGCCTTTTTCTGCCCCAATCCAGTCTATCTTCCCTGGAACAGAACCATGCCTCGCCAACCGGCGTTTCACTCCCGCAGGTCGACGTCGCTGCTCGCAGTCATGATGATGGTCGCCTCTTTCCCGGCCTATCTGTGTGCGGGCGATTGGCCCGCCTGGCGTGGGGATGCCGGGCATAGGGCTTGTACCTCCAGCGAGTTGCCGCCGGTCCTGCATATCCAGTGGGTCCGCGAGTACTCGCCTCGCGAGCCTGTCTGGTCCGACCTGTTGAATCGCGACCTCATGCCTTACGACCGGATCTTCGAGCCCGTCGTGGCGGGCGGCCGAATGTTTCTCAGTTTCAATGATGCCGACAAGGTGGTTGCCCTCAACGTGGAAGACGGATCCACGGTGTGGGAGTTCTACACGGACGGCCCGGTACGTTTCGCTCCGGTTGTGGACGGGGAATCCGTGTTTGTCGTCAGCGACGACGGCTACCTCTATTGTCTTGACACTGCCAACGGCACACTCCGCTGGCGATTCCGGGGTGGCCCCTCGGATCGGCAGGTGATCGGGAACGAGCGGATCATCTCGTCGTGGCCGGCTCGAGGTGGTCCCGTTGTTGGGGAAGGGACCGTATATTTCGCTGCCGGAATCTGGCCCTTCATGGGCACGTTCATCTATGCTCTCGATGCATCCACCGGAGTTGTTCGCTGGCTCAACGACGACACGAGCGCTGATTTCCAGAAACAACCCCACGACGCACCGTCCTTTGCCGGGGTCGCCCCTCAAGGGCAGCTTGGCCTGGCCGGCAATCTGCTCGTTGTGCCGGCGGGCCGGACGCTGCCGGCAGCTTTCGACCGCCGCACCGGCGAGCTTGAGTTCTTCCGTTTCGGCGGCAAGGGGGAAGGGGGATCGTTTGTCGCGGCCGACGAGCGGCGAGCCTTCGTCCACACGCGGAGCCGCGGCACGATGGCTCTCAATCTTCCCGACGGGAAGAGTACCAGCTTTCGCGTGAACGAACCGGTCCTCGCCGATGACGTGCTCTACGCTGCGGCCGAGGGCACGCCGGCCAAAGAAGACCAGAAGGCGACACCCGCCACCATCGCCGCCTACGACCGCAAGGACAAGAAACTTTGGGAAATTGCAGCCGACGGCACTGGCGACCTGATCCTGGCTGGTACACGCCTCTATGCGGCCGGCAAGGATTCAATTACGGCCATCCAGTTGCCGCAATCCGACAAGGGGGCGAACGTCGCCTGGTCGATACCCGCCAGCGGCGGAGTTGTGCGTCTTCTTGCTGCCGCGGAGCGCCTCTTTGCCGTGACGCTCGACGGACGAATCGTGGCCTTCGGTACTCATGTCGGCGAGCCTCGCCGACTCGTCGAGACGCCGACGGTCTTGAAGCCGGCCGCTGCGGCCTTGGAAACGGCCGAGCGAATACTCCAGTCGACCGGCCGGCGCGAGGGCTACGCCCTCTGGTATGGCGTCGATGATCCCGAGTTGCTCGAAGCGGTCGTCCTGCATTCCCATTTGCGGATCCTGGCCATCGACTCGTCGAAGACGAAGGTCGACCAGCTCCGCCAGCGTTTCGATCAGGCCGGCCTGTATGGGAGACGAATCGCGCTAAGAACCGGCGTCATCGGGCAGTTTGCAGCACCCCCCTATATCGCGGATCTGATCTACGTCGCGCCCTCTCTGACACCTGCACTGTTTCGGGTCGAGACACTCCAAAGCGTTTACGAGACCGTTCGGCCCTATGGTGGCAAGCTCTGGGTCCACGGATCCAGCCCAACGGCGGATTTGGCGGCGAATCTTGCGGTCAAGGAACTGCCGAAGGCTCATATCGAGAGTGCTTCGCCGGAGGCCATCATCACGCGCCAGGGCGCTTTGCCCGGTGCAGGCGAATGGACCCATGCCTATGGCAACGTTGACAATACGGTCAAATCGGCCGACAGTCGGGTGAAGCTGCCGCTGGGGATCCTCTGGTTCGGTGGACCCTCCAATGCCGACGTCCTTCCTCGCCATGGACACGGGCCTAGTGAGCAGGTGGTCGGCGGCCGGCTGTTCATCGAAGGCATGGACTGTCTCAGCGCCAGAGACGTGTACACCGGCCGGGTCCTCTGGAAACGGGAATTTGCCGATCTGGGGACCTTTCAGGTCTACTTCGACGAGACCTACGAACTGGCGCCCTACAGTACGGCGTACAACCAAGTCCATCTGCCCGGCGCCAACGCCCGGGGCACCAATTTCGTGGCCACGGAAGAAGGTGTCTACCTTGTGGTTGGTGACCGTTGTCTGTTCCTGGACGCTGCGACGGGCGAAACGCGCTGCCAGTTCGTCCTTCCGGTTGACGACGACGGCAAATCGCCCGAGTGGGGCTACATCGGCGTCTACGAGGATCTGCTTTTGGCGGGTGCCGGCTTCGGCCGTTACTCGGACCGGCTCGGATTCAAGTACGAACCTGCCAACAAGAGGGGGGTTGCCTGGAGCCCCGACCGTTCCGGCAGTCTGGGGCTGACGGCCTTCGACCGCCGAACGGGCGAGGTCCGCTGGCATGTCGACGCGGTTCACAGCTTTCTCCATAACGGAATCGTTGCCGGCGGCGGGAGGGTTTATCTACTCGACAAGTTGCCGAAACGTGTCGAGGAACAGAACCGGCGTCGAGGTATTGACGACGCGTCGACCCACCGGCTTCTGGCCGTCGATGCGAAGACCGGCCAGACCTGTTGGACGATCGAGAGAGTATTCGGAACCTGGTTGAGTTATTCCGAAGAGCATGACCTACTCCTGCAAGCAGGGGCCGCTGCCTCGGACCGGAGCCTCGACGAAGTCAGTTCGGGGATGGCCGTTTACCGTGCCGCCGACGGCAACCTCCTTTGGGAGAAGCCTGATTTCTCCTATGCCGGGCCATGCATCCTCCACCACGATACGATCATCACCAACACGACCAGCTACAAGCAGAGCCAGGGAGCGTTCCGTCTGTTGGATGGCTCACCTGTCATGATCAGTGACCCCGTTACTGGCGAGCCCTTGCCTTGGAAGTTCTTTCGCACCTACGGCTGCAACACGGCGGTGGCCAGCGAGAACCTGCTCACGTTCCGTTCCGGGGCTGCGGGATTCTACGATCTCCTCCGCCATGGCGGGACCGGCAACATCGGCGGGTTCAAGTCAGGCTGCACGTCGAACTTGATCGTTGCCGACGGAGTGCTCAATGCTCCTGACTACACGCGAACCTGTACCTGCGGTTACCAGAACCAGACGTCGCTTGCCCTGGTCTCGATGCCGGAGAACGAGGTCTGGTCGTACAATCTGTTTGCTCAACCCGAGCGGGGAACCCCGGACCTCCGGCGGGTTGGCGTCAACTTCGGGGCACCTGGCGACCGGCTTGCGGACGACGGAACCATGTGGGTCAACTTTCCCGTCGACGCCGGATTCTCGCCCAAAGTGTGGATTGAGACCGAGGGTGGGCCCAAGTGGTATCGCAACCACGCGTCGCGCATCGAAAGCGGCGAGCTTCCCTGGGTGGCGGCGTCGGGGGTCGAAGGTATCCGCAAGTTCACGATCCGCCTGGCTCCGATGCAAGTCTGCCCGAAGTCTGTCCTTTCGTTGAAGGCCTCGGCCGACGACGCAGAGGAGGCCGCCTCAGGCGAGGTCGACCTGGGCAGCAGCGACCTGGAACTGACGGAAGATGGAGGTGTTCAAGTAATCGGTATCCGGTTCCAGACAGTCCCCCTTTTGGCAAACGATCCGATCGAGCGGGCCTACCTCCAATTCGAGGTGGATGAAGCGACGGACGGTCCTACGGAACTGGAGGTTCGCGGCCAGGCCAGCGACGATGCCTCTGCGTTTGCGGCGAAGAAGAACAACATCAGTTCCCGGGCCACCACCGAGGCCGTTGTTCGCTGGCGTCCCGAGGCCTGGAAGGCCGAGTCGGATGCGGGGGCCGAACAGCAGACACCTGATGTGACGGCCATTCTACGTGAGATCACGGGACGTTCCGGGTGGAAAGAGAATCAGGCCTTGGCGTTCCTGATTCGCGGCAGCGGCAAACGCGTAGCCACTTCTTTCGATGGCGGCGATAGCTCTCCGAAACTCGTGGTCGAGATGAAGAAGGAAATGACCGACGATCACCGGCCGCCCCGCCCATGCACGGTCCGCATGGTCTTCGCCGAACCAGATCCAGCCGTCCGGCCGGGAGAACGGGTCTTCGACGTGGTTCTCCAGGGCGAAATCGCCATGTCCGACGTGGATATCGTTGCCCAAGCCGGGGGTGCGATGAAGTCGTTTGTGGCAAGCTGGGAAAATGTTCTCGTGACGAACACTCTGGAAGTCGAACTCCGATCCAAGGGCCCTCGCCCACCCATCGTCAGTGGCGTAGAGATCACTCGGCAGGATTGAGGCCAGGCAACGCTAGTGCTCGACGGTGCGACCCATATTGGCCAGCGAGACACGACGAGCGTCCGCGGAACGGTACCAGCCGAGCGCGGTTGGGGAAATGCCTTATGCTCGAACTGTCTCCCCCGACAGCCAACATGTACCGGCGCTCAAAGGACCGGGATCTGGACGGACGCTGTGTCCGATTGGGGGGGAATATTAAGATGCGCAGTCAACATAAAGACGAACGATTGCCTTGACCCTCCCGGCTGCGATGGTCCTTCTCATCTTGCGGGTCCGGTCATTCCGATGACTTTACTGCCCCACCGGAGTGGGTTGTGGCGAACCACGTACCCGCCACCGGTTCATGGCTCGTGCCGTCATTCGAGGAACCGAATCCTTGTCGATCCGATTTCCCGTAGTGCCGACATGGGCTTTGTCGGTCCTGGCGCTGACCGTGGTTTGTGCGGGCTGCGCCCGGCGAGATGTTGTTTTCGAGTCGAGCCGGGACCTGATGCCGTGTCGGGAATATGGCGGAAAGGTGTCGTTGGCGGTCCGCGCCGACCCGGTGGCCGCGACCGGCCAGGCCGCCCCGACACTCGGCGAGGACATCCCTCGCGCCGCGACTGTCTCCGAGCCAGCCTTTTCGCCGGACCGCTTGCCACGGATGCAGCCGAGCACGGAGCCGGCACCTGTCTACGGCCCTCCGGTTTTCTTCGCGCCGCCCGGTGTGGAACCGCTCCAGGCCACTTCGGTCACGCAAACCGGCTTCTCTCAGTCGACGGCTACGGACAACACGATACTTGCCTCCTACCCGGGGCCGTTGCCTCCTGATCCGGCTTATTCCGAGTCGCCACCGGTAGATCTCCCGGCTCCCGTGTTCGAGTCTCCAGGGCTTTCTGTGGGCTCGCTTGACACTTCCGAGCCGGCGGGCGGGATCGGTTCCCGCTGCCGCCGGCTGCGCGGGCATTTGGACGAGATGTGTTTCGAGGCCCGGGAAAACGTGCGGAGCGACCACCGCAACTATTACGACTGCGAGACCATGTCCAAGCTGGCCTACAGCCTGGCGCTTGGCAGCGTGCTGGCCAACACGTCGATGGATGAAGACGTGCACGACTGGTATCAAGAAGACGTTCGCTCAACCGGCACCGACCATTTTGCCGAGTTCTGGAAGACGTTTGGCGACGGGAAGATCTTCATTCCTTCTTACGCCTGTCTGGCTGTCGCGTGCAAATTCCTCGAAGACCGACCTGTCTTCAACGTGACGGGAGAATTCAGTGCTCGCACAACGCGAGCCTATGTGGTGGGGGCACCGCCGCTACTGTTCATGCAGTTCATGCTGGGCGCATCACGACCGGGCGAAATGGATCACGGATCGCATTGGGACCCGTTCCAGGACGTGAACTCCGTCAGCGGCCATGCCTTCGTGGGGGCAGTGCCGTTCCTCGCGGCGGCCGACATGACCGACAATGTTGTGGTCAAGGGGGGGCTCTATGCCTGCTCGACATTCACGGGGCTGTCGCGCATCAACGACGATGACCACTACCTGTCGCAAGTCATTCTGGGCTGGTGGATGGCCTATCTTGCCTGCGAGGCCGTCGACCAAACCCAACTCCAGAATCGCGGCATATCGTTAATGCCAATCGCCTCGACGGAAATGGTCGGGTTCGGGGCGATCTGCGAGTATTGAGCCAGTGGGCAGTCGCGGGGCCATGAATCGGTCGCCAATGACGCCAGGCAGGGGCGTGTGAGGGACTGGAATCATGGCTCATCGATGGTGGACAGTTCATGGTCCTCCGGGCCAATGATGTCAACCAGGTTCGGCCCACGGGCGCGAAGCGGAATTCTGCCGTCCGCTTGGGTTGGATAACACTCTCTGATAGACTGCAGGTATGCAGGTCTACTCGCCACCATCCCCCTCGCGATCGACCAATTCCATGTTTCGGCAAATGCTTCTTGGCTGCGTTTTTTTCACCGCCTTGGTACTGCTTTCGGGTGTTGCGGCGGCACAGGAGCTCTCGTCGCCCCCCGCCGAGCGAATCCGGCCGGAGCTGCAGTCGCGTCAGGAATCGCCGGTACCGGCCGTTCCGGGCTCCCGGGAGCCGGTGCGGCTTCAGTGGAAGCTCGAGCCCGGGCAGCAGCTCTATCAGGAACTGGTCGTCACCCAGAAGTCGTCGTGCCAGGTGCAAGGGATCGAAGTTGCCACGGGCCTGAAATACCTGGTTCTTTCGAGGTTCACCGTCGAGGATGTCGCTTCGGACGGCACCGTAGTTATTCTGCAGAAGATCGAAGCGGCGCGGCTCCTCGAAGCCGATGCCATGGCCCGATCGGTATTCGGTAACTTGCTGACGAAACTGTCGGGCGCGACTTTTCGATTGACGATGAATCCACGGATGGAAATCGTGGCTCTGGACGCCGACGAAGACGCGTTTCCGATCGTGACGGGGGGGGACCCGATGGCGGGGCAACCGCTGATGATGGCCTCACTCGTCGATCGCGACGGCTGGCGCGAATTGAACCAGTTGACGTTCTTCCAGCCGGACCGAACCCTCAAGACGGCCGACCGCTGGCAGCGTCGTCTGACCCATTCATGGGGTCCGCTCGGCAGTTGGAAAGGGGAAGCCGACTACCGTTACGAAGGCCAACGGGAAGGGCTCGATCGCGTGGTTTATGATCTGAAGGTCGCCCACCAGCCGGCCGGCGATCAGGCTGCGGCGGCACTGCCGTTCAGGCCCGCCAACGCCACATTCCAAACAGAAAAGGCCGGCGGTATAATCCTCTTCGACCGTTACCGTGGCCGCGTCGAGGAGGCTGCAGAAACGTTCCACGTTCGCGGCAGCATGGCGATCGAACTGCTCGGCCAGCAGATATCGATCGGCATCGTGGAACAACAGGACTTCGAACTGCGAGTTTACGAAGACCGGCTCGGCAGCCGCAGCAGCCAGGGAAACGCAGCCCGAGTTTCAACGAATCAGGAGAGAATCGATGAAATGCCCGAGGGACGGAACGCATCTGGCAAGAGTGATCGTTGACGGCGTCGAGATCGACAAGTGCCACAAGTGCGACGGGATATGGTGTGACCGGGGCGAAATGGAACGGCTTCGCGACAGAAAGATCGCGGATGTTGAAGAACTGCTGGAAGAGAAGTACGGCAGTCCATCGTTCCGGGAAGACAAGACGGCCGGTCACATGCGCTGCCCTCGCTGCGGCGAAAACGTGCGGCTGATGGAGTACAGCGTTTCCTACGGCAGGCCCGTCAGGATCGACCGGTGCGAGAAGTGTTTTGGCGTCTGGCTCGACGACCGCGAGTTGAATGTGGTCGTGGAGGAGAAAAGGAAAGTCGACAAGGTACAGCCCGAGGGGGTCTTGTTGTCGTTGCTGAGAACGCTTGGGATGATGCGCAAGGCGGGGGAGTGAGGGATCGCCGGATGCCTGCACTTTCCACCGACACGATCTGTCCCGAACCCGTCCGGCGGTGGCTGGCCGAAGCGGTTCAGCTCGGCGCTTCGGATCTGCACCTGGTCGTCGGGTATCCGCCGATTTTCCGCGTCCACGGCCGTTTGCGCGGGGCGGGCGAGACACCGTTGGACGACCAGGCCCTCCGCTCCCTCCTCACGCCCCTCTGCCCGGAGGAGGCGATGGAGCGTTTCAAGGCCGACAAGAACGTGGACTTTTCTCTGGACTTGCCCCTGGGGGGACGGAGTCAGCGATTCCGGGCCAACTACTTCTTGAACAGCCAGCAACTAGGGGCCTGCTTCCGGGTAATTCCGGCCGAGATTCCTGATTTCCAGTGGGCTGAATTCCCGGAGGAACTGGCACACCGTTTGGCACATTTTCGCAACGGGCTGGTGCTCATCTCCGGGGTTGCCGGTTCGGGGAAGACCACAACCCTGGCCATGATCATCCATCTTCTGAATCGCGAAGGAGGCCGTCGGATCATCACGGTCGAGGAACCGGTCGAGTACCTGTTTCCCAAGCATCCCAACTCGGTCGTCACGCAGCGGGAGGTGGGCGTCGATGTGCATACCTTCGCCGACGGGCTCAAGTACGGTTTGCGTCAGGACCCCGACATCGTGCTCGTGGGCGAGATTCGCGATCGGGAGACGGCCCAGATGGCCCTCAGCGTGGCCGAGACGGGGCACCTGGTCTTTTCCACGCTTCACACCCGTGATGCGAAGGGGGCGATCTCACGGTTCACCGATTTGTTTCCCCAGAGCGTGCAGACCGAAATCCGAGCCCAGCTCTCCCTCAGCCTTCGGGCAGTGGTCAGCCAGCACCTGCTGGCGAGCGCCTTCCCCGACGAGAAACGCGTGCTTGCCCTGGAGATCATGTTCAACAACCATCCGATCGCCAGCGCGATCCGTTTCGGAAAGCTCGAATCGATCGATAACAGCATTCTCACCGGCAAGTCGGAAGGGATGATCCCGCTGGATGAATCGGTCAAGCGGCTGTTTCAAGGCGGCCGCATCAGCCGTGAGACGGCCGAGCATTTCGTGAGCAGCACGGGAAGGCTGCGGTAGTCCGGATTATGCATGAGCCGGGGATTTCGCGACAACCTGCTTGATCCAAGGTGCGAAGCGTAAGCGAGGACAACTTTGCTCTTTGCCCTCGCTTACGCGTCGGGTTTCGATGGCCGCATGAATAATCCGGGTCGGGGCCGTATTGCCGGCGAGCAGGTGCTGGCATAAACTACCTACCAGCGAAGTATCATATCGATGATGTACGGCGCCGCCATCGCCAGGAAGGCGGCAACACCAACCCAGTGGATCCAGTCCCGCTTTCTCCCTTCGTGCACAGCGTCGATCACTGCAACGATGAGTAGTGTGGCCGCGCAGAATGACGCCAACACCGGAAAGGTGTAGTATGAGATCAACCACGGGTGCTGGACGGCGAAGGATCGCCATGAATCGACAAGAATTATGGCCGATACAAAAACCTGGGCAAGGGACAGCAGGAGCAATGCGGCAATCGGCAGGTACCATATGCGCCGCCAACGCACTCGCACGAGAACCAGGATCAGAACGGCGACACTGGCGCTGTATGCCACGAATTGCCGGTGGGGGAAGTAGTGTGCCATGGTTCGACCGTGGGCCTGGCCCCAGAGAGACCAACCCATGGTAAGTCCAAGGTCGAGAATCATGACAATCCCAGCCAGGTACAGGAGCAGGTGACCTGGATGGATGATGAGGGACAAGCCCCTCTTCCACCGGTTCAGGCCAAGGATGATCCCAGCCAAGGCCAGACCGTATGCGGAGCCTCCCACGATTTCGTAGAGATAAGTGCGGCTGTGAACGGGCTCGCCATTGAGCAAGCGAATCGTGCTCAGAGCTGACATCACGACCGCCGTGGCAAATCCCCAAAGCAGCAGGTGTCGGATGCCGAGCTTGGGCTGATCACTTTCGGGCCGTGAAGAAGGAGGAAGCCCAGCCTCTTCGGAAACGTTCATGACGCTGGTACCCCACAGGCGGTGCGGTCTCGGAAAGCGACGCTCCCAACGTATCATGCGCAGCGAAAGGCAGCCAGCCTCGGGTATGGTGGCTGGCGGTATGCTATCGCGGCGAGTTGCCACGCGATTTTGGCTCGGTTGCCATGAGTCCCTCGATGGTTTCAGCCATCTCCTCGTCCGAGAGCTTGGGGGTGATCATGTGATGGTTGGGGTTGTCCAGTTCGCGGTTCCAGGCAACGTTGCCGTCGGCGAGGCGATGGAGGCTCCCGGTGCGGTCCACGGTGAAGAGGTCCGGACGGGCGACGAAGAGCACGGCTACCTGATCCCAACTGGAACGGCCCTCGGTGATTGCCGTGCCCGTGCCCCAGAGGCGATAGGCCTCGCGGACGGGATTCGTCGCGGGTGTCTTGGGGAGGAGGCGGTGTCCGGTCGTGATCGATGCGCCGCTGGGCGAGATGTAGAAAGGCAGGGGCCACTTGTCGAGGAGTTCCTGGCAATAGGCCGACATGCCCATGGCCTGGAAGTTCCAGCCCCCCATTCCCATGGCGACCCAACGCTGGACCTTGGTGCGGACGAGTGCGTCTCCCCGCGGATCGCGCAGCAGGTGGACTAACCCGTGAGGGTGGCCGACGGTGCAGATGGTTACACTGCGATCGGGCTGCGACGCAAGTAGGGAACAGTAGACGGCGACCAGGTCGGGGGCCTTGTCGACGACGTCGTGGCCGAAACGATTCGTGTCTTTGGCGATTTGTTCTGTGTAGGAATTGCGAGGGTCGCCGACGTCGGTGCCCTGGTACTGGCCCAGGGGCAGGTCGCCGCGGCCGTAGTAGGTGTTGATGGCATCGCAGGTGCCGACGCCGTAGCGGTTCTTGCCGCTGCTGAAGATCACGCCCAGGATCTCGAGTTCGCCCGCGTCGGCCAAGGCATGGAGCGTGGCCAGCGCCCCGGCATCGTCGCAGTCGGAGCCGATGTCGGTATCGAAGATGACGGCGGGGGGCTCGGCGGCAGGACTTGCGGCGCTGAGGACGATCGCACTGAGGGCAATTGCCGTCAACAAGGGGTGAAATAAAGATGGTGGAAAGGGCATGGTGATCTCGCTGTTGTTGTTGGCGTGGCGGTTCGGCACGACACGGCCCGGAGGCTTGCGCCGCGGATTATGCCAGGCTCCAGGGCTCGCGCATGGGGCGCGACATGAGGGCGGTGGCCTCGGCGTCGCCGACGAATTGTTCCTTTTCAGGGTCCCAGTTGAGTTTGCGGCCGAGGCGGATGGACAGGTTGGCCAAGTGGCAGACGGTGGCCACCCGGTGGCCGATCTCGACCGGGAAATAGGGATCCTGGCGGGACTTCACGCAGTCGAGGAAGTTGCGGTGCTCGCCGGCCGGGTTGGTGAACAGGCGGATTTCGTCGGGGCCGATCACGGAATTGAGGATTTCATCGGAGCTGGCTTCGAGCTTGCCGCGCCAGCCGCGGTTACCGACCCAGCCCTCGGTGCCGATGAATTTGATGCTGGGGTTGCCAGGCGTGCAGGTCATGACGACGCCATTGGCATAGCGGTAGGTGACGTCATAGTCTTTGACGGTGTCGTAGAGGCCACCTTCCCAATGGGTTCCCTTGCCGTCGATTTCCACCGGGCCGCTGTGTTCGGTGTCGTTGGCCCACTGGGCCGTGTCGAAGAGGTGGGTTCCCCAGTCGCAGATGATTCCGCCCGAATAGGCCCAGACCCAACGGAAGTTGAAGTGCACGCCGTCCGGCGTGTAAGGCGCCTTGGGAGCCGGGCCGAGCCACATGTCCCAGTCGAGTTCCGGGGGCACGGGTTGGGGGGTGGCATCGCCGGGCCTGCCGGGCTGCAGCGGCAGGATGACTTCGATCCGCTGGAGCTTGCCAATACGGCCATTGCGTACCAGTTCGGCCATGCGGTGGTACATGGGGAGCGATCGGTCTTCGGTGCTCGTTTGGAAGACCTGGTTATGCTCGCGAACGGTCTTCACAAGGATCTTGCCCTCATCGATCGTGAGGGTCGGCTTTTCGCACTGGACATCCTTGCCGGCCCGGATCGCCAGCACGCTGATCAGCACATGCCAGTGGTCGGGCGTGGAGATCATGACCGTATCGATATCGTCGCGGGCGAGAACTTCGCGGAAATCCTTGGTGGTCGCGCAGTCGGTGTTGCCATATGCCTTGTCGATTTCCTGTTTCGCCTTGTCCATGCGGGTGCTGTCGACGTCGCAGGCGACGAGAACCCTGGCATCGGGCTGCTTGAGATAGGCCGCCAGGTTCCAGCCGATGCCGTGGCTGCCGGTGCCGATGAAGCCGACGGTGATCATCTCGCTGGGGGCGACGGCACCGTCTTTGCCCAGGACCGTTGCGGGAATCAGGGTCGGCAGGGCAAGAGAAGCTCCCAGCGTGCCGGCGGACGCGCGGAGGAACTGGCGACGGGTAGGGGTGGCGGACATCCTGGGAATCTCCTTGAGTTTGGACGGCGGTACGTTGTGCGGCCCGGTGCGCCCAATTTACAATGGGCGCCAAGTGCGAAGCAACCGTCAGCCCCGCTTTCCAGGCAACCTTGTGAAAAAGAGGGAGAATACCATGGCATCGAGGATCCAGCGTCGCGAGTTTTTGAAGGCAAGTTCCGCGGTCTTGGCCGGTACGGTACTCGGCGGCCCGGGGATCCACATCGCCGGGGCGGCCGAAAAAATCGCCTGCAGTTCGCCTTCGGCCGAGGCGATGGGCTGGCAGGTCGGCATGTCGCAGTACACGTTCCGCCGGTTCTGCCTGTACGAGACGATCGAGATGACGGCCAAGCTTGGCGTGCGGAACATCGAGCCGGCCTTCTTTCTGGCCTTGGACAAGTCGCGACCGGAGCTGAAGGTCAACGAGGACCTTTCTCCCGCGGTTCGTAAGGAGTTGAAGCAGAAGCTGAGCGATAGCGGCATGACGATCTCGGCCTTCTATTCCAACCTCGACACCGACGCCGAGCAGGGGAAGAGGATCTTTGACTTCTGCAAGGAGATGGGCATCGCCTCGATCGTGGCAGAGCCCAAGGCTGAGGCCTTCGACATGATCGAGAAATTGTGTGACGAGTACAGCATCGACCTGGCGATTCACAATCATCCGCATCGCCCGGACGCACCGGACTACACGAACTGGAAGCCGGAAAACGTATTGGCGCTCTGTAAGGACCGCGGCCCGCGGATCGGTGCATGCTGCGATACGGGGCACTGGGTGCGGTCGGGGCTGGACCCGGTAGCCTGTTTGAAGGTAATGGAAGGCCGGGTCCGCGGTTTTCACCTCAAGGACGTGGCGGAGAAGGGGGTTGTGGACGCCCGTGACGTGCCGCTGGGCGAGGGCAAGGCCGACTATGCGGCGGTGCTCACGGAACTGAAGCGGCAAGGTTACCGGGGCGTGATGACGATTGAGTATGAGCACGACTCGTCGGAGTTGATGGACGACGTGGCCAAGTGCGTGGCCTTTGTGGAGAAGATGGCGAAGAAGCTGGGATAGGGTGCGTCGGGGCAGGCGTCGGCGGATCGCATCCAGTTCCGCCTCGGTCTGCCGCCGATTTACCAGATCTGTCCAATCTCGCGGCCGCGGCAAGGGCTAGGGGCTCAAGGGGTACCGGTCGTCTGCTACGTGCGCGGACCAGAAGCTGCTCCTGGGCGAGTCTTGTTTTCAATGGGGAGTTCAATAGGAACGCGGCCGTTGCGCCACCTCGCCGCGACGCGATCGGGCGAGGTGGCGTATTATGCGCTGTGCTGAATTGCCAAAGAACAAGGGGCGGCCAGAGGGTCAGAGGTCAGAGGGGACGGGGGACGGGGGACAGGGGACGGGGGACAGACGGGGCATTGGCCATTGGTCAGTTGTCAGACTTGGCGGTTTTGGAGGGAACGGAGGTTGGGCGGCAGGGGCGCCGGGCGGAACGAGCTGGCGCTCGGCTGGTGGTGGCCTACTCCCGGCAAGTCGCGAGCCTCTTGGAAAGTGAAGGGGTGTTGGCCCCAGTGAACCGGGCGACAGGCGTTGGTCAACGGAGGGGCGGTTCTGCCAAATTCTGGCCTGGCGGGGGGGGGCGGCAGGGCGCCGGGCGGTACGAGCTGGCGCTCGGTTGGTGATCTGGGGTTTTCTGGAGGGTGAAGGGGCTTTGGTCAACGGCAGGGCGATTCTGCCAAATTCGGGCCTGTCGGGGGGGCGGCAGGGCCGGTGAGCCGGTACGAGCTGCCGCTCGGTTGGTGGTAGTCTGCTCCCGGCAAATGGCAAGGCTTCTGGAGGGTAAAGGGTCGTTGCCTCCTGCGAGTGGGACGGCAGGGCGAGGCTGGGTTGACTGGGATGGTGGGTGAATATGGCCTTCGGCCAAAGGATGTGAATTACCTTGGAAGTCCTGGGGCGGGTGCCCCAGGCTACGGTGATGATGGCCTTCGGCCAAGGTGGGTTGGGGGGTGCGCGGTGCGAGATCTTTGGGTGGGGGTGGTGGAGGGGAGGGGGTGCCGGCCTCGCTTATGCTTCGGGTTTCCGTGGTGGATGGTTCAGTAGCCTCGCTTACGCGTCGGGTTTCCGTGGTGGCGGGGGTGGCGGCCTCGCTTACGCTTGGGGTTTCTGTGGCGGAGGAGTTGGTGGCCTGGCTGACGGTTTGGGGTTCTGGGGTCAATTGTTCACCAGCCGCGATGGCGATTTGGGTTTCTGTGGATGGGGGACTGTCCGGGATAGGGCATGCGCCGTCTGAAGGCGGGACTCGAGCGCAGGCGTCTGAAGGTGGGGCTCCAGGAGAGAGGATTGGGGCTGCGAGGGGGCGGAGGATGTTGGTGTAGAAGCGGTAGGGGACGGAGGGGAGGGGGAGAGTGAGGCGGACGCGGGGGAGGCTGAGCCGGGGGAGGCTCGGGGGGCGCCAGCCGCGGAGTTCCCAGCCGCGGGCGTATAGCCCGTGGGCGAGGGCGGCCTGTTGCCACTGGCGCTTGAGGTGGAGGAGGTTTTCACGGCGGAGACGCTCGGATTGGGCGACCATGCGGTAGTAGTCGCGGCGGGCCTGAAGCTCGGTGAGGAGGCTGCGGACCTGGGCGACGAGCTCTTCGGAGGCGCCGAGGTAGAGGGAGCGCTGGCGGCCGTGGGCGCGGTAGGCGAGGCGGTAGTAGGGGCCGCCGCGGCGGCCGTTTTTGGAGCGGTACGAGGCGACGACGGAGCCGCAGCGGGCGAAGATGTCGGCGTGGGCACGGATGAAGT
>CAYSCH010000165.1:3932-19027 GCA_964429355.1 uncultured Planctomycetaceae bacterium | reverse complement strand
GCCATCTCGGCACCTGCGAAAACACAGACAAACGCAGCAGTCGGGCGCGGGGCCATGGCCTCAGCGGCCGTCTCCGCGCGCCCGATCGCTTTTGGAGCCGATTTCAAACCCTGCGGCGATTGCCACAATCTCAATACCGCGGGATGCTTTCATCGCAACCTTCAAACGGCTTCTCAACACCGATGGCTAAGAAGCCCTCACAAAACGTATGAGTTTCCCACGGGCATGGATATGCACAGCCGGTGGTTCTGTTAGCGGCTCTAAAGGATCTCCTCCAGAAGCCCGGCCGACTTCATGCCTTCATTCTCGGCGTCCAACACGTAGGCATCCAATCCCCAGGGATGGGGCAGCTTGGCGCCGGCGTCGATTCCGGCCAGCAGGTACATGCTGCCCAGGAGGTCCGCCGGATAGACGGGCCTTTCCTTGACTTGTTCACCCTTATCATCCGACGCGCCGACAACTCGGCCGCCCTTGAATCCGCCGCCGGCGACCAGCACGGTGAACACCGCCCCATGGTGATGGCGTCCTCCGTTCCAAGGCGGCTCCCAGGAGACCTTGGGCGTTCGGCCGAACTCGCCGGTGCACCAGACCAGGGTACTGTCGAGCAAGCCGCGTTCGCTCAGGTCCGCCAGGAGCGTTGCCAGCCCTTGGTCCAGCATCGGACACTGGCGCCGCATGGTGGCGAAGTGGCCCCCGTGCGTGTCCCAGCCACCGGGGAAGCTGATGGTGATATAGGGCACACCCGCCTCGACCATCCGCCGCGCCGCCAGGCATTCCTGCCCGAACGTATTCCGGCCGTAGCGATCCCTGAGTACCGTCGGTTCGTTTGCGAGATTGAATACTTCCCGCCCCTTGCCCAGGATCAACCCGTAGGCTTTCTGTTTGGCTGTCTCAACGGCAGCCATCTCGGGGGCGTCGGCAAGTCCGTAACCCAGGACATTGATCTTGTCGACCAGTTCACGGCGGGCCTGTTGCCGCCCATCGTCGATGCCCCGGTTCACGATCCCCTGCACTTCGAAGCGGTCGGCGTTGGGATCGCCCCCGGTGGCAAAGGGTTTGTAGCCCGGCCCCAGGAAGCCCTCCTCGGAAAACCGCCCTGCTGCTTGAAGCATGACGATGTAGGGGGGAAGCAGCCCCTGGTACTGCTCCTTTTTGAAGAAGGTGAAGATGGCGCCCACACTCGGGTAGGCCAGACGCCCGCCGGGCTCGTGGCCGGTCTGCATCAGGTAGGCGGCCGTCTCGTGGCCGTTGTTGCCATGAGTCATACTGCGGATCAGGGAGTACTTGTCGGCCTGCTTGGCCAGTTGCGGGAACAGGGAACTGACCTGGATTCCCTCCACGTTGGTGGGGATGAACTTGTCAAGCTCACCGAGGTAGTCGTAACCCGTACCCGGCTTCGGGTCCCAGGTATCGTTCTGCGACATACCACCCCACAGGAAGATCTGGATGACCGACTTGGTCTGGCCTTTTTTGGCCTTGGCTTTGGCCGCCTCGTCTCGGGCAGCCTTTTCTTCGGCGGCTTTCTGCTCGGGCGTCTTCTCGGCCTCGGCGGCAGACCCGCGGGAACTCAGGCCGCTGGCCGCGATCATAGCCGCCGCGCCGCACGCACCACGCCGGATGGCTTCACGCCGGGACACGTGCCCCTGGTTCTCTCCACTCTCGCTTGTCTTCATGATTCCATCTCTCCTTTTACTCTTACTCCCCCTTGGATTATCGTCGCAGCAAACCGACCGTTCCGTGTGATATCAGCACAAACAATCATCAGTGCCGGAGCAGAAACTCGGGGCTGTTCACCAGCGCCCAGGCAAGATCGATCCAGGCGTCGCGTCCTTTGGCCACTCCCAAGTTGGCATATTCCTCTGCGGCCTTGACGTCGGCATCCGTCGGAAACCGGGAGAGGATTGTCAGGTAAAGAACCTCGGCGATCTCACTCGGCTTGCCGCCCGAAGAGGTCAGCGTGGTGAGCTTCGGGCCACCCTGCAGCTTGCTCTGGATGGTGGCCGAATTGAGCATGTGCAGCCATTGGGGCGAGGCAAGCTCGCTGACGCGTTCGCTTTCCATTCCCGTGGCACGGGCAGAACGTCCGAACAACGTCAGGAAGGAATCGGTCGTGCTCCCGTCTGCCAGCGCCACCGCAGACATATCCTTGGGAATATAGGTGAAAGGCTCCGGAACCGCGCTGGTATAGAGGTCCGAAGTGCCGGTGATCTGGTTGAGAGTATCCGTCAGCACCTCGGCCTCCACTCGCCGCAGCAGATAACTGGCGAAGTTGGCTCTCGCCTCAGGCCCTTGGAACCTCGGTATCGAAGAGAACTGGTATGTGGTCGAGGTGAAGATCAACCGCTTCAGATGCTTCAGATCGTAACCGCTGGAGACGAGTTCCTTCTCCAGGCAGGCCAAGAGTTCGGGATTGCTCGGCGGGTTGTCGTCGCGGACATCGTCCGGCTCGTGAATGACGCCTCGCCCCATCGCCCACGCCCAGGTGCGGTTGACGATCGCCCTGGCAAACCAGGGATTTTCCGGTCGAATCAACCATTCGGCAAACACCTCCCGCGGATCGCGGTTTGGCGGAACCGATGTTGCGGTGCCGTCGGGAAAGACAGCCGCCAGCGGCCCGTTTTCGCCGAGCGGCTGGGCCAGCCCCTGCGGAATCTGGTTGGTGGCGGTCACGGCGCCTGCAACCGAATCCACGCCTACCGCGGTGCTGCCGGGCACGGCGGTCGAGTGGAGGGGATCCCAGAAGACGATTTCCTCCTTCCACTCGCTGGTGGGCTTGTAGCCGACCTGCGAGAAGAATGCTGCCAGGCCGGCCCGGCGGTCTTCCGGCCAGAAGTCGACCCGGGTGCCCATCAGCGCCAATCCAACGGATGACGCGATGCCCACGGGAGTCTTGTCCTGGATCGCGCGGTAGAAGTTGACGGGTCCGACGCGGAAATTGCTGCCACTGGAGGTGAGCAATTCACGGGCGAACTGGTCGTACGGTTTGTTCTGAGAAATGGATTCCCACACCCAGCGGTGATAGGCCTGGGCGGCGTTGGGCCAGAGCTTGACGGGGAACTCCGCCTTGATTCTGAGGATGTCGCTCCATTTCATTGCCCAGTAATCGACGTGGGCCCGCTCTTCCAGCAGACGGTCGACGAGGGCAACGCGCTTATTCGCGTCGGCATCGAGGATGAACGTCTTGGCGACTTCGGCCGTCGGCAGCTTGCCGGTCAGGTCCAGATAGGCGCGTCGGACAAACACCGAGTCGGAGCAGAGGACCGGCTCGATGCCCATGGACTTCAACTTCGCCAAGATGATTTCATCAATCGCGTTGGCCGGCTTCGGCGGATCGGGAATCTCCATCAAGCTTCCCACCTGCCTGGCCGCGATGAGCCGGTAGAGGTCGCCCTTGGCCAGCTCGACGAGGGCGCGTTTGTCGTCGGCGACGTTCGTGGCAGCGACATAGGCCGCCCGCGTTCTTTCTGCTTCCACCTTCAACGGAGCGGCGGCGGCCTCCGCCTCGGCAGCGGCCTGTTCGTCGGCCACGTGAGTCTGTTTGGCCGCGGCTATCCGATTCTTGAGATCGGCGAGGGCCTCTTCGGCCGCCTTCTTCCGTGCCTCGGCCCTGGCGAGATTCTGGTCGCCGGTGTTGGCCTGAACCGCCGCCTGCTCCAGTGTCTTTGCCGCGGGGGCCAGAGCCGCCTTGGCCGCATCGGCCGCAGCCCGATCGGCGGCAGCCTGGGCGGCGGCCTGCTGGTTTGCCACATCGAGTTGGATGATTTCCTTAGCCGCTTCCTGTGCCGCCTGGCTGGCGGCGGTGGCCGCAGCCACTTGATTGGTGGCATTGGCGAGGGCTTCATCGGCTGATTTCTTCTGTGTCTCCGCTTCGGTGACCTTTTGGGCAGCGGCCGTGGCTTGAGCCTGGGCCTGTTGCTCCCCCTGCTGCGTTTGGGCCAGGACGGACTTGGCTTCCTCAGCCGCTTTGCGTTTGGACGCAGCCTCATCGCCAGCCTGCTTCTTCTCCGCGTCGGTTTTGGCCGGATCCGCAGAAACCTGCGCGGCCAGGGCCTCGGCGGCCTGGGCGGCGGCCTCGGCTGCCGCTGAAGCCGCGGTGGCGGCAGTGACCTGGTTCGTGGCGCCCACGAGGGCACCGTCGGCCGCTGTTTTCTGGGCCTGCGCTTCGGTCAAGGTCTGCGCGGCGGCAGTGGCCTGGGCCTGCGATTGCTGCTGGGCCTGCTGTGATTGGGCCAGGGCAGTTCCTGCATCGGCTGCCGCTTTGCGTTTGGCAGCGGCCTGATCTACCGCCAGCTTCTTCTCTTCCGCGACCTTCGCGAACTCCTCAGCTACCTTCTCGGCTTCGGGTAAAGCCGCGGTGGCGGCAACCACCTGGTTTTTGACGTTCGCCAAGGCTGCCTCGGCAAGTTTCTTCTGTCCCGTCGCCCGGCCCAGCTTTTCCGCGGCGGCATTGGCCACCTTCTGCGAATCCTGCTCGGCTGTCTGGGCCTGGGCCAGGGCCGCCTTGGCGTCGTCGGCCGCTTTACGCTTGGCAGCAGCCAGTTCGGCCGCCTGGGTCTTTTCCGCCTCGGGCCTGGCGGCATCTGCAGAAATCAGCTTGGCCTGTGCCTCGGCCTCTTGGGCAGCCGTCTCGGCTGCCGCTGAAGCCGCGGTGGCGGCGGCCACCTGGGCCTTCGCACCAGCCAGGGCGTCGTCGGCTGACTTCTTCAACGTCTCCAGTTCGATCAGCTTCTGGGCCGCCTGGTCCGCTTGAGCCTGCGCCCGTTGCTCGTTCTGTTGTGCTTTGGCCAGGGCGGCCTTGGCTCCGTCGGCTGCTTTGCGTTTGGCTTCGGCGGCCGTAACGGCGGCTTTGGCTTCCGTATCAAGCTTGGTGGCAGCATCGGCAGCGGCCTTGGCCACGGCCGCAGACTCCCGCGCCGCCTTCTCGGCCGCATCGTAAGCCTGCTGCAAAGGGGTCGCGATGACCTTGGCGTCGGCCAACGCCTTGTCCAGGCCGGGCTTGGCGTTGGTCGCGTCGGTCAGGGCCTGGATCGCCGCCGGCACGTTGGCTTCGGCCTGCTGGAACGCTTGCACACCTGGTTCGGTCGCCAGGTTCTTCGCATCCGTGGCCTGCTGCCGTTTCGTATTCGCCACGTTGCTCGCATCGGCGTAGGCCTTGTCGGCCGCTTGCATGGCGGCCCTCAAGGGCACGACGGCGGCATCTGCCGCCTTGGCTGCCTCCTGGGCCGCCTGATACGCCTGGGTGGCCACGGCCACCGGGTCGGCGGCAACCATCTTGTCGTGCTCGGCTTTGGCCTGGTTGGCCAGGGCTCGCATGTCGGCGGCGGCCTTTTCGGCAGCCGCTTGCGTTGTCCGGGCGGTGTCTGCTGCCGTCTTGGCCACTACGGCCGCGGCTTCCGCCTCCTTGGCGGCTTGTTCCGCGGCCTGGTACGCCTGGTTAGCGACCGCCACCTCGTTGTTGATGTTCGCCAGGCTCTCTTCGGCGGATTTCTTCTGCGTTTCGGCTTCGGCCAGTTTCTGCGCGGCAAGGTTGGCCTGATTCTGCGTTTCCTGCTGTTTCTGCTGCATCTGGACCAGGACGGCCTTGGCCGCATCGGCCGCCATGCGTTGGGTGGCCGCCTGCGCGGTGGCCTGCTGGTTTGCCACATCGAGCAGGATGAGTTCCTTGGCCGATTCCTGAGCTGCCTGACTGGCGGCGGATGCCGCGGCCAACTGGTTTTTGGCGCTCGCCAGGGCCTCTTCGGCGGATTTCTTCAACGCCTCTGCTTCGGTCAACCTCTGCATGGCGGCCGTCGCCTCGGCCTGTGCTTGCTGCTCACTCTGCTGGGCCCCGGCCAGGGCAGCCTTGGCTGCATCGGCTGCCTGACGCTGGGCGATGGCGGCGTCGGCGGCCTGTTTCTTTTCTGCCTCCGGCTTGGCGGCATCCTCGGCAACTTGTTTGGCAAGGGCCTCGGCCGCGGCGGCGGTCTCTTCCGCGGCTTGAGAAGCTGTGGCGGCCGCAGCAACCTGGTTCTTGACGCTCACCAGGGCCGCGTCGGCCGCTGCTTTCTGCGTCTGTACTTCGGTCAGCTTCTGCACGGCGGCGGTGGCCTGGGCCTGGGCTTGCTGGTCGGCCTGTTGAGCCCCCGCCAGAGCAGTCCCGGCGTCTGCTGCCGCTTTGCGTTTGGCAGCGGCCTGCGCTGCCGCCTGCATCTTCTCGTCGGCCGATTTCGCCGCGGCCTGGGCAGCACCGTCGGCGGCCTGCAAAGCGGTGGTGTTGGCGGCCACCTGGCTCTTGGCGCTAGCCAATGCCGCGTCCGCCGCTGTCTTCTGCGCCTCCGCTGCGGCCAACTGCTCCGCGGCGGCTGCAACCTGAGCCTGCGCTGTCTGCTCGACCTGCTGCCATTGAGCCAGAGCCGCCTTGGCCGTATCGGCAGCCTGACGCTGGGCGGCCGCTGCCTCGGCGGCCTGTTTCTTCTCTGCCTCCGGCTTGGTGGCATCCTCGGCAACTTGTTTGGCCAGGGTCTCAGCGGCCGTTGCTGCCCCATCGGCAACCTGTGCAGCGGTAGCGGCCGCGGCCACCTGGTTCTTGGCGCCCGCGAGGGCGTCGTCGGCCGATTTCTTTCGCGCCTGCGATTCGGCCAGCTTCTGCGCGGCGGCCGTGGCCTGAGCCTGCGCCGCTTGTTCGGCCTGCTGCGATTGGGCCAGGGAGGCCTTGGCTGCATCGGCCGCTTGACGCTGGGCAGCGGCGTCGGTCGCGGCCCTCTGGGCCTGTTCCTCGAACTGGTTAGCCGCGTCGGCAGCAGCCTTCGCCGCGATCGCGGCTTCCTGGGCCGCCTTCTCGGCCGCATCGTAGGCCTGTTGGGCCGGCGCCACCGCCGCGTTGGCCTGTGCCAGTGCTCCATCCGCAGCCGTCTTGGCACTGGTCGCGTCGGTCACGGCCTTGACGGCGAGGGCAAGGGCGGCCTCGGCGGGTTTCTGCCGGCTGGCGACCAGATCGTCGGCCTTCTTCTTCGCGTCCATGGCCTGCTGTCGCATCGCCGCGGCCGCTTGCTCGGCGCTGGCCTGTCCGGCGGCGGCCTGGTCGGCGGCGGTCTTCGCGGGTCCCACTGCAGCTTCCGCTTCCTGGGCCGCCTTCTCAGCCGACTCGTAGTTGGCGACGGCCATAGCCTCCGCCCCCACGGAAAACGAGCCTGACGACGCCAGTAGGATCACGAGTAGTAGAATCGCCCTTGTTCTCATCGCGAGTCACCTTACAAGCATTTTTAAAACTACGAAGGAAACTTCCCCCGGGGCACGGATGTGCACCATCGATGGTTCGGTTAGCGGCTCTCAGTAGCAGTTTCAAAACAAGGATGGAAGCTTCCCACGGGCAGGAATTATTGGATCGCTCAGCGAGGCGCTTCCGCAAATCCAGGCAGGACTGGCAGATCTAGGCAGGATGGAAAGATCTTGGCAGGTCAGCGTTCTCCCACTCTCTCGCAACCATTGGGACAACCGCCAACGGTGTTACAGGGACCACGCCTTCCCATTGTCGTTGGCCGACCTCCGCCATGCAACCGTTTGATGATCTCTTTGGCCCCTCCGGCCGCGCCTCCACGATCCGCCCCCCTCTGGATGAGGGTGTTTTCTGACGCTATAAGCAAGGCCCACAGGGCATTTGCCCAAAATACGCAGAAATGATACCCTTTTGTGTTGCGCGACCGCCAAGTGGCTGGGCGGATTGCAGGTGTTCGCCACACCCATCGCTTCGCTCTGAGCGTGTCACCCGAATGATCGGGCTAACCGGCTTTCTCAATAGTTCACTCCGATCCGAATTTCGGTAGGTCCACTGATACTCAACGTGACAGTGATCGTGGTGCGAGTGGTGGAGGGGGGTGCCCGCTCCTTGACACCACCCTCCCACCCGGCTATCGATAAGGCTGGCAGGGAGTGTCTTCTTATTGAATGTCGTCGCCCGTCGAAGCCCGAGGAGTGTCGCCATGATACGATTCGTCGTCTGTGCGCTTTCTTTGTTCGTTTTGGGCTGCGCAGCCAACATGGCCAGCGGCCAATCGGCACCCGAGGTTCGGGCCTGGACCGAGACGGTCAACATCCCCACGTACACCTGGGAGGATGATATCAATCCCAAGTTCTGGGCACTCCAAGGGGGCGGCAAGCTGCCAAGCTCGGCTCGCGGCGAGATCATCTATCCCTACGTCATGCAGGATCATATATCGCGAAACAAGGTCGATCGGTCGTACAAGGCTCTGTTCCTGGAAAACGAGTATCTCAAGGTCATGTGCCTTCCCGAGCTGGGGGGGCGACTGCAGTCCGTCGTCGACAAGACCGAAGGTAAGGAGATGTTCCATTTCAACGGCGTGATCAAGCCCGGCATGATCGCCATGCGCGGGGCCTGGATCAGCGGCGGCGTGGAATGGAACCATGGTCCCCATGGCCACACAGTCGCGGCGGTCTCGCCGGTCAATGCCCTCGTGGGCAACAACCCCGACGGCTCCGCCTGGCTGGAGATCAGCAACCGGGAGCAGATCTTCCGCAGCCGCTGGACGGTCCGGATCACACTGCATCCGGGCCGGGCCTACCTGGATGAACAGATTTGTCTCTCGAACCCGACGGACGGCATGCATCCCTATTACTTCTGGAACTGCACAGCCTTTCCCAACGGGCCGGGCACGCGATTCATCTATCCCATGACCCTGGGGACCGACCACAATGCGAAAGAATTCTTCCGCTGGCCCGTCCATGAAGGACGCGATCTGAGTTGGCTCAAGAATTACCCCACCTATTCGTCGATCTTCGCGGTCAACTGTTCCCACGACTTTTTCGGCGCCTGCGACGTCGACACCGGGCGAGGCATCGTTCAGGTTGCCAACCATCATGTGCTGCCCGGCAAGAAGGCCTGGACCTGGGGCGAGTGGCAGTTCGGCCGCATGGCCGAAAGCAACCTTGCCGACGATGCAGGACACTACATCGAGGTCCAGACCGGTCCCCTTCCCACGCAATCCGACTACGGGATGCTTGCCCCGCGTCAGCGCGTCGCCTGGCAGGAGTGGTGGTATCCGATTCACGGGCTGGGCGACGGGTTCGAGTATGCCACCCGCGATCTGGCCGTCCGCACGTTGCGGCAGGAGGGGCGACTCGAACTGCGGTTGCTGGCGACCGGGCAGTTTCCCCAGGCAACGTGCGTGCTCCGGCGCGAAGGCCAAGAGCTTGCCAGCAAGACGGTCGACCTTTCTCCGCAGACGCCCTCCGCGGTGACCTTTGAAGAGGGAGCCTCCCAGCCGGTTGACGTAACCGTCACCAGCAAGGACGGCCAGATTCTCGCCCGGTTCACCACGCCCCTGCCGATTCCAGTCGTAGAACCGCCGCGTCTCGCCGAGGAGTTGACCGATGAGAAGATGAGCACCGAACTTCTCTACCTGAAGGGTCGAAAGCTCGACCGGGAGACGAACCGGCCGAAGGCACGCGAGTACTACGAAAAGGCCCTGGCGAAGGACGCGGGCCATGTCGATTCCCTTCTCGGTCTGGCGGTTCTGGATTTCGAATCGGGGCTCTACGAGAAGGCCGCAGAACGCCTCGAGACGGCCCTCGGCCGCGACGGCGATAACGGCCTCTGCCACTACTATCTGGGAGTGTGCCACCTGCGGCTGAGCCAGTTCGACGAGGCCCTGCACCACGGCTACCAGGCAGTCAAGTGCAAGGGAACCGTTGCGCTCGGCTACGATCTGGCGGGCCGGGCCCGGATGCGGCTGGGCGATGTTGCGGCGGCCGTGACTGACTTCGAAGGGGCCGTGCGGGCGAACAACGACGACCCAGTCGCCGCGGATCACTTGATGTTGGCTCTTCAGGCGGCGGGCCGCACGGATCGGTCGCGGAGACTGGCTGAGAGGCGCATCCAGGCGGATCCGACGGCCCTCGTTCCCAGGGCCCATCTGGCATTGTGCGACGCGGCTGCCATGGCCGAGTTTGTCCGGCAATCGCGGTCTTTCGTGGGCGAGGACGATTTCGAGCTCTCGGAGGCAAGCCTGGTGTTTGCCGAGCTGGGGCTGTTCGATCAGGCAAGCCGGATCGTGCAGGAAGCGTGCGTTGCCGCGGTGCCAGTGGACACGCGGAGTTTCATGCCACTGTACTATCTTGCATGGTATGCGTCGCAGGCGGATGATAAAGCGGCGGCCGACGGTTGGCTGGCCGAAGCGGCGAAGACACGGCGAGATCGGGTCTTCGCCTCGCGACCGGAGGAAGTGGAGATTCTCCGCTACGCAACCGCCACCGGTCCCGGCGACGCCCAGGCCCATCTCCAGCTCGGTTGCCTGCTGGCCAATCTGGGCCGTCTGGACGAGGCGTCTTCCGAGTGGCAGAAAGCGGCCGACCTGGATCCCTTGCAGAGCATTGCCTGGCGGAATCTCGGACTGGCCGCGGCCACGAGCGGGGATCTGGCCGGATCCGAGCGGTTCTATCGGAAGGCCATCGCGGCTCGCTCCGACGATCAGACCCTGTTCCGCGACTTGGCCGAGATTCTCATTGCCGCCGAGCGCCGCAGCGACGCCATCCGGCTCATTGAGGACATGCCCCTGGCGGGCACGCGACGGGCGGAGGTTACCCTGATCCTGGCCGAGTCGTATATGGCCGAAAAGCGCTATGGCGACTGTGTTGCGCTCCTCGAGGCGGTGCCCTACTTCGTCAACTGGGAAGGGCAGGACGTCACCTGGAAACTGTTCAACCAGGCCCACATTGGCCGCGGCCAGGAACGTTTGGAGGGGGGCGACGCCGGCGGCGCCCTGGCCGATTTCGAAGCGGCCCTGACCTATCCGGCCAATCTGAATGTGGGCCGTCCCGACAAGCCCGAAGAGGCCCCGGCCCAATACTGGCGAGGTCAGGCCCTGGCCAGGCTCGGCCGGATGGACGAGGCCCTTGCCGCGTGGAAGGCGGGTGCGGAAGGAGCCGATCTGGCCGGTCCCCAGAATGAGTTTCGCCAGAAGTGCCGAGAGGCGATTGAGTCCCACAAGGAATAGCGAGTTTCGTTGAGAAGGTAATCCATGCAGGATGCGATTGGTTTTGACAGCGACAAGTATCTCCAGGAACAATCGACGGCCATTCTCGAGCGGGCGGAGTGTTTCGGCAACAAGCTCTATCTCGAGTTCGGCGGCAAGCTGCTCTTCGACTACCATGCAGCCCGTGTGCTCCCCGGTTTCGATCCGAACGTCAAGATGCGTTTGCTGACGAAGCTCAAAGGCAAGGCGGAGCTTCTGCTCTGCATCCACGCCGGGGCGATCGAACGGAAGAAGATGCGTGCCGACTTCGGGATCACCTACGACGCCGACGCCATGAAGCTGATCGACGACCTGCGCGAGTGGGACGTGGAACCGCGTGCCGTGGTGGTAACCCGCTTCGACGATCAGCCGGCGGCGGTGCAGTTCATCAACAAGCTCCAACGTCGCGGGATCCCGGTCTGCACCCACCGTCCCACCAAGGGCTATCCGGCGGAAGTCGATCGAATCCTCAGTCCGGAAGGCTACGGAGCCAATCCCTACATCGAGACGGAGAAGCCGCTGATTGTGGTCACCGGCCCCGGCCCGGGGAGCGGGAAGCTGGCTACCTGCTTAAGCCAGGTTTACCACGACCACCTCCGCGGAATCGATTCGGGCTACGCGAAGTTCGAGACCTTTCCCATCTGGGATCTGCCGTTGCTGCATCCGGTGAACGTTGCCTATGAGGCGGCCACCGCCGACCTGCACGACGTGAACATGATCGATCCCTTTCATCTGGAGGCCTGCGGCCAGACGGCCATCAACTACAACCGCGACGTCGAAGCGTTTCCGGTCCTTCACAAGATCCTCGAGCGAATCACCGGCACCAAGCCGATGTACCGCTCTCCCACGGAAATGGGCGTGAATCGCGCCAGCACCGGGATAGTCGACGAGGAGGTGGTCATGGCGGCCGCCCGGGCGGAGGTCATCCGCCGCTATTTCCGCGGCACGTCGGAATTCGTTATGGGATTGACCGACGAGCGCACGGTTCAACGCCTGGAACGCCTCATGGAAATCCTCCATATCCAGCCCCAAGACCGCAAAGTGGTCGACCCCGCCAGGAGAGCCGCCGACGAAGCCCAGCGGGAGGGTGAAGGCAACAAGGGTGTTTACTGTGGTGCGGCGATCGAGCTTCACGACGGGCGGATCATCACCGGCAAGAACTCACCGCTCATGCACGCCGCGTCCGCTCTGGTGATCAACGCGGTCAAGCAATTGGCGGGCGTGCCCACCCAGTTCCACCTGCTCGCCCCCAGCATCCTGGCCTCGGTGGGCAAGATGAAGAAGGACGTTCTCGGACAGAACACGGTGAGCCTCGATCTCCAGGAAACCCTCTTCGCCCTGGGCATCAGCGTCACCGCCAATCCGATGGCCCAGCTCTGCGTCGAGAAACTGAAACAGCTCCGGGGCTGCGACGTTCATATCACCCACATCCCCAGCCCCGGCGATGAGACCGGCCTGCGCCGGCTGGGGGTCCACCTGACCAGCGATCCCAGCTTCGCCACGAAGAACCTGTTCGTGAGCTGATAACCGCCAGACCGGCAGGAGTGCGCTGTAAGGCACCGATAGGCCCTGGCA
Source organism: uncultured Planctomycetaceae bacterium (assembly GCA_964429355.1). Taxonomy (GTDB): domain Bacteria; phylum Planctomycetota; class Planctomycetia; order Pirellulales; family Thermoguttaceae; genus JAAYAY01. The sequence continues at coordinate 6,446 of CAYSCH010000165.1, read as the reverse complement.
AAACGTACGAGTTTTCCACGGGCAGGAATGGGCACAATCGGCGGTTATGTCAGCGGTTCCAGCAATACTCCATCACTTCAGCATTCCGTACTTCCACCCCTCCATTTCTCCTTCCGTTCAGGGGCTTGCCGGGGGCATCCACTGGACCCCTTCGGTGGTCACGCGAAACCGCTTGGCACGAATGCTGGAACCAGCGCCCTCTTCGTAGTAAACGATCAGTACGCTGCCATCCTTGAGATTCACCATCGAAGGATAGGCGCCGATGACTTCGTCGACGAGCACGTTGTCGCTCCAGGTCTTGCACTCGTCGCGGCTGAAACGGAGGCTGGTGTTCGGCACACGGAAGGCCAAGAAGATCACGTCGTCTTTCGCGCGGAGGAAGTAGGGGCAGTGGCCGGCGAAACCCATGGGCTGGGAAACGGTCCAGCTTGCGCCGCGGTCTGTGGAGGTGGCGAAGCACATGTGGGGCCGCTGGGCCGCGTAGAGGGTTCCATCCTTCAGTTCGATGATGTCGGTTTCGGCATCGAGGCGGATGCCGCCGTTGTCGATGAGCACCTCCGGCTGCCAGGTCTTCCCGCCGTCGTCGCTGAATGCCACGGAACCCTGGGAGCTGTTGGCGTTTTCGGTGTACAGCCCCAGGATCAGACGACCGCAGGAAAGTTCCCGGATCGGCGCACTGCAGTAATGGGTCTTGGAGATCTGCTGGGGCTGGGACCAGGTCTTTCCCAGGTCGTCGGAGGCGACCATCCAGGAGCCGAGGCCTTCGTAGTCCTTGCCGTCAGTTCCTTTGCGCAGGGAGAAGAAGTTGCAGATCAGCTGGCCGTTCTTGAGCTGGACGATCGAGGGATCGCGATCGTCGTCGGGCCCGTCGTAGAGGATCTCGGCGGCGGACCAGGTCTGGCCTTCGTCGCTCGAGAGGCAGTACGAGATCCGTCCTCCCTTGGGCAACTGATCGTTCGGCAGTGCCACGTGGCCGTAGCCGGCATAGAACACGCACATCAGCCGTCCGTCACTGAGCCGGCAGATATCCGGAAACGCCTCGTAGCCGCCGGCGCCGGCATCTTCGCAGACATGCACAAACGCGGGGGGCGGAATGGTGAAGTCTTCTGCGGGCGTTGTCGCATCGCCGGCGACGCGGATGTCTTTGATGCGGACCAGTCCCTGGCTGCCGTAGAAGCCGATGCGGCCTGCCGCAAGCGTGTCGTCCTGGGCTTCGTAGAGGAGCTTGCCATTGAGCGAGACTCGCAGGATATTGCCACGGCACTCGAGCTGTCCTTCGTGCCACTGGCCGGCCGGCTTGTCGAGCCCGCTGAGCCGCTTGATTTCGTTCCACTCGGTTGCCTGACTGTGGCGGACGAGAATCGCCTGGCCGCGGTCAAAATGAACGTAGTAGTAGCTTCTTCCGTCGACGGCCCGGACGATGAATCCGCAGGCCAGAACTCCTTCGGCCTGGGGCTCGACGAGGAACTTCGCCGTGAGCACGACATCGCCCCACTGGTTGGGCAGATAGACGGCGCGGGAAATTTTCTGGCGGCCGTCAAGGACGAGCTGGCCGTCTTCGATCCGGGCCGAGCTGTCAGGCAAGAGCCAATTCGTGGCAGCGTCGGGGCCCGCCAGATTTACGGCGAGTTCTTCAGCTCCGAGCTGTGACGGTCTTTGAAAGACCGCGGTGATGGCCAGCAACAACAAGATCCAGACTCGCATGGTGATTGCTCCTGAATAACGGATGTGTGTTTCTCATGGCCCTGTCAATCCGCATCGCAAAGTCTGAGAAACCCTCTCAAAAATCGTATGAGTCTCCCACGGGCATGGATGTGCACAGCCGGTGGTTTTGTTAGCGGCTCTACGAGGTCTGGCAGAACGTAGGAGTCGCCGATGGGCACGGAGGTGCACAATCGGCGGTTCTGTCAGGGGCCTCAAAGTTTCTCGACCAGGGCGCGGATGTCTTCAAACTTCTGTTCGACCAGCAGGCGGCCGTAATCGTCAAGGACTCCCTGGCCCACGTTGCGCCACCCGGCCCACGCCTCCTTGCCCGCCTGGGCCAGTGCGATCTGGCGGTTGACCAGGGCCGACTCGGCCTGGATGAAACGCTCCAGAGTCGCCCCATCCCAGGATGGCATCTGACGGGCCAGTCCGGCAAGGCGGTCGATGATCAGCTCCGCCAGTCTCTGGCCGTCTGCCCGGGTTGCGAACCGTTTGGGATCTTTTCCTCCAACACCGCGATGGGGCTCATCGCCCAACCGGTCCAGATCGACGCTGGGCGGATCGAGGTACATCATCAGAGAGGTCTCTCCCCAGGCGGCGTGGTCGCCTCGGTAGCCTGCATCGAGGGCCAGGAAGTACTCGGGGCAGCCCAACACGGGCACCTGGAGAACCCGGCTCATGCGGACGGCCGTTTCGCGGACCACAATCTGCTGGCCGGCCCCATAATGACCGGTCAGCACGATGATGGCGCGAAATCCCTGGCGCACCGCCTCGCGGCACAACTTCTCCAGCCAGGGGCGCAGGAGAACC
>CAYSCH010000165.1:0-3922 GCA_964429355.1 uncultured Planctomycetaceae bacterium | reverse complement strand
CCGAGAACAGGTCGTTTTCTGCTTCCATGACGAACGTATGGGGCTGATCCAGCCCACCAATGCCTCCGTAGAGCGGCGGGGCGACGAGCCCACCGACACGCTGGGCAGCACGGGCGCACAGCATGTGTGCCTTGAGCGCGTCGAGACCGACGATGTTATGGAGCCCGTGCCATTCGATGGTGCCCAGGGGTAAAAATAGGAGTGGGCACTGTTTCATGGCCTCGTCGATCTGGTGCGGCTGGAGTTGTTCGAGGCGGACCTCCGGGACGGCTTGCGTCTCCGGGGGCGGACCAGTGGTGCCCGAATCGGCCGCCTGGCACGCGAGGGGGGCGGCGGCAACCAGGCCCGCGAGCATGTTTCTGCGCGATAGGGGTCGAGTCATATCAGTTCTCGCCGGATGGAGGCTCTCTCGCCTGCCGCTCATCGGCGGCAGGCGAGAGGTACAAAATTCTGGAGAGTGATTGTGACGTAGTTTCCAAACCCGTTGCCTGGCATCGTCACCCCGAATACCGCAAGATCTTCAAGGAACGCTTCGGAAGAGGCCATTGTTTTGTGGGGGCGGCTGCCGGGTCGTCCAAGGGAACGTAGGCGTCGGTTGTCGCGACCTCCTGCGGCGACTGGCCGTAATTGGCCAGCACCAGGTAGAGGTCGCGATTGGCAAAGGCCGAAGCCACGCAATCTTGGGGCAGGGGTGTGGCGAACAGGTCGGAGTCGGCGATCTCCAGATAGGCCCAGGTCCCGTCCTCCACCATGGCCAGATACTGTTTGAGCCAACGGGCGTGGGCCGGGCGCATATCCGGGTCGGGGGGAATGGGATCCCAGCCGCCGTAGATGTAGGGGCCATCCGGATGGGCCTGGTAGTACTTCCAGGCTTCGGTATAGAACCCGTTTTCTGTGACTCCGGGCAGCCGTGGAATGGGAATCACGCCCCGCTCCCCCGTGAGCGGCCGTCCGCCCTGGAGGAGCGGAAACTGCATGTAGGGGATCGAGTGGAGGAAGTGTTCGCTTTCCCCCTCCACCTTGGCGAAGGTTCCCTGGATACAGGGAACAACGTAAGGCGTGTGGTTCTTCGTGTCCTCACGCAAGCCATCGGCATTGTCGACATTCTCGCCGACCCAGAGGTAGTCGTAGACCTTCAGTCCGCCGGTGAGCGGCTCATTGGCTCGATCGGCGTGCATCTTGTAGATTCCGCCGCGCCGCTTGATCTCCGAGTAGATGAGACAGAGCAGGTCGGTCATGGCGCCGTCGTACTCGGGGGTCTCGTTGAAGGCGACTACTTCATCCTGGGCGGGCTCCTTGATCTGTTTCTCAGCGTTGGGCACGTAACCCCAGTCGTTGTAGAGGCCATCGAGTTCATAGTCTTCGAGGATCTGGACCATCCGCGGCAGGAAATAGGCCCGCCAGCCGGGGCTGGCCGGCGAGCAGCGCATCAGGTCCCACCAGCCAAACAGCCCGTCACCGGGCCGCGTCCACTCTTGGCGATATTCGGGATCGGTGCCGGTGAAATAGCCGCTGGAGGCATAGGCCAGGATTTTCATGCCGCGCTGGTGGACCATGGCCACGAAGCGGCGGAATCCCTCCGGGTTGACGGCGGTCAGCTTGTTGCGGCCGAACAGTCCGTAGCGGTCGTTCCATTCGTCCATCACGTGGACGAGCTGGATTCCATGACTCTTGAGCCGGTCCAGTTCCTGCTCGTCGTAATCATTGGGCTCCCAAGGCGTGCGGCTGGGATACTCGCCCATGTTGTAAACGCATTGGGCCGGCAGGTAGTCGGTGATCAGGTGCTTGCGCAGGCATTTGCGGATCTTGCGGGTGCAGATGCCGACGTTGGTCAGCCGCCGGCGGTGGTCCTCGGCAGTGTAGCTGACGAGAATCGCCGGCGCTGCGGATCCGGCCGCGGCCGGATCTGCCGCGGGGGATTGGGCTGCCAGAATGGTATTGGCGGGGAGGGAAATGGCGGCCCCCGCCGCAGCGCCCTGGACGGTGGTCTTGAGGAATTGTCGTCTGTCCATGAGGATCTCCTGGTGCTGGTCCGATTTTCCGAGACGCGGAACCTGTTCTTCGACCGCCTCTACGTCAACTGGTCCCGGTTCTCGTGGATTTTCGCGATGGCGTTGGCGATGTCGTCCATGTCTTCTTTGTCTCCGAGCAGGAGGTTCTGGCTGAAGCAGACGGCCTCGGTGCAGAGCAGATCGTTGTCGGGGCATTCGATTTCCTGGCGGCAGTGGTCGAGCTGCTCGGGGGAGTACATGCGCTGGAAATTGCGGGAGCTCAACGTGTCCTCGATCAAGGGCGCCTTGTTCAAGCGGCCGTAGCCGCCGGAGCAGGGGATGCCCTCGGCGTGCAGCGCGGCGATGAACTTGTCGCGCCCCGCGCCATTGAACTCCTGGGGGTTGTAGCGGAACGGATAGAGATGATAGGCGGCCCGGGTCACGCCGTCGTAGAGCCGGTGGGGCATGATGCCGGGAATCTCCCGGAGCCTGGCCGTCAGGTAGACGGCATTTTCCCAACGCCGCTGGGTCTGCTCCTCGAGCCGCTCCATCTGGGCCAGGAGGATCGCCGCCTGGAACTCGGTCATGCGGCACTTCGAGCCCAGACGCGGTCCGCCGGTCCCGAAGTTGTGGTAAGAGTACGCCCGATCCATCAAGGCGTCGTCGTTGCCGACCACGGCGCCGCCTTCCCCGCAGGTCAGGTGCTTCGAATTCTGGAAACTGAAGCAGCCCAGGTTGCCGTGGGTGCCGCACTTTTTGCCGTTGATCTCCGCCAGCCAGGCTTGGCAGGCGTCTTCCAGCACCACCAGGTTGTGCTTCTTGGCGATCGCGTTGATCCGGTCCATGTCGGCCGGCAGCCCGTAGATGTGAACGGGGAGGATGGCTCGGGTGTTGGGCGTGATCTTGGCTTCCATCTTCTCCGGATTGACCAGGAACGTCTCGCGGTCGGTATCGACCATGATCGGCAAAGCGCCGGAGAGGAAGATCACGGCCACCGAGGCCACGAAGGTGTAAGGACCGACGAGAACCTCGTCTCCCACGCCGATATCGAGCGCGTTGAGGGCGGAGAGGAGGGCGGTGGTGCCATGGGTTGTGGCCAGGCAGCGTTTTGCTCCCAGGAGTTCGGCGTATTTCTCTTCAAACTCGGCGACCACCTTCGCCCGTGACCAGACTCCGCTGCGGAGCACCGAAAGCACCCGCTCCTCGTCGTGCTGCTTATCCCAGATCGGCCAGCCGGAAAACCCCTTGGTCCGCACCGGCTTGCCACCGCGGACCGCCAGCTGGCTTGCTGCCTGAGTTTCCGCGGCGCGAGCGGGCACCGTCTGGCCGGCCACCGCAGCCAGGGACCCCAGGGAAGTAGCCGCCACAAACTGCCGTCGAGTGAAACGGGGAGTTTCCATTTTTCAGTCCTTTCGCGGTCGCGGGTGAGAGCCGAGCGGAAAACAAGGAAGGCGGGCGATTTTGATAAGCGCAGAGTATCGAATCGCCTCGCCGTGTGCAACAGTCGGCGGGGGAGCAGGGAGCAGGGAGCAGGGGACGGGAATCAGGGGACGAGGGACAGAACCAGATTCTGCGAGAGAATGCATGGGGTCAAGGATCGAACACGGAGGAAACTTGGGCGAGGAAAGGGGGGAACGCTGATCATCACTGATCGGAATGGGTAAGTCTTTCCCGGGAGCAGGCCTATCTGGATGGGGGTTGTTGGGGGTGGAACGGACATGATCGTCAGAAGTGGAGGTCACAGGCTGCCCGAGTCCGAGCCGCAGCAAGAGGGCGGGAGATGCACGCCGGACGTATGCCTCGCCCAAGGGGCAGGCTGCCATGATCACCTACCTGGATCGCGACATCGACCGGCTCAAGGAACTCGGCCTGGCGCCGAAGAACCACGAGCACCTGTACCGGGAGTTCTACGAAGGCGAATCGGCTCAGGC
>CAYSCH010000164.1:0-19041 GCA_964429355.1 uncultured Planctomycetaceae bacterium | reverse complement strand
TTCGTCACTGCTGAATCATCTCGTTCCGGGTTGCTGGGGATTCAGGGCTGCGGCTGGGCCGTGCCGCTGGCCGCGACCAGAGCCGGGGCTGGTTCAGGGGCGGGAACGACACGTGGTTTGTGGGTGACCCAGGCGATGAAACGCCACCAGAGACGGCTGACGTCGTCCCAATATGAATAGGCGACCGGCGTGACCAGCAGGGTGAGCAGGAGCGACAAGGCCTGCCCGCCCAGGATCACCTTGGCCAGGCTGGCGCGGCTTGCGGCCCCGGGCCCCTGGCCCAGGGCGATCGGCACCATGGCGGCGATCAACATCACGGTGGTCATCAGAATCGGCCGCAGCCGCGTATGGTTGGCCTCCAGGATGGCCTCGTCGCGCGGCCGCCCTTGCCCGCGCAGCACGTTGGTGTAGTCCACCTGCAAGATGCCGTTCTTCTTGACGATCCCAAACAGCATGAACAGCCCGAACATGGCGTAGATGTCCAGATTGGTGCGCAGCAGGATCAGCGAAATCAGGGCGAAGGGCAACGTCAGTGGGAGAGCCAGCAGGATCGTGATCGGGTGCACGAAGCTCTCGAACTGGGCCCCCAGGATCATGTACATGAACAGGAAACTGGCGAGGAACGCGATCAGGAAGTTCTCGTTCGACTGGCCCATCATCTTGGCTTTGCCGATGAATTCGTAACGGTAGTCGGCAGGCAGTTGGAGCGACTCGACCAGCGCGCTGAGCTCCTCGACTGCGTCGCCCAACGCCTTGTTGCCTTCCAGGTTGGCCGTTACGACCACTTGCCGCTGCATGCCGAACCGATCGATGGTCGCCGGTCCCTTGGCCGGGTCCAAAGTGGCCAGGCTGGTCAACTGGACGAGGCCCGCCTTGGGCGAGTCGAGCATCAGCCGCCCGATCACCTCCGGCCGGTCGCGGAACGGCAAGTCGGCTCGCAGCCAGACGTCGTACTGCTCGTCGAACTCCTTGTACTTCGTCACCGGCTCGCCTCCCACCAGCACGTTCAACGTCGAGGCGATGGTCTGCACGGGGATGTCCAGATCGGAGGCTTTTTCCCGGTCGATCTTCACTCGCAGCTCCGGCTTGCGGAGCGACAGGCTGGTGTCGATGTCCACGTATTCCGGATGCAGCCGCATCCAGGCCATGACCTTGTCCGAGTACTCCTGGAGCCTGGTCAGATCGGGACCGCGCAGGTTGAGCTCGAGCATCGCCTGGCGGAAACCGGCGGCGGAGATCACCTGGGAGTCCTGCACCGCCGTGCGGAGTTCGGGGTAATCCTCCATGATCTTCCGCGCCTCGCGCTGGACGTCGAACTGCGCAAAATAGCGGGGGTCATCTTCAGGCAGGTTCCGGATGGCGAGATACCAGAACTTCCAGTCCCACCAGGGGCGAGTGCGCTCCTCGAGGTCCAGCAGCTTCGCGTAAACCGTGCCGGTGGTCACATCGCCCTGGCCCCGAGAGATGCGGCCGGTCGTGTCGCCGATCGTGGTGAACACGGCGGTGACCCCTTTCAGTTTCGCCAGTCGGCCCTCGATCTCCGCAAACACGCGATCGGCACGGTCCAGCGTGTAGCCTTCGGGCAGCGTCACTGCAACCTCGAACTCGCTCTGGTCGTCGCGCGGGAGAAAATCAAAACCTACGACGCGGAACAGGTAGAAGGTCAGTACGAACAGGCTTAGCGTGGCAACCGCGATCACCCAGCGATGCCGCAGCGACCAGCCCAGAATCCAGCCGTACGTTCCATCGATGACCCGCCATAGCGGATTGTCCTTGGTATTGCCGTGATTCTTCTTCAGCCGCAGAAAGCGGGAACAGAGCATCGGCGTCATCGTGAACGAGATGAACCAGCTCATGGCGATGGCAAAGGCCACCGTGGCACCGAAGCTGTTAAAGAACCGCCCCACGATGCCGCCCATAAAGACCACCGGGATGAAGATTACCAGCAGCGAGAGGGTCGTCGCCGATACCGCCAGCGCAATCTCCTTGGTCGCCGACCCGGCCGCCTCCAACGCCGTCGAACCGTGCTCTTCCATGTGCCGGAAGATGTTCTCGTTGATCACCACCGCGTCGTCGATCACGATGCCGATCGCCAGGATCAGCCCCAGCATGGTCATGTTGTTCAGGGTGTAGCCCAGCCAGTACATGAAGGCATACGTGGCAATGATCGAGGCGGGGATCGCCAGGCTGGCAATGACTGTCGTCCGCCAGTCGTGGATGAACAGCAGGATCGTCAGCGCCACCAGGATCGCGGCAATGACCAGGTGGAAATTCAGTTCGTGGATCGAATTGACGATGAACCGCGACTGATCTTTGACCACAAACGTCTCGATGTCCGGGGGCAACAACGGCTTGAGCTGCTCGAATCGCTGCCGCACCCGCTCGACGACCGCCACCGTGTTCGAGCCCGACTGCTTCTGGACGATCAGGCTGACGGCGTTGCGGCCGTTCAACCGCGCCAGACCGCGGGGCTCCTCGAACGAATCCTCGACGCGGCCTATGTCGCGGATCCGCACGGGATAACCGTTCTGGTTGGCCACGATCAGGTCCAGAAAGCCCGCCGTCCGCTCCACACGGCCCATGGTCCGTAGCACCAGTTCCCGCGAACCCTGGTCCACGCGTCCTCCGGGCAGCTCCAGGTTCTGGCGAATCAGGGCCTGACGCACGGCCTCGATCGACAGGCTACAACTGGTCAACTTGTCCGTGTCGATATAGATGTTCACCGCCCGTTGCCGGCCGCCCACCATGACCACCGAGCCGACGCCGGAGACGGTCTCCAGGTTCTCTTTGATCTTCTTGCGGGTGATCTCCGTGATCTCCTGCATCGGGCGCTGGCCGGCCACCGCGATCTGCACGACCGGCATGGCGTTCAGGTCGATTTTGTCAATGATCGGCGCATCGGTGCCGACCGGCAGTTGCGAGAGGATCGTCGAGATCTTGTCGCGGACTTCCTGCGCCGCCACGTCGCGGTCCTTCTCCAGTAAGAACTGCACCACAACCAGCGAGATCCCCTCCTTGGTCGTGGACCTCAGCTCGTCGATACCGGAGATCGTGTTGATGATCTGCTCGATCGGCTTGGTGACGCTCGTCTCCATTTCCTCGACGCTGGCACCCTTCAGTGTCGTGGTCACGACCACAATCGGCATTTCCACGTTGGGCAGCAGATCGACGCCCAGGCGGCTGTGGCCGATCAGCCCCAGCACAATCGGCGAGGAGACCAACATCACCGTGAACACAGGACGCTTGATACAGAGATCCCAGAGGGTCATGGATCCAGTCCAAAAGAACTCAGTCGTCGTAAAGAAACATCTTCCCGAATAGGCACTGGAACAGTCCCATCTTCTCTCCGCTGCGCTACGTGAAAACCGGGACGGTCCCCCGGCAAGCTGTTGACGGCGTCCTAGGGCTCGGGATTCTGGACGTCGTCCTTCGTCCGTACTTGCACGGCAACGCCTTCGGCCAGCTTCTCCTGACCGCTGGTGATCACCTGGTCGTCCGGGCGGAGGTCAGATTCGGACGGGCGAACGAGCTCCACCCAGCCGCGGCCTTCCACACCGGGGGCGATCGGTATCGCATGGGCGCGCCCCTGGCGGATGATGAAGATCTTCGTCGAACCGGCGTAACTGACAATCGCGTCGACGGGTACCTTCCACGCCTGAGGGTCCACATGCGTGAGAATGTCCACCTTGGCGAATCCCCCCGCCTTGAGTTCGCGCTGGGGGTTGTCGACGTACACCTCGACCATGAAGGTCCGGCTTGTGCGGTCGATCATCGGGTTGATTGCGAACACTTCGCCCGGAAACTCGCGGTTGGGATAGGCGTCTACATAAACTCGCGCTACCTGGCCAACCTGGACCTGGCTGACAAACCGTTCCGGCACGGCGGCCTTCAGCTTCAAAACGCCGTCCATGACCAGTTCGAACGTGGCAGCCGAAATTCCAGGTGCGACCATCTCGCCCTCCGTCACCTTGCGATCGACCACCCCGTACTTGACCTCCTTCGGGATTCGCGTGCGCTGGGTCGGCGTGGGGACTTTCACGGTCGTGAGTTCGAGCTTGCGCTGGGCCGTGCGCAATTGAACCAAGCGGAACCGGATCCCCGCGATGATGGCCCACGAGTCCCAGCGGGCCTGCTCGTAATTGGCCTGAGCTACCTTCAGGTCCTTGTTTCGCCCGGTGTACTCTTCCGACGCCAAAGCTCCATCAGCAACGAGCTTTTCGGCCCGTTCCAGTCGCAAAGCGGCATTTTCCATCTCTTCCCTGGCGCTGACGACCCTGGGCAGGTCGTCGATCTTGAACACCTGATCGATGAGTTTCTGTATGTTGTCCGGGTTGAAATCCTTGTCGGCCGGCACGTACTCGCGCAGACCGATCCGGGTCCCATCCAGTTCGATCTCCCGCCGCTTCTCTTCCACGGCCAGTTCGTAGTCGGTCGGATCGATCTCGAGCAGCGCGTCGCCCGGTTGGACGATCTCGCCGACGTCGTGGAACACCCGAACCACACGGCCGGAAACCTCCGCGCTCACGGTCAGTTCATCAAACCCGTAGAACGTGCCGACGGCTTCCACGGACCGTTGCACCTCGCCCATCGCGATCGGCGCGACGGTCACGGCGATGGGGCGCTCCGCAGCAGCCGTTGCCGCAGGTGCGGTCGCCACGAATTCCGCCGCACGCTCCGCGTTCGCCGGCTCGTCAGCCCACTGCCGTTTGTTGATAACGAGCACCAGGACCGCCGTCGCACCGAGCGTGCCCAGCACGATCAGCGACCGGCGGAGCCAGCGGAATTGCGTTGACATGTGTCGTCCCCTCACTCCAGGTTCGCCTCCTTCCATCTACACCTGCGCCATAGGCCTTCCATGGCCGGGCGCCCGTCACCCGGTGCCTCGCCGACGCTTTCTCTTCCTGCGTTCCCCATCGCTCAGGATGCCATGAAACACGAGGTCCAGGATTTGCTCCGCCTGCGCCTCGATCGGTTCGTTCCGCTTGGCGAAGTAATTGGTGAACATCGTACCGTAAACCAGATCGTTGAGCACTTCCGCCGTCCGTTCTACGGGAACGTCCCGCAGGCGCCCCTCGGCGATCAAGCCGCGGAACAACTCGTGCCACGGATGCATGTGGGCGTCCCGGTGCTCGAAGTACGTCGGCTTCTTGCGGTCGCGAAATTCGGCCCGCTCCAGGATCAGCAACTCCACGTACTCCGGGTGCTCCCGGAAGAAATCCAGGTACACACGAAGCGCGTGTGCCATCCGCTCCAGTGGTTCGGCGATCGTGACCACCTCCGCCGCGAACCGCTCGTTCAGTCGCTGCATCCCGCGATCCACAGCCGCCAGGAACAACGCCTCCTTGCTGGGGAAGTAACGATACACCGTGCCCTTGCCAACCTGCAGGGTGTCGGCCACGAACTGCACATCCGTGTTGCCGTACCCGTGTTGGGCAAAGACGGAAGCGGCGGCATCCAGGATTTGCTGGCGGCGCAGCGCCGCCCGGGCCTTGTCTTTCGGCCGTCCCGGCGATTTTCGCCCGGCGTCTCTTTCGGGCATGCATGGCTCCCCTGATTCAACAGACGGACTCGTCCGTCAATAAATTATAAAGTGACGCCAAACACGCTGTCAACAGAAACCGGAATCGGCCGAAGCCCAGTCATCGAGTGCCTTCGTCAACATCGCCCTCCGAGAGGGGCGACGCGGCATTCGTCTCAACGGACCCGTAATTCAACAGATTGCGGAGCAGTCGTTCTGCTGCCGGATGGGTGCCAAGATTCTCCCGGATCAGCAGGGTGCTCAAAACAAACCGCCCCGCGCCGGATTCGTAGACTGCCAGCATCAGTCCCGACGAGTAATCCTGCGAAGCCTTGATCGCACCCGCCACCGCCTCGGCCGGTGGATCCTGGCCGGTCAGCACGGTATCGGGAATGATCTCACGGTAGAACGTGTAGTCCATCAGGCCGCCGGACGGCAGGCCGTCAAAGATCGGATGGCGTTTTGCCCACTCGTCCTTCAGATACAGCCAGCCGTGAATCGGCAATGCGGTGCCCTTGTTGGCCAGCGGCAGCCAGCCAAGCGGTTGATCCCCCTTTTTCAGATCGTCGGGCGATAAGAACACCGCCGTCGCTCCACCCTCGACTCGCCGCCACAGTTCCTCCATCGCCGGTGGCGTCCTGGAGACCAGGATTACCTCGCGCGACGCCGGTTGGCCTGGTACAAGCGTCCGGAAACGAATTCCATTATCGGCCAGCCACTTCGCCAGCACGGCGTCATCGCCGGCCAGCACCACCTCGGTCTTGACTTCCGGCATCTCCGCCGGGTCGGCCACAAAGAACTCCGTTTCGCCCCCCGTCGCCGCGCCGCCACGTTCCAGCGAAGCCAGAAACCGATACCGGCCCGACGGGCCATCGATCACAACGTCTTCGGCGAAAATGGGCAGCGAGAAAGGCGATTCTGCGGCAACGGTCACGTCCACCGTCTTCTCGAACACACGCTGGTTTTCGGGGCCAACCACAAGCAGCCGGACCGGATACTGACCCGGCATCAGCGCGTCTTCATTGGCCAGCACGGCTTCGAAGCGAATGCTCGTGCCGCGATAGACACTGACCGGCTCGGCGAACAAGCACAACCGCAGCGGCGCGAAACCCTCAAACATCGCGTCCACCGTGCCGGGCTTCAGCTCGCGGAAGGTGGTCGTCAGTCCTTCGCCGCAACTGACGTGGTCGTTCATGCCGGTGAGACTGTATCCGACAATGCCCGGGTTGGAGCGGATCGCGTTGAGCCCGAGCGTGCGCTGACCGGCCATTTTGCGCAGGCTCTCCGCAAAGAAATCCTCCGGCCGCGCGTACAGTTCGTCGAGCTTCCATTGCCGCCAGTCTGCCAGGTAACGGTCGAGCTTGTCGCGATAGAACTGCGCATCCTCGACCTCGGTCTTGCCGAGTCGCTCGAAGTGGCGCGTCGTACGCCACAAATCCACCGCACTGCCGATGCCGTATTCCGAGAGCAACAGCGGCAGGTTTCCACCCGTCAGGTTCCGCAGGCCCTGGATCGTGGCGGCCGTGTGCGGCACTCGCGGGTAATTGTGCTGGTCGCTCAGAACGTCTTCCCATTCGGCGGAGCCGGGATTGGCAAGACTTCCGAAACGCGGCGGTGCTTTGTATCTTGACTCTGTGTAGAGGGTGAACGTGGTCGCGTCGGGCTGGGCGCCCGGCGCCAGCCAGCCGCACGACCACGGGTCGGAAGGATTCGCCTGGCTGGGGAAATCGGCGGCCAGGTCGTAGACGCGGTCTCCGGTCGATCGGATCGTCGCAGTCAGCGCCGTGCTGTCGCTGCCGTAGCTGCCGTCTCCCCAACCGACCACGAAATCCAACCTGTCCCCCTTTTCCACTGGCAATTCGCACGTTTCTGCGGCCGTGTTCGGATTGCCCCCCATGTTGAGTTGAGCGCTGAATTGGGGCCGGCCATTGTGGAGAAGATGTACGTCGGTTGTGGCCTTGAACAAGCCGGTGAACGTCGCGGCGATGCTGTAACGGTCCGACTCGGGGGCGGTCCAGCGGACGACGCTGTACTGGCCGCGTGGTCCCGGATGCAAAGCCACCTGCCGCGGCGGCCACGTGAAACTGAACGGCGTCTCGAACGGCTCGGCGGATGGGTTGAGCGTGGCCCACGGTTCGCGGCCGGTATCGCTGTGCCAGATGTCGAGCTTGGAGAACACCTCATCGCCGGCGGCCGCCAGATCCCACCGGCCGCTGTTGAGAAACACCATGCGCGCCGGATCGAGTTGGCGAATCAGCGGCAACGAACCCGCCGCGAGACGGAACTGCGGTGTGTTCCGGATCTCGTTCAGCAGTCCCCAGATCACCACGCTCGGATGATTGCGATCGCGCCGGATCAGCTCGGAAATCGACCGTTCCCATCGCTCGGCCAGCTCCGGCGAGTCCTGCGTCGACGACGACGCGAACGATTCTTCGTAGACCATCAGCCCGATTTCGTCGCAGAGGTCGAGTTGATATCTCTCCGCTCCACCCCAGATGAACCGGATCATGTTGAATCCCATCACCTTCAAGTCGAGCAGGTCCCGCCGGGCCATGTCGGGATCGGGCGGCAGCTTCAGGCCGACGGGGAAATGATTGCAGGTGTGCGTCGATCGCAGGAAGATACGCCGGCCGTTGAGACGGAAGAAGCCGTTCTCGAACCGGAACTCGCGGAAGCCGCAACGCACCGAGCGTTCGTCGTCGCCTGCTCGCGTGGTCACGCGGTAGAGAAAGGGATCGTTCAACTCCCATAACCGCGGCTGGTCGATTTTCACCTTGGCTTCCACCAGGGTGTCGCCCGGGGGGAGCTCCCGCTCAACCACCGCCACGCACAATGTCTCGCCGCTGGCCGCCGGTGCGACCGTGAATTCCAATTGGCCTCGCGCCGCCGTCTTGGCCGCGTTGCGCACGTTGGCCTGAATCGTGATTATCCCTGTCATGGGTTCGGGCTGCGCATGGAGATCCTCCACACGCACCGCCGGCGTTGCAAGCAACTCCACCGAACCGGTGATCCCGCCGTGATTGTAGGCGGCGCCAGCCTGGTAAGGGATCACTCGCGCCTGCTTCGGTATCTCTCCCAGCACGATCCCGTCAATGCGTTCATGGGTAGGGTTCAGCACACGCACCGTGAGAAGATTCTTTGCGCCAACTCGGATTGCGTCCGTCACGTCGAGCACAAACGGTGTCTCGCCCCCCTCGTGCGTGCCGACGAACGTTCCATTCAGCCAGACTTCTGCCAGATAGTCCACCGCCCAGAATCGCAGCAGATACCGTCCATCCCCATGTGGGTTTGGGGAAGCGCCGAACTCCCGCCAATACCAGGCCACACCGTGATAGCCGGGCAGCGCGTCCTGGATGATCCACGGTACTTTCGTTGGCTCGGCCTCTTCCCGAGGCGAGGCAAACCACTTCCCCTCGCGCCCCTCGTTCCTCGGGTCCGACGCGATCCGCCAGCCTTCGCCATCCAGCGAAGAAACCTCCGCAGCCAGCGCCTTCGTGCCAGAGGCGAAAGTCAGCCAGGTCAGCAGCAGCACGGTCAAAAACGACAGGCTGGGCATTTTGGTGCCGGTCATGGAGTCTCCTTGGTGACGGGCTTGAGGGGAAGTTGCAGATGGTCAGCGGCTTATTTCCCGGTCAAATCCAGGGCCGAGTCGTGTGGGAATTCAAGGTACTTCACCACGCCCTCTCGCCAGTAGTTGAGTTTGACTTTCAGGGTCTTTTCCGCACTGGGCGCCAGGTCGCCAAACAGTTCGGCGTACGGACCAAGCGGCGTGACGAGGCGGTTGTGAAATCTCGCCTGCACCTTTTCCGTCACGTCGGTTTGCTGGTCAGCCTGCTTCACGTTAGTGTACGCCCGGATTTTCAGCACCAGGTTCAGGTTCCGGGACAGGGCGGTGGCGTCGCAGACATGGGAACCCGCGTTGTGCACGACGAAGTCGAGATGCCTGCCGACCTCGCCGGGCCGCAGATGCAGGGCGAACTCGGCGGTGCCGCATTTGCCGACCGTGAGGTCCTTGGTGTTGAACTTGCCCACAACATCCATTTGTGTGTCGTCGTTCCAGCGGATCACGCGCAGCTCGACTCCGTCGCCCAGATTCGACAGCACCGTGCCGCACAAGGTTATGTCCTTCTTCTGCACATCAACCGAGGGTGTCCAGCGGAACACGTTGTAGCACAGACTGTCGGAAATCGGGTGGGTGTAAAGGAATTCGTCCCGCTCGCCTCCCGTGAGCACCATGTCGAACATGTGTTCCGTATAGTGATCCCGCCACGCCTGCTCCTGCTGGTCGCTGGGGGCGTGGTTCGACACGAACCCCAGCTCATCGCCCTGATTCTCCAGCCCGTAGGCGTAGCCCAGGGGCGAACCGAACGCCTTGAATTGGGAGCCGAGCGGCTTCACGTCGCCGGCTGCGGCGGTCGACAGCAGCCCGCCGTTCTTGCAGTTGTAAAACGCCCAACTCCCCCCCGTAACATCGGAAAATTCCGCCACCAGGCCCGTCTTGCCTCCCGGATTGACATAGTCTGCCGCCAGGTCCGCCACGACGTCCCCCCGGATTTCGAAGGTCGCCTCGAGGTCGCCCGTCGCCTTGGGCCCGTAAAACGCCTTGAGCACGTGGGCGTTGACAAACTCGTTCGGCCACGTCACGATCTCGTCGTCCATCAACCGCACCGGCGACGTGTCCGTAAGATCCGGCACGCAGAAGTACACGTCGCGGCCGCTGGGGTCGATGAACTCGGTCAGGGTGACATCGACTTTCTCGCCGCTGCAATCCCGATTCAGCCACGCCTTGGCGACAACTTTCAGACCGCCGGGACGAATCGAATCATCGCTCACCGGTTCGGTGATCGAAGCCGGGTCGATCACGAGATTCCGCGGTTCGGGGCATTTCACGAGCAGTTCGGAGTTCTGGTCCTTGCCGATACAGTACACGATCGGCCCGCGCAAGAGCGCCACACGGCCGTCCTGGACTGCCCGGCCTCGCAGCATCCGCCATGCCATGGGCATCGAGATTCGTACCACGTCGCCGTCCTTCCATGTCCGGTCGAGCACGTAACACCCGAGTTTCTGGTCCAGCGGGTCAATGTCCACGGGCACTTCATCGTTTACCCTCACCGTAATCTTCTCGCACCATCGTGGCGTGCGGAATTGAAACGGCAGTGCCGTCGGATTCTCAGTCGAAAACGTCAGCTTCACATCCCCGTCGTTGGGGTAGGCGGTTTCCTGCAGAATCGTGACGGCCTGCCCCTTCACGTTGAACGTCTTCTTCGAATTGGTGAACAGATTCAATGCAATTCCCCCCTCCGGTGTGCGGTAATACACCTTCTGCGGCAACTCGGCCACCGCACGGCGATAATTCCCGCAGCAACAGAAGAAGTCGCGGGTGTCGTACTGGCGTTCTCCGGTGAAGGGGGTGAAGTAACGGATCCAGCGTCCGTCGGGAGAGTTGGCCGCCAGCAGGGCATTGTAGATGGTTCGTTCGAGCAGGTCGCCGTAGCGCATGTCGCCTTCCAGCCTCATGAGGCTGTCGATCCAGCGCAATACGTAGGCGGTAACGCACGATTCACCGATGGCCCCGGCCCCGTTCTGGTTGTAGGTGAACTGTTCACCATCGGAACACGAGCCGGTAACCAGCATTCCCCCCTCGTCCTTTTTGAGCAGCTCGTTTCGCATGAGCTGGCTCATGTTCAGCAGATTCGGCTCACCGGTCAGGCGGAAGAGCTCGGTCTGGGCATAACAGCGTGCGAGCATCACGTACACGTGGCGGGGGGGACGGCTGAAATCCTGCTCCCAGGTCCGCAGCGACGCAAGCCGGACCTCGCCGCGGTTGTTGCCGTGCGGCACATCGGCGGCGAAGTCGAAGTAGCGTTTGTCGCCCGTCACGCGATACAATTCCAGCATCCCTTCCGGCAGGCCCGCCGTGCAGATCTGGCCGGCGTCGTAGCAAGGATTTTGCGGTGTGGGAAATGTCTTGAGAATGTAGTCGGCCATGGTCTTCGCGTGCGCCAGCGATTGGGGATTGCCCGTCGTGCGATAATTCCGGACCAGCGCCAGGTTGATGTATTCCTGTTCGTGAAGAATCCAGTTGATGTGGTCTTGCCGATTCTCCGGCTCCACCTTCCAGAATCCAAGGTACCCGTCCGCATCGCGCGACTTCACCAGTTCGTCGATGATGTACTGAGTACGTGCGGCTACTTTGGGGTCACCTGTGTAGGCGGCAAATAGGCTGCCGGCGTCAAATACCTTCCCAATACCGTAATAGACGTGGCTGCGGTCGCCGCGGTCGGTGCGGTTGCGAAAATGATCCAGCCATTTGCCGTCCAGATCCACCACCATGTAGTTCTGTTGAATCAGGTTCTGGATCCGGCGATCGAGTTCCCCGCCCAGTTCCTGCTGGTTGAGCGTCACGCGGCAGAGCTTGTCCGGCACGCGGGGTGCGACGACATCCAAGGGGGCCTGGCAGGATTCGTCGGCCTGAATCAATGATGGCAGAAGCAGGCTGCAAGACAGCGTGAACAGGATCGTTTTCATCGTTAGACTCCGGGATAAGCCAAATCGGTTTGCCTGAACGTGATCGTCTGGTGGATGTCAGGAAGGCGCAAATTCGCTCGTCGCATTTCTCAATCTCGCAGCGATGCTCGGGACCGTCGCCCTGCTCGGTGTCCCCCATAGCCTCGCGTTTCCATGCCGCATATTGTAGCCACCGCGAAAGCCAGTGTCGAAGGATGTCCACCAGAATCGCAAGCGGCACGTGGGTAATCGCCTTCCGTACAGCCGCCGTATCTTTTCGGCCTGAGTTTGGATCTCTCTGGTGCTGGCTTCGATCGGGGCGACGAGCGCCCGCGTTTGGGCCCACTTCGTTATTCCGGCCTTGAATACGCACGGCTTGTAAGACCTGGCCGAAAGCGTTACAACCTGGAGATTGGTTATGCGTCTCGGCACCTCCTCGTCGTGCTGGGGTCGCACGGGGATGGAGTCCCCCGCAACCGCCGCTGTCGGCTGATGACTCCTACCAGGGCAAGCGTTGTCCGGTGGGAGCTGCGGCTGGCCAAAGCTCCCTTCGCGACCACTGTTCGGGGGCTTTTTTCGCGCGCCCTCAAAGCGCGGAAACCAAACGATCCCTAAAGGAGATACTCATGGGACGCAAGATCACTGCGGTGCATGCGATGGAAATCCTCGACTCGCGTGGCAACCCCACGGTGAGGGTTCATGTGACACTGGACAACGGGATCACGGCGGCGGCGTCGGTCCCTTCGGGCGCTTCGACCGGCGAGAACGAGGCCCTGGAACTCCGCGACGGCGACAAGAAACGCTACGGTGGCAAGGGCGTGCTCAAGGCGGTCGCCAATGTGAATGACACAATCGCGCCCAAGCTGCTCGGCCTGGATCCGTCGCGTCAGGCCGAGATTGACCGTATGATGATCGACTCGGACGGCACAACCACCAAGAGCAAACTCGGAGCCAATGCGATCCTGGGCGTTTCGATGGCGGTCGCCCGAGCGGCGGCCATGGCTGCCGGACTACCGCTTTACGCCTATCTGGGCGGCACAGGAGCAGTCCGGCTGCCGGTGCCGCAGATGAACATTCTCAACGGTGGCAAGCACGCCGACAACAGCGTGGATTTCCAGGAGTTCATGGCAATGCCGATCGGCGCCCCGAACTTCACCGAAGCACTGCGCTACGTTGCCGAGACCTTTCATGCCCTGAAAGGCATCCTCCACAAACGCAAGTATGCCACCAGCGTCGGCGACGAGGGCGGCTTCGCCCCCAACCTCAAAAGCAATGACGAAGCCTGCGAGGTAATTATCGAGGCGATCGAGGCGGCCGGCTACACGCCCGGCGACGATATCGCCATCGCCCTCGACCCCGCGGCCAGTTCCTTCTACGAAGACGGGACCTACCATCTTGCCAAGTCGGGTCAGGGCAAGAAGACCGCCGCCCAGATGACGGATCTCTACAAGTCCTGGGTCGACAAGTACCACATCGTGTCCATCGAAGACGGCCTGGCAGAAAACGACTGGGAGGGTTTCCGGGCGCACACGGCGGTGCTGGGGGACAAGATCCTTTTTAATGATACGGCCACCACCGAGATCTACACGAAGTTCATCGCCCGCGGCATCCAGGAGAAGAGCACCAACGCCGTGCTCATCAAGCTCAATCAGATCGGCTCGGTGACCGAGACGATTGAAGCGATCCAGATGTGCCAGAAGGCGGGCTGGGGCTATGTCGTCTCGCACCGCTCGGGCGAGACCGAAGACGCCTTCCTGGCCGACTTCGCCGTGGCCATGGGCGGCGGCCAGATCAAAACCGGCTCAGCCTGCCGCAGCGAGCGAATCGCCAAGTACAACCGTTTGATGGAAATCGAGGCCGAGTTGGGCAAGGCGGCCGTGTTCGGGCGATAATGATTTCGCGTCCTCTTCAGGAATGGCGGCTAACACGTGTCTTTTTGCCAGGTATTTCAACTGTCCGAGATCAGCAGTGAACGCGTGCTGGTTGTCCCTGCCAGGTTATTGCATCGCTTGGGCCATTTTCAGGGCTTTACCAGCGACGTAGACCGCTAAGTCAGCGTTCTTCTCGATCCGGCGCACACAGGCTACCGCCCTCGGCATGAGGTGGAGAACGATCCTTCCTACAGGCAACTCATGGCCGCCAGTTCGAGTTTCGGCGCCCAAGAGTACTTTGCCACGCGCATTCTGGATGCAAACAGGACTCAGCCCGCACCAATATTGCAGCCGCGTTCAGACGCGGGCAGGAGTGGGCCTCCGGCATGGCCAGCAATGTCCCAATTTCCGTACGCCACGAAATATCACGGCCACGACTATCGTATTTAGCGGATATCTGTGAAATACAACGGACGGACCCGCGGACAAGGCGGCTCGGATTGGCCGCCCTATCGGCCGGATCTTACAAAATAGACCAGGCTCGAAGGAGCCCTATAAGCCGTTTTCTTCGTGCCCCTCCGAAATGCACAAGTTCCTATGGTTCATACGCTTGTGATCTAGTCACATTGGATTGGACTGGGCGCGAAACCTCGACCCTCAGGCACGACGGAGTCTCAGCGGCCCTGCTGCATTTCCAGGCGATTGGCACACCGATTGCTCCCTCAGAGGTGGAGATTCTATTTTGTTTCCCCCACGCCGCTTGGGTTCACTCATGAGAAGGTTCCTTGACATGCCGCTTCACTACTTCGCCCTCCGGGTCGAGTCTCAGTCGGTGGTGGCCGCTGAAGTCACGGATCGCCATGCGGCGTCTCTGCTCGACCGCGGAGAACCCGTTCTCCTCGGTACCTTCGCCGATCTCAATGCATTGGCACACCGGCTCGGGCTGTCTCTGGTAATGATCTCACGGGCGTCGTCCGTTCCGGCGCCCTGTGTGGGCTCGTTCGCCGCGGCCCGCGTGGCTGCGGTGGCTTAATCGTCCTGATAAGACCGGCAGTCTCCCAGGGGCATGGATGTGCACAATCGGTAGTTCTGTTTGCGGCTCTAAGAGGAGTTTCGGGTGATGGTCCGTCCCATGTGGTGCAATAGTCTGGTGATCTCTCTGTTTCTCGCTGCGATCGTGCTCGGGCTCAGCGGCTGTGAAAGCTCTTCTTCCAATGGCGGCGGTTCGTCAGCCGGCAAGGAAATCGAGCTTCTGAATGTCTCGTACGACCCGACGCGAGAACTCTACCAGGACTACAACGCGGCCTTTGCCGACTACTGGAAAGAAAAAACCGGTCAGACGGTAACCATCACTCAGTCGCACGGCGGTGCGGCCAAGCAGGCCCGCGCCGTGATCGACGGACTGCAGGCCGATGTGGTCACCCTGGCCCTGGCCTACGATATCGACGCGATCTCCGCCAAGGCGGCCCTCTTGCCCGCCGACTGGCAGAAACGCCTTCCGGAAAACAGTTGCCCCTATACCTCGACGATTGTCTTTCTCGTCCGCAAAGGAAATCCCAAAGGGATCAAGGACTGGAGCGATCTTGTCAAGCCGGGTATCCAGGTGATCACGCCCAACCCCAAAACGTCCGGTGGGGCTCGCTGGAACTATCTGGCCGCCTGGGCGTTTGCTCTTAAAAAGGAGCTTGGCGATCTCGGCAAGCTGAACGATCCGGGGCAGGCGTCGCAGGTGGCGGCGGCCGAGAAGAAAGCCTTCGAGTTCGTATCCGAAATGTTCGGCCCCAGTCACGTGCCTGTGCTCGATTCCGGCGCCCGCGGTTCCACGAACACCTTCGTGCAGCGTGGTATGGGCGATGTGCTGCTGGCCTGGGAAAACGAAGCCTTCCTGGCCGTAACAGAACTCGGGCCCGACAAGTTCGACATCATCGTTCCCTCGCTGAGCATCCTGGCGGAACCTCCGGTGGCGGTGGTCGACAAATGGGCCGATTCCCATGGTACCCGCGAGTTGGCCCAAGCCTATCTTGAATACCTGTATTCGCCCGTCGGCCAACGTCTGGCGGCCAAGCATTATTACCGTCCTGTCAAGCCCGAAGAGGCCGATCCGGAAGATATGAAGCGCTTCCCCGAAGTGGAACTGATCCGCATCGACCAGGTCTTCGGCGGCTGGCAAAAGGCCCAGAAGACCCATTTCGACGACGGCGGCACCTTCGACCAGATCTACGCCCCGGGAAAGTAGTGGAATGGAGAGTCCCCCGTCCTCGTCCGTGCCTCGGGTTGGTAAAAGACGCCGGCAACGCGGCGTCTTGCCCGGTTTCGGGCTGACGCTGGGATACACCATCCTCTACTTGAGCTTGATCGTGCTCATTCCCCTCTCGGCCCTGTTCCTCAAAACAGCGACTGCCCCCTGGGAACACATCTGGGCAACGATCAGCAGTCCCCGCGTGCTGGCCTCCTTCCGCCTGACCCTGGGCGCGTCGCTCGTGGCCGCCCTCGTCAATGCCCTGTTCGGCCTGGGTGTCGCCTGGATGCTGGTGCGATACTCCTTTCCGGGAAAACGCGTGATCGACGCGGTCGTCGACCTGCCCTTTGCCCTTCCCACAGCGGTTTCCGGAATCGCGCTGACAACCGTCTACTCTCCTGCCGGCTGGATCGGCTCATGGCTGGAGCCGCTCGGGATCAAGGCAGTCTTTTCGGCATTGGGAGTGACCATTGCGCTCACGTTCATCGGTCTCCCCTTTGTCGTTCGCACGCTGCAACCGGCCCTGGAAGATCTCGACCCGGAGGTAGAGGAAGCCGCCGCCAGTCTCGGCGCCGGCCGCTGGCAGGTATTCTGCTACGTCATCGTACCGGCGATCCTGCCGGCCCTGCTCACCGGCTTTGCCCTGGCCTTCGCCCGCGCCCTGGGCGAATACGGCTCAGTCGTATTCATTGCCGGCAACATGCCGATGAAGACCGAGATCGTGCCCCTGTTGATCCTCGTGAAACTGGAGCAGTACGATTACACTGGCGCAACGGCTATCGCCTCGCTTATGCTGGCCATCTCGTTTCTTCTCCTGTTGTCGATCAATCTCCTCCAGTGGTGGAGCACACGGCGCCACGCAGCTTGATCGGAGTGAAACCAATGGCCGGAACCGCAAAATCGCGTCTCACCCGTCGCCGTACCGCGGCCACGATCGCTGCCACCGGCGACCCCCTTTGGGTCAAATGGTTGATCTGCACCGTCTCGCTCCTCTTTCTCGGGCTGTTCCTCGTCGTGCCGCTGGCGGCCGTGTTCACCGAGGCCCTGCGAAAGGGGCTGGGAGCCTACCTGGAAAGTTTCCACAACCGCGATGCCCTGGCGGCCATCAAGCTCACCCTGTTGGTCGCCGGGATCTCCGTGCCGGTGAACGTCGTCTTCGGCCTGGCGGCATCCTGGGCGATCGCTAAGTTCGAGTTCCGCGGCAAGAGCTTCCTCATCACGCTCATCGATCTCCCCTTTGCCGTCTCGCCCGTGATTTCCGGCATGATCTACGTGCTCATGTTCGGCCTGCAGGGGTGGTTCGGACCCTGGCTGGCGGCTCACGATATCCAGATCATTTTCGCCGTGCCGGGTATCGTCCTGGCCACGATCTTTGTCACCTTCCCCTTCGTGGCTCGCGAGTTGATCCCCCTCATGCAGGAGCAGGGAACCGAGGAGGAGGAAGCCGCCATGGTGCTCGGCGCCAGCGGGCTGCAGACCTTCTGGCGAATCACCCTTCCCAACGTGAAATGGGGCCTGCTTTACGGCGTGATTCTCTGCAACGCCCGGGCCATGGGCGAATTCGGTGCCGTCTCGGTCGTGTCGGGCCATCTCCGCGGGCAGACCAACACCATGCCGCTCCACGTGGAGATCCTCTACAACGAATACAACTTCGTGGCCGCCTTCGCCGTCGCCTCGCTGCTGGCCCTGCTCGCCCTGGTGACACTCGTCCTGAAGGCCCTGGTCGAATGGCGCACCCAACGCGAATCCTCGCAGCTCGCGCCGAAAGTCGCAACTCTTCAGGAGGCCCTACTGTGAGCATTCAAGTTCGCAATATCAGCAAGAGTTTCGGCAGCTTCCAGGCCCTCAACAACGTCTCGCTCGATATCCCCGATGGCGAACTGGTCGCCCTCCTCGGACCGTCGGGATCAGGCAAGACCACCCTGCTGCGGATCGTCGCCGGGCTCGAGTCGTTCGATCTGACCGACGAGAGTGCCATCCTCTTCGACGGTCGCGACGTGGCTCGCGAGGCCGTAGGCCGCCGGCAGGTGGGATTCGTCTTTCAGCACTACGCCCTCTTCCGGCACATGACCGTCCACGAAAACATCGCCTTCGGTCTCCGCGTCCGGCCCCGACACAGCCGGCCCGCGAAAACCGAGGTCGATCGGCGCGTTCGCGAACTCCTGCAGCTCATCCAGCTCGAGACTCTGGCCAATCGCTATCCTTCGCAGCTCTCGGGCGGACAACGCCAACGAGTGGCCCTCGCCCGTGCCCTGGCCATCGAGCCGAAGGTGCTCCTCCTCGATGAACCGTTCGGCGCCCTCGACGCCAAGGTGCGGCAGGGATTGCGACGCTGGCTCCGCCGGCTCCACGACGAGATCCATGTCACCAGCGTCTTCGTCACCCACGACCAGGAGGAGGCCCTCGAAGTGGCCGACCGGATCGTGGTCATGAACGAAGGACGGATCGAACAGGTGGGGACCCCCGACGAAGTCTTTCACCAGCCCGCCAATGCCTTCATCATGGACTTCCTGGGAAACGTCAACCTGTTTCACGGACGCGTCGAGGCCGGACGTGCCGTGTTTGGATCCCTGGTCATCGACCCGCCCGGCGGACTGCAGGTCGACGGAGAGACGGCCCGGTTGCTCATCCGCCCCTACGACCTGGAGATTCACACCGACAATCGTGGCCAGTCCGGCCTGCGGGCCCGCATCACTCGCATCCAGTCGGCAGGCCCCGTGGTCAAGGTCGAACTCGTCGGTAGCAACGATCAGTCGATCTACGTCGAAATCGCCCACGACCGATTCCGCCAGGAACCTCGCGCCGTAGGCGACGAAGTCTTCGTGACCCCCCGCGTTTCCCGGCTCTTCGTCGAGAACTACGCTATCTGACTCTGCCCCGTTGCCCGCCGCCTGCCGTTGGTCCCC
>CAYSCH010000163.1:0-19184 GCA_964429355.1 uncultured Planctomycetaceae bacterium | reverse complement strand
CAACCATTGAAGTCCGGCGGCGAGCAGAGTTGTGGCGAGAATGCCCAGAACAATTGAACCACGTATCCCCCTCGCATACAGCCCCGCCGTCAGGAGCAAACCGAAGGTGAAAACCAGCACATCCGGAGACGCCACCTGCCGATTAAGCGTGACGAGTTGCCCATCCGAGGGGACGATGACCGTGGCACCCTGCAACCCAATGAACGCGATGAACAATCCTATCCCCACGGCGATGCCGTTCCGCATGCTGGGACTGATCACCTCGAGGATCGCCTGGCGAACTCCCAGGAGCGAGAGCAAAAGGAACAGAACACCGGAGATGAACGTCACTCCCAGCGCAACCTGCCAGGGGGCGACAGATCCGGCTGCCATTGTGCCCGCTGCCACCCGGGAATCGATCAAGGTCGCTGCGGCCGGAAGCACCGAAACCACAAAAACGAAGTTCTCGCCCATCCCTGGCGCCTGGGCGATGGGGTAACGGGCGTAGAGTCCCATCAGGGCACTGGCCAGGGCGGCCGAGACGCAGGTGGCCATCATCACGGCACCGTAGTCCATGCCGGTGGGGCTCTTGTTAAAACCACCCGTCAATACCATCGGCTGTAAAAAGATGATGTAGGCCATCGTCAGGAACGTGGTCAACCCGGCCAGCAATTCTGTGCTGGCCGTCGTTCCGTTCTTGCGAAGCCCAAAAAACCGGTCCAGCATGGTGTGCGAATCCCATCAGGATGAAGTGATTGACTGCCGCGTGCCTGGCAGGAAAGATGGTCGCGCGCCGCCGCCCAAAGATCAAGGGGCCACCAGCGTCATGTTTCGCCGAAACCGGCATCCTTAGGCTGGGTGGCGGCGTCCAGCGACAGCCAGACCCCACGGACCGCCATTTTTCCGGGACGGACATTCACCCCCCCAATGAGCGGGAAAAAATGTCCCCGATGGCTACATCTGCCCGACCTCAATCGCCGAGGGCAGCCTGGTGTATGCGATCGGCGGACGGAAGAACACGGCAATCGCTGTTCGCGCCAGAGGCCGTAGCGACGTGAATTTGAGCCATGTTGTTGGACGAGCAGATCCTGCTGCGGACGGACAAGGCGATCAACTGTATCGGCAAGTGATCGCACCGTCGCAATTGGCGCCCGCATGTCCGCCAGTAGCCTCACGCAGGTCCAGGATTCCATCTCTTCTCATGCGCCGCGAGGCGGACCATAATGGGGCGGTGCTGTTACGTAGTGTTGAAACGATTTTGCCGCTCCGCGGAGCGACTCCGCGTTGCCCGCCTGATTCCACACCACCGGAGGGAGACATGGCCAGAAACGAAATGAGACGCGTGAGCCGAAGACGATTCCTCAAGCGCACAGCTATGGCTGCGGCTGGTACGCTCGCGCTTCCGTACTGGATTCCCCGACATGTACTCGCCTCAGAAGACCGCCTTGGTGCCAACGACCGTATCGGGATCGGCGGTATCGGCATCGGCCGACAGGGATCGGGGGTGTTCCAGAACTGTGTGAACTCCAAGCACGGCCGGGCGGTCGCGATCGCCGACGTCAACGCCAACACGGCTGCTAGGCTGCGAGAGAAGTACAATGTCGAAACCTACAACGATTATCATGAGTTGCTGGAACGCAAAGACGTGGACGCCATCGTCACCGCCACGCCCGACCACTGGCGCGCCCTGGTCACGATTCATTCGTGCGAGGCCGGCAAGGACGTCTACGCGGAGAAGCCTATGTCGCTTACCATCCGCGAGGGGCGATTGATGGTGCAGGCGGTCCGCAAGTATGGCCGAGTCTTCCAGACCGGAAGCCAACAGCGGTCGCAGAAGGAGAATCGTTTCGGTTGCGAACTGATCCGTAACGGCCGAGTCGGCAAGATCGAGATGGTGATCGGACACAATTATCCCAGCCCCTGGGAGTGCGCTCTACCCGCCCAGCCGGTCCCCGCCGGATTGGACTGGGACAAGTGGTGCGGACCCAACGAACTGGTTCCGTACAACAAGGACCTCTGCACGCCCAGGGCGAACCCAGGGTGGATTTCCTTCCGGCCTTACTCGGGGGGAGAGATGACCGGGTGGGGAGCCCACGGGCTGGACCAGATCCAGTGGGCCCTGGGAATGGACGAGACCGGACCGGTCGAAATCTGGACGGAGGGTCCCAAGTTCGATCCACCTACCTACACGCAACCTGAATCTCGTGAGCGGGGTGAGAAGAGCTGTTCTAGCCCGATGGTCTTCTTCCGCTACGCCAATGGAATCACGGTCAAGCTGGACGACGGCAATCCGGGTGGTGCGATCTTTGTCGGCGATAAGGGCAAGATCGAGATTTTCCGCGGACGAGTCACGTCCAGTCCGCCCGAGTTGGTCGAAGAACCGATTCGCGACGACGAAATCCACCTCTACGAGAGCACCAACCACACCGAGAACTGGCTCGAGTGCATCAAGTCGCGGGAGAAGCCGATTGCCGACGTCGAGATCGGGCAACGGTCCACGACATTGTGCCATCTCGGCAACATCGCCCGCTGGGTCGGACGTAGAATGATTTGGGATCCGGAGAAGGAAATCTTTCCCGGCGACGACGAGGCCAATGCCTTCCTCGACCGACCACGGAGAAAGGGCTACGAATTGCCCGAAACGGTTTGATGCCCCCGTGAGGAAGCGGGCTTTCTGAATCCTGCGCGATTCGTCAAGCAGGGGCTGTCGGTTACATCGGCGAGAGATCCCGGTTCCGGATCGCGGCCGGCAGCCCGGCAGCGGGATCTGCTTGCTATCGGCGTCGGGATTCCGTATGTTGTCCCACATCGCAGCCACGACCAGTGTCACCAGACAGCGGAGAAGCCAAAATGCAGAGTACTCCCCGAGTCACGTATCCGACGGCACTGAATTGCCAGACACACGGTGCGGGACAGACCGCAGTCACTCGCCGGCAAATCCTGCGCGGCGCCGCGATGCTGACCACCGCGGCAGCGATCGTTCCTCGACATGTGCTCGGCGGCCCGGGGCAAACGCCGCCCAGCGAGAAGCCGACCCTGGTGGGAATCGGTGTCGGGGGCGTCGGCTTCGGCCAAATGAAGGCCTGTGATGCGGCGGGATTCCAGGTCGTTGGTCTGTGCGATGTCGACGACGTTTACGCCAAGAAGGCATTTGATCAGTGGCCCCAGGCCCGACGCTATCGCGATTACCGCGAAATCCTCAAGGTCGAGAAGGATGTCGACGCCGTCTACATCGGTACCCCGGACCATACCCATGCCGTCATCTGCCTGGCCGCCCTGGAGGCAGGCAAGCACGTCTGCTGCGTGAAGCCGCTTACGCGAACCGTCAAGGAACTCCGCAAGGTCGTGCGGGTGGCTCGCGAGAAAGGCGTGGCGACCCAGGTCACGGCTTCTCCGAATACGAGTAACGAAGCTTGCCGCACCTGTGAATTGATCGGTGCCGGCGCCATTGGGACGGTCCGCGAGGTTCATATCTGGAGCAACCGACCGCTGTGGCCCCAGGGAATGCAACTTCCGGCCGGAGAAGATCCGGTCCCTTCGACATTCGATTGGGATCTCTGGCTCGGACCTGCTGCGTTACGTCCGTTCAAGGCTGAGTGGCCAGAAGGGCACTACGCCGTCGCTCAGGTCAAGGCGAACCGCAGTGCTCGACGGGCGGTCTACCACCCCTGGAACTTCCGAGGATGGTGGGATTTTGGCACGGGGGCCCTGGGCGATATGGGATGCCATCACGTCAATACCCCCTATCGGGCCCTGAAACTCACCCACCCGACGGCCGTGGAGGCCTCGGCCACGATCGCTTTCCCGGAAAGCGCCCCCCTCGCCTCCATCGTTACCTACGACTACCCGGAGCAAGACGGACGCGGCCCGGTGCGACTTTTGTGGTACGACGGCGGCTTGAAGCCACCGCGGCCGAAGGTGCTCGATGGAGCCCCCTACCCCAGCGAGGGAACGATGTACATTGGCGATGAGGGTGTCATGTTCGGATCGACCGTCTACCCGGTCGATCGGGGCAGGAAGTTCCTCGATACTCCGCAGACTCTCCCCCGCCGTCCCGGTACGTGGGGCGAATGGATCGAGGCCGTCCGCGGTGGAGAACCGGGTGGGTGCAACTTCGACTGGGCCGAGCGAATCACCGAGTTCGTCTTGCTGGGCAACCTCGCCCTCCGCACGGACAAACCTTTGATTTGGGACGCGGCCGCCGACCGGTTCACCAACAACGACGATGCAAACGCCATGCTGCACCAGGAGTACCGCGAAGGTTGGGTACTATGAACCGCTTGGGATCTCCGATCGCCGGCTCGGCAGCCAGGACCTCGCAAACTCTGGGAGAAACCGGCGGTGAAAGCCCGCTGTTGAAGAAGCGTTCTTCTCCAAGACCGCTATGCCGCTCGGAACTCACCTCGTGACGGGTGCTGACCGGCCCCTACTCTGTCGCGCGGATTCTCAGGGCAATATCGTCGGAGAAAACGGGCGATTTCAGGTTGAGAATCTGGCCTTCATGCTCGACAGTGTGGCTCTCCTCCGCCAAGCCGTTCTTTGTGCTCACCCACTCGACGCGATACTTGCCAGGCGGGACCTCGATGCCGAGGGTCGCGGTGGCATCGCTGATCCTGTGTTCACGAATACCTTTCGGTTTCTGGGGTAAAGGCGTGTGCAGATAGACGGCGTAGATCCTTCCGGGGTCAACCAGGGCATAGGCGGTCAACTGGGGCGAAACGCTCCTGACGACCGCAGGCTGAGGCTTCATGTGCACAAAATCAAGCTCGTCGAAGAATCGCTTCAGGACACCGAGTTGCTTGCGAAGCTCCGCGGTACCGCCACCGGGTGATTTGTAGTCGAGAAAGGTCCCACCCGGATGGGCCGGCGTGAAGGAATAGTCGAGATTGTTGAACAACGCTCCCCCGGAAACGAGAAACGCCCAGGCTTCCGTCCGGTAGAGGAGGTCGTCACTGCCGCGGAACCCCGTTTCGTTCTCGCCGACCACCCGGGCAAGATCATAGTTCATGGCCACCACTTCCGGCGGCACGCAGTAATGGAAGTTGAAGATCGAAATGCTGCTATGGGGATTCTCGACAAGGGCGGCGCCGTTGGCGACGTTTTGTGAAATCAAGTGCTTGTGGGCGAAATCCTTCTCGGCGTCGACAATCTCGTCGGCAATCCGGTGCTGCCACTCCAGCGTTACCCCGTTGAAATAGGGTTCGTTGCAGATCTCGTAGAACAGATTGTCGAACGATCTGAGCTCGGAAACAACCTTGCGGACCAGGGCCAGCTGGACCTTTGTGACATCGTCGTGCTTGAGCGTAAAGACCTCTTCTCGCGGGCAACTTCCGATGCCGTTAATGTTGTTGAGCGTATTGAGCGGGCACACTCCCCACAATTCGTCCTTGTACATCGTGCAGAAGAGAGTCATCTCCACAACAATCCCACGTTCCCGAGCCGCCTCGATGAAGTCGCGAAGACGAGAGAAATAGGCGGGATCCCATTTGTTCAGATCGAACTTGTTTCCCCCATCCTTGTATCCCGGCTGATCGCTTCGGAGCCAAGGGCAGATGTACTGGAGCGGCTTGGGCGCCAAGGTGTTGTCGGTGATTCCAAAGGAATCGGGCAGTTCGCGATAAATGCCGGAGAAAGTCCGCGTATGGTTCAGACCATCGGCAGCAAGTGCGTCCAAATAGCGGAGATAGTCAAAATCCAGATTCAGGAGGGCACCGTAGTGCTCACCCGAGGTTACCAGAACGGTCGGCCGGTCGCGCCACAGGAAGTAGCGAGGATTTCCCGGATGAAGGGAGATCGGGGCCCACGACGGTACGTCCACCGCCTCCCCTTGGGCATCCGCGCGAACGGAAGGCAGCCCAGACGCCAAAAGGATGCCCGCAAATGCAGCCAGGAAGAATCTGAGCGGACGACAAGATGGCCTGTGCCGCAACGTCGGGCTTTGAGGGAGGGCCGAGTCTGGGCTGAACATGATCGTTTCGCTTTCGGGTCACGGGTGTCGCGTCGATTTGAGCATTCAGGGGCACCGAATTGCTGGCGAGCGTCGGTCAGCCTGGGATGCCGACAAAACTCCTTTCCTCGTCGCAGCGC
Organism: uncultured Planctomycetaceae bacterium; assembly: GCA_964429355.1. GTDB lineage: Bacteria > Planctomycetota > Planctomycetia > Pirellulales > Thermoguttaceae > JAAYAY01. Next base: position 13,118 of record CAYSCH010000163.1, on the reverse strand, counting down.
AGGCCGCGAGCGAACAAGATGGATGCCCTGCCCGCCCCATATTGTAATTGGCACCGCAAAGGCTTCAAATAGACGCGTAGCCCGCATTCTGTTGGGCCTCAGACGCGTGCGGGGCGACCTGATCACGAGCCTTGCCACCGATTGGGTGCAGCTCGACGTGGCCAAGTCGATCGGTAGCGCCATGGCGGCAGATGGCGCCAAGGTAAACGAACATGCTCCCCCCCCAAGTGCGGATTCTGCTGATCGAAGACGATCCGGACGACGCCGAGTTGCTTGTGACCCTGCTGCGAGAGTCGGGCGCTTCGACCACGGTGGTGCGAGAAGGTCTCCTTGCGATCGGACTGCGGCGCCTTCGTGAGCAGGACTTCGACCTCGCCTTTCTGGATTTGAACCTGCCCGACAGTTGGGGAATGGACACGCTGCGCCGGCTCCGCAGAGCCTATCCAAGAATACCCATCGTGGCGATGACCGGCGCCACGGCAGCCGAAATCGCCCAGGAAGTAATCAAAGAGGGAGCAGCCGCATGCCTCTTCAAGCACGATCTCAGCGCAAGCCGTTTGGTGAGCATTCTTTCTGACATAGCCAACCTGTAGCCGGTTTCGCGGGCAATCGAAGCTCTGGACCGATTGCGCGGCCACCGACCGAAACTGGACCTTCTTTAGCCAAAAGTGGGGTATGGCCCCGTTCCCGAGGATTCGGTAAACTTCGTGCGGCGAGATGGCTAGTCTGGCCTTGGCAAGGGAGGATCAGCAATGACTTCAATTCTCGTTGTGGACGACTCGGCGGTGGATCGTCGTCTTGTGGGGGAACTGTTGGACCGAAGGTTCGAGTGCTCCGTGGTGTATGCCGTCAACGGGCTGGAGGCTCTGGCACGCATAAAGGACATCTCTCCCAACCTTGTGGTAACCGACCTGACCATGCCGGAGATGAACGGGCTGGAACTGGTCACTGAGGTTCGCAAGCATTTCCCGGAAATACCGGTCATCCTGATGACCGCATACGGCAGCGAGACGCTCTCGATCGAGGCCCTTGAGAAGGGGGCCGCCAGCTACGTGCCGAAATCACGCTTGGCCGACAAACTTGCGGATACGGCCAAGGAGGTTCTCACCCTTGCCAAAGCTGATCGATGCCACGCCAAGCTGATCACCTGTCTCGACGACGCCCGTTTCACGTTCACCCTGGACAACGACCCGGCGCTGGTCGATCCCCTCGTGGACCTCGTGCAACAAATGGTTAGCGGGATGGGGCTCGTCGATTTTACCGGACGGCTCCAAGTGGGAGTCGCTCTCAAGGAAGCCGTTCTCAACGCTATTTTCCACGGCAACCTGGAAATCACCAAAGAGCAGGTGCAAGAGGTGGAACATGAGCTTATCCAGGAAGGAGACTTGAGTCTCGTCGAGAGGCGTGCCGCGGAAGCGCCCTACAGCCATCGGCGCGTGTACTTGGAGATTCATGTCACCCCCAAAGAAGCCCGATTCTTGATTCGCGACGACGGTAACGGCTTCGACCTTGGCGCGGTTCCCGACCTGAACGAGCCGGGGGCTTTGGAGCCGGTCGGACGCCGAGGTCTGGCGTTAATCCAGACCTTCATGGACGAAGTGCTCTACAATGAGAAGGGCAACGAGGTTCGCCTCGTCAAGCGGGCAGTCCAGAACGCCGGCTCGCCGACGTAGAGTCAGCCTGGATTTGGATTGCTAAGAAGCCCTAACAGGACGTGCGAGCCTCCCACGGGCATGGATGTGCACAATCGGTGGTGTTTTTAGCGGCTCTAAGGGCTTCGATTCGATCCAATCTGTTCGAGCCGCCTGTCCATTTCTTCTGCCCTTTGGTTCCAGAAATACCGGTGCACCGCCATGGGCGTCTGCGGATGCACTCGGGTGTGGCGGTCGAGGCGGGTCGCCAGATCCTGCAGTTTGTTGGCCAGATCGGTTACCGTGCCGTCGTAGAAGAACGGGGCGGAGGAATCTCCGAGCGGAGCCAGAAGCTCGGGATAGGAAAGTCGATGCGGCAAGAGCGGCTGGGCTCCTGCCGCCATGGCCTCAATCACACTGAGTCCAAAAAACTCGTGAATAGCCGTCGAGACGACGACGTCCGATTCCTGCAGGCAGCGGATGTACTCCTGGCGCGACTCCTGGTATCCCCATCGCTCAATCCGTCCGGCGAAACGGTTTCGGGCTTTCTCAAACACAGGGGGGACGTCGCGAAACTGTTCGCCGACGACGTTCAAACGAAAATCGACCTGACGTTCTGCCAGAATCTCGAGGGCCGAGAAGAAGTCCTCAGGCCGTTTGTCGAATTCCCATCGTGCGGCCCAGAGAATCCGCAACGGACCTGGAGATCGAGCCTCCAAGGGAGCAATCGAATCGATGCCAGGCGATTCGACGACGGCCTTGCCCCTGATGGCCGGGATCAAGTTGTCCGGCAACCCCGCGGGGAGTCGCCTGACCAGCTCGTCGGCCGCGTCGAGGAATTCGTCGCGGTGGAAAGCGGAATTGAACCACACCGAATCGGCCGTATACGCTGTCGTCAGATTCGTGACCGCAAAATGCAGATCCCGCTCATCCTCGCGCCGAACCGGATAGGTTAACTGATTCTCGTGAAAGTACACGACCGTCGGCAGATTACCGATCAAGTGTCGCGCATGTCCCAGGAAGGCGGCCAGGTCGAGCATGTCGGAGCACAACAGCAGATCCCATTGGCCCCTCGCGTATCGGTATCGCAGGGTCTCTGGCAGACTCAGAGACGTGTGCCGCATCCGCCATTTCCAGTGATTGGCCGGCAAGCCAAGAACGGTCCAGTTGTGACGGCTATGCCGTGTCCAGCCGTCCAGAAAGGCCTCATGGCTCCCACCACAGTATGGTTCGAGGGCTAAAACTCGCATGGCGGCATACTCGTGGGGAAAAAAGTCCGCGCCCCGCTACCTCCGGTCCTCCCAATCTTAGCTAGACTAGCAGGAGACGATTCTTGGAGCCGCTCTTCTTTCTGAGTGATGTTCTATGGACCTTCCTGCCCCCGCAACACGTCTGACTCCAGCGCGAGCGGTAATGATCCTGACGATCATGGCCCTGCTGGGCATTGCCGTGTTTGCGCCGGTGCCGAAATCGATCGGAGGCCAGGGAATTCCGGCTCTGCTCAATTTTGCCCACTTCGTGCTGGCGGCCGGCGCGTCCTGGTTTCTGGCAGCTCGCATGGGATGGACGAGTTGGGCCGCTTTTCTGGCGGTGGTTGTGGCCGCCGCCTTGTGCGAAATTCTCCAAGGCTTCACCGGCCGCTGCCCTGCCATGACCGACTTCATCCGCGGCCTCTGCGGGGCGATGGCGGGGTTGATTTGCCTCTCGGCATTCCGGACCTCCGTACCAACGACTCACTGGATCAGCGCGTCGCTGATCGTCGTTGCCGTATCGGCCTGGCCAATCAGCGAGTTTCTGTTGGCTACCGCCCGGCTCTGTCTGCGGATCACTACCTGGGTAAGTTAGCCGGGCGGCTCAGCGGCGGACACGGGCGTTTCCCTGCCAGATACTCCAGACCTGGTCTTCATCGGCCGGTTGCGCGTAGTCGGTGAGGAAGGTGGTGGCCAACGCTCCACACGCCCAACCAAACTGGACCCATTTCTCGGGCTCCCAGCCTCGCAGAATTGCGTAGAGCATACCTCCCACGAAGCCGTCACCGCCGCCGATGCGGTCCAGGACAGGAATTTCTCGCGGCTCGACAATGTGCCAGTCCTGTCCCTCGGCCATGATCGCACCCCAGAGGTGGCAATTCGTGCTGACGACCTGCCGGAGGGTTGTGGCGAAGACGTCGGCGTTCGGGAAAGCCTCCTTGGCACGATTGATCATCGCCTTGAAGCTCTCGATCTTCGCGGCCAGACCCTTGCCGCCGGCCTCCGGTCCTTCAATGCCGAGACAGAGCTGGAAATCTTCTTCGTTTCCCACGAGGATGTCGGAAATTCCGGCGATTTCCTGGAAGATCCGGCGGAGTTCCTCCTCGCGGTTCTTCCAGAACGAGGCACGGTGATTGAGGTCGAACGAGATTCGCGTGCCGTGCCTCTTCGCTGCCCTCGCCAGTTCCAGGCAGAAGTTTCCGGTCTCCGGTGACAGGGCCGCGATCAACCCGGAGAGATGCACAATCTGCACCCCTTCGCTGCCGAAAATCCGCTCCAAGTCGAAATCCTCGACGTTCAAGGTCCGCCCGACTTCACCCGCGCGGTCATTGTGCACTCGGGGGCCACGCGAACCCTGGCCGCTGTCGGCGATGTTGAATTGGTGCCGGTAGCCCCACGGCCCACCTTGCTCGACCTCTTTGCCTTCGTAGACCATGTGCCGGCTCGCCAGGTTGTCTTGAATGAACCGGGCGATGGGGCTTCCCTTGACGAAGGTGGTAAGCACTTTCACCGGGAGCCCAAGATAGGAGGAGATGCTCGCAACGTTGGATTCGGCGCTCGTGGCCTGCATGACAAACGTATCACTGCAATGGACGGGCTGCCCGCCCACGGGCGTCAGCCGGACACCCATGCTTGTGGGAACAAGCAGGGAGCAGCAATAGTCTTTCCGAAGGTCGATCCCCATGGAAATCTCCTCGATTTCTAGTCGCTGTTGAGAGCCGATAACAAAACGACCGGTGACGTCTATCCAAGCCCCTGGGAAAGATCTCGTTCTGTGCGGATCTCCTGGGGAAGGAACCGCCGCCTCGCAATCCCGCCCATGATGGAAGATAGGCAGGGAGAGAACCGTCCAGCAAGCCCAGCACTCTGGCCAAGCACGGAAGTCGCATCAAAACCGATCAAGAATCGCCCATTAGAGCCGACAAACGGCCGTCAAACAAGGGACGGAACGACCTCCGCTACGCGCGAGGTCGCCACACGCCGGATTCACGTTTTTCCACCGGCGCAGGCTCTTCTGCCGCCGGCACAGACTCCTCGACCGCCGGTGCAGGCTCTTCTGCCGACACTGGCTCCTCGGCCGGCGGTGTAGGCTCTTCGGTGGCGGGCACAGATTCATCACCCACCGGCGAAGGGGCAGTCGATGGGGAGACTCCGGGGAGTGTGCTCGAGGAAATGTCGACCACTTCTCCTACGACATCCAGCCGGAGCGTGCGTCCGCCGCCGATGTCGGTTTGAATCAGGATCTGGCCCTCAATCTTTCCTGGTTTGGCGCCCGCTCTGAAGATGACCGGCAGAACATGGATCCGGGAGGACTCCTTCAGTTTTGCCGACGGTGCCAACGCAAAACGCGCATCGGGACCGACCACCTCGAGGATCTGAAGATCTTGCTGCCCCTGGACCACAATTCTCGCCGTGGCCTCACGGCCAACCGGAACTAGTCGGAAGTTCAATGGCGACGGCCGGACCGAGACGGCTGGAGTGACCACTCCTTCCAGAAGGACCAACACACGTTGAGCGTTTGGATTCTGGTCGTTGGTCAGAAGGGCCACGTGACGCCGAATGTAGCCCGCCGGCGCCGTCGCCTTGAGGGTGAACGCCAACTGATATGCGGTCTGCGCGGCATCGCTGGAAATCGGTTTGATCGCCACCGACACGTTGGGGTCCTCGTTCTCGCAACCGGTTATCTTCCAGTCGGGACTCCCAGCGTGGCGAAGGTCGATCAGCCTGGTAACCTCCTTTCCTTCCGTCACCTCACCAAAACGTACGCTCCCCGGTTCAAGGACTACGTCGGTCCGAATATACGAGCGGACATGAAGCTGTACCTCGGCGGGAAACGGTTTGTCGAACACGACCCTGATCGTGGCGTCCTTCGAACCGGTGAACTGTCGCGTGTTGAGTGTGGCAATGACTTGCGACTTTTCGTGGGTCTTGAGCGAGGGTTCTGTCACCTTCACCGAGGTGCACTGGCAGGTCGAGGATACACTCTTGATGTGCGCATCCTCGAGATAAATGTTCTCGATGGTAAAACGATGCTCCGCCTCCGAACCTCGCGGAACCATGCCGAAATCATGTGTGGTGTGATCGAACATGGCTTTGGCCCAGTCCGTGGCCGTCACCTCACACGTCGCGCTCACCGAGAGCACGAGAATCAGAAGGGGAGTCGAAGACCTTGTCAGTACTTCGCGTCGAATCCGTTCTTTGCGGAACACTTCTCGATCTCTCCGGGTTGTCACTTAGTGCTGTCGAGCATGTATCGGCCATCAGCGGGGAAACTCTTGGTGCCGGCACTCCGGTGCCCCTCCGTACCAACTGGAGAAACCGCACATTCACGGTCTCAACACCCGCCAAAACGCGTAGCTTACCCGACCTGGGTTGCTGAGGCAACGGATATTCCCATTCCGACCCCCGCCGACAGAGGTACCCGCGACCGACTCCCCAGACAGTTCCTCTATCTCCCAGGGCCGGACCTTGCCGGCGGCGATGCGTACTTTCTGGTTCTCTGGTCGACACGGGTCATCGGAGGGGAAATTTGACCGCCGATTGGGCGTTTGGCATACTGTGGATCGCTGATTCGCATCCCAAGTTGCCCACAACCGCTGAAGACTCGGAGTTTCTGCCATGCCAGATGTGTTCAATCGCCGCCAGTTCCTCGCCGCTTCCGCCGCGACCGCGGGCCTGCTTGCCGCAGGAGATCTGCACGCTGCCCCCTTCAAGACTCGGCTGAAAAAGTCCCTCATCGGCACACCCGACGAAAAGACCCTCACCGCCTGGAAGGCGGCTGGGTTTGACGGGATCGAAGTGTCGCAACAGTGGGACGTTCCCATCGAAAAGGCAGCCGCCGCTCGCAAGCTCGCCGAGTCACTCTCGATGGAGATACATTCCCTCTTGTTCGGCTGGGCGAACTTCAATGACCCGGCGGTGGCTGCCAAAGAGATTGCCCAGGTGAAGCAGGCCCTGACGACCACCCAGGCTTACGGCGCAAGCGCCCTGCTGCTGGTTCCGTGCCGCCTGAACGCCAAGGTCGCAATCCCCCAACCGTGGGATTTTGACATCGAGCTGGACGAAAAAACGTCGCACGTGACGCAGGTGGTGGCAGGGGACAATGCCCCGTATGCGGACTATATCGCCGAACAGAACCGTGCCACCGACGCTTCGCGGAAGGCCGTCGAGGAACTGATCCCGGTGGCCGAAAAGACGGGGGTAATCATCGCGCTGGAGAACGTGTGGAACAACTTCTGGGTCAGGCCAAAACTGGCGGCCAACTTCATCGCGTCCTTCGGCAGCCCTTGGGTCAAGGCCTACTACGATATTGGCAATCACGTCAAGTACGCCAAGCCCGAGGAGTGGCTCGCGGTCTTGGGTAACCTGATCGTCAAGATGCACGTCAAAGACTTCGTGATCGACAAGTCCAACCCAAGTGGCGGAACATTCGTCGACATCCGCGATGGCCAGGTCGACTGGCCTGCCGTACGCAACTGCATCGAGGAAATCGGCTACAACGGTTACATGACCATCGAAGGGAGCGGCGGCCTCTCGCTCGAGGAACAGAACAAGCGACTCGACGCCATCATCGCTGGCCAATGAGTTCTCATGCCCGCCCCTTGGGGTTCGCATCTTCGTCTGCCAAAGGTTAGAATCTCAGCCTGCCGTTGCTCGAACGGCTGCCCGATCCGGCAGGCTGAGTCCTGAACTCCTTAACGGCACAGCAACCACCACTCAAGAGCACCTTTTCGGAGGATTCTCATGTTTCGCTCACTGCTTGCCTGTTCTGTCACCGCGTTTCTGCTGGCGGCTCCAGCCTGCTCGCTGTCGGCCGAACCACCGAAGGTTCGGGAGGGTGCCCTGCGGGCAGGGATCATCGGCCTTACGACGTCCCATGTGGTGGCGTTCACCGACGTGCTCAACGACCCCAATGCGGAGGGAGTGCTTGCAGACGTGGTCGTTACGGCCGGCTTTCCCGGCCCCACCATGGACAACCCCAGCAGCTATGAGCGGGTGGAGGGCTACACCCAGAAGTTGCGCGACAAAGGTGTCACAATCTACGATACTATCGAGGAGATGCTGCCTCACGTCGACGTGATTCTGCTGGAAAGCGTTGACGGTCGTCCGCACCTCGAACAGGCCAAACCGGCCATCGCAGCGTGCAAACCGCTGTTCATCGACAAGCCGATGGCCGGTTCGCTCGCCGACGTGCTGGAGATCTTCCGACTTGCCGAGGAAGCCAAGGTGCCCTGCTTCTCCAGTTCCTCGCTGCGGTATGCCTCCGGATTCCAGCAGATGCGTAATAACTCCCCCATCGGCGAAATCCGCGGCTGCGACGCTTACAGCCCGTGCAGTCTGGAAGAGCACCATCCCGATCTCTTCTGGTACGGCGTTCACGGCTGCGAGATCCTATTCACGATCATGGGGCAGGGATGCGAGACGGTTTCGTGCACGGCCACCGACGGGACCCATTTCGTCGTGGGAACCTGGAAAGGCGGTCGCATCGGCACCTTCCGTGGCATCCGCGCCGGAAAACCCGGCTACGGCGCCACCGTGTTCGGCACCAAGGGTATTCAGCCGGGCGGGGACTACGAAGGTTACAAGCCCCTTGTGGAAGAAATCTGCAAGTTCTTCAAGTCCGGCGTGTCCCCGATCCCCAAGGAAGAGACGATCGAGCTGTTTGCCTTCATGGAAGCCGCCGACGAGAGTAAGCGGCAGGGCGGCAAGCCGGTGTCGATCGCCGAAATGATGGAGAAGGCAAAGAAGTTCAACGCCGAGCGCGGAGCCCCGGCGAAGTAGATCCATTATGAGCAATATTACGATCGAAGTCTGGGACGCCCTTGGAAATAAAAAACAGTTGGTGGAAGCGCCACCGCTTCATGTTGATCGTGGCCTGCGCCATCGTGGCGTCGGCGGTCGTCTTCCGCGTGCCGACCAACGACCGTGTGGAACTGGCCGGGATGGCGGGGTTGCCAATGCCGAGCCTCTGCATGTCGAAGAGCCTGCTGGGCATCGATTGCCCCGGTTGCGGGCTGACGCGAAGCCTGCTGTGTTTCTTTCAAGGTCAGTTTGCCCGGTCGCTGGCCCTGCACCCACTCGGGTGGGTCATAGCCGTTGCCGTGCTGTTACAGTTCCCCTACCGCATCCTGGCGCTCGTCCGTAAGCAGGATTACCCCTTGGGAAAATGGTTGCCGCAAGGTTTTGGCTACACCCTGATCGTTCTGCTCGTGGCCAATTGGGTTGTCAGTCTCTTTTGGTAAGCATGTCGAAATCGGCCGAAAACTCAATCGGCATCGGAATGTGGAGTTCCTCTGCTCGATTCCCTCTAGAGGGGTAACTGCCGCTCCCAGCCTGCAAATATCAGTACAGCCGTTACCCCGCCGAATCTGCAGGACGTTCGCCACCCGTCCGCATGGGGGGCAACAATACCTTCCAGCCCGTGATTCCCAGGAATTCTCGGACTTTTCGCTTCTTGGTATTCCTGATGACTCGCTACCCCGCGAGGAACCACCGCCCCCCACGACACGCTCGTCGAGTTCCTTGTCGGTTTTTCCACGACCTTGAAATTGCCGTCGGGGACCATTTGCAGATTCTCCGGCGGCCGTTCTGTCCGAATGATTCCCGGATGCGGCCAACTCGTCCGTCCGCAGGCGATGTGCCGAGTGATTCCTCCACGTAGACCTGGCTCAGGCCCTCGCAAATGCATTGGCCATGAATCGAAACGCTTTGGAGGACACTCGTAAAAAGCCCTGACAGAACGCAGGAGTCGGGCTTGGATTTGCACAATCGGCGGTTTGGCTCACGGCTCTAAAAAGCATCTTCGGCCCGGGCCGTATCTGGTAATCGCATCGCATTGTCTGTATAAATATCCTTGGCACCTCCTTACTGACACATCCTGTTGAGGGTATTTCTTATGGCGTCCGAATTGACACCCCGAGAAAAAGAAGTTGTCCGCCTGGCTAGCCTGGGTTGCACCTGCGAAGAGATTGGCAAGATCCTCAAGCTCGCCAAGAGCACCGCCGACAACCACAAGGCTCGGGCAATGGCCAAGCTGGGGACGGACAAAGCCGCTCTGCTTACCCGGCTCGCGCTCAAGCTGAAGGTGAGCAGCATGACCGACAAACTCACGCCTGCCGAAAAACGCAAATGCGGCCGATCGAAAGACGGCTGGAACTGACCGCCGGATCGCAGGGGCTTTCCCAACTCGCGGACAATCCACCGTATCCACGAGAATACTCGTATCTGAAAACCTCGCCTGATTGCGAGAACGACTCAGACGCCGCCACTCACCAGGCGTGGGTGGCGGCGATTGCCGTTCGGTGCGTCTTGTCCATTCCCATTCCGTGGCGAGTTCCGCCTCCGCCCCATTTCGGTGGCGATCCGACGGTGGGCTCAGAAGGCTTGATCTTCCCTTGCGCCGTGAATCTGGGCGGCGGCCTTTTTTCGACATCTCGCCGGAACCACTTCGCAATGAGCGACGCAGGTTCTTCCTGAATGCCCCGTTATGCTCGGGAGCGGTACGACGCGATACCCCATTCACCGTAACCCGCCGGGAGGCGGGACCGGGCCCGACGGCGGAGGGCCGCTGGTCGTGGGCTTTCCGCTGCCCGACCGCCTGAACGAAGGCGGGGCAGCAGGAGTCGGCGGGGCTGCCGCCCGCGATGTTGCCGCGGCGGCCTCCGCGGCGGCAGCCACGCCCGCTGCGGCACCCGCTGACGGAGTCGGCGGAGCCGCGGGCGAAGGAATCGCCATCTCGCCCGCCTTCGCCGCGGTGGGGGCTGGAGAAATCTTGACCGTTCGCGGCTGCGCCGCGACTGCGTCACCATAGGCCGGCTCTTTGACCGTGGCCAGGATCCTGTCGATCACCTGGTTGACATCGACCCCTTCCGCATCCGCATTGAAGTTCGTGAAAAGACGGTGCCGGAGCACTGGATAGGCTATCACGCGGATGTCTTCCGCGGTCACCGCGAAACGGCCATGTAGAATTGCCCTCGCCTTCGCCCCGAGGATCATGTTCTGGGCGGCCCGAGGCCCGGCACCCCATGCCAGCCAGTTCTTCGCAAAGTCGGGTGAATAGTCTTCCCGGGGACGAGTGGCGCGAACCAGATCGACGGCGTAGTCGACCATGTGCTGGCTGGCTGGCACCTGGCGAACCAACTGTTGGATCCAGAGAATGTCCCGCCCGTGGAGCACCGGGTTGACGTCTTTCTTGACAGTCTGGGTCGTTGCCAGCACAATCTCCCGTTCTTCGTCCCGCGACGGATAGCCAATGTTGATCGACAGCATGAACCGATCGAGTTGCGCTTCCGGGAGCGGATAAGTCCCCTCCTGCTCAATTGGGTTCTGCGTAGCCATCACGAAGAACGGCGGATCGAGCGGGTACGTCTTTCCTGCGCAGGTGACCTCGTATTCCTGCATCGCCTGGAGCAGCGCCGCCTGGGTCTTGGGGGGCGTGCGGTTGATCTCGTCGGCAAGGACCACGTTCGAGAAAATCGGTCCCTTCACGAACCGGAACTGGCGCTGCCCGGTGGCTTGGTCCTGATCGATGATCTCCGTGCCGGTGATGTCGCTTGGCATCAGGTCGGGAGTGAACTGGATCCGGCTGAAGTTCATCGCCAGGGCCCTGGCCAGCGTCGATATGGTCAGAGTCTTGGCCAGCCCCGGGACTCCAATCGTCAGACAATGGCCACGCGAGAAGATGCAGATGAGCATCTGTTCCAGCATCTCGTCCTGCCCGATGATGACCTTGTGAACCTCCTGCGAGAGCATTTCGCGAGTCTGTGCGACCCGGCGGACTGCCTCTTCAGGCGTCATCTGACCGGAAGTGGCCGGTTGAGAACTCAACATGCAGCGTTCTCCTCACGATCCATCTTTGAACGACATGACATCAATGCAACCGATTGCAGGTCAGATACTTACAACGATTCGCAGGCATCGCAGCACCATTCTAGCGGACAGGATATCGGCCACTTCTGCCAGGGCTTTCCTCACAGTCTAATCAAAAGTGAGGAAGGCGGGAACCTACCGGAACTTGGGTTCGGTGGCCTTATTGCCAGAAGTGTCTTCGGCGGCGGCTCGGTCGGCGGGATTGGTCACACAGGAGAACCGAAAGGGGCGCCATTAGCCCGAGTCCTGGCGGCAGACGCAGAATCGGAGAACTGCGTGCCCCCTAGCCTCTTCTCGCACCCGCCGACCAATGTGAGTCCGGCGCGGCGCCCGGGACTCACCATCCGGCCGCCATCATGGCATCACCGGCTTCAGCGGAATGCCGCCGTTTTCCTCTGTGACCGGACAGAGGGCATTGTGTCTTTCCATGCTCCTAATCAGGCCCTCCATCATCCGGCGGAGCTCGTCGGCATTCGAGGGGGCGAGATTGGTCGACTCGAATGGGTCGGCGGCAAGGTTGTAGAGCTGGTAGTGGGAGTTCTCGGAGGCCTCGGAGGGGAAGTAGTGATAGATTACCTTCCAATCGCCGTTGCGGTAACAGGTAAAATAGTTGCTTCGATGGGGCGAGTGGGGGTAATTCATCAAAAACTCTTCCTTGCGGCCTGAGTCCGGCCCTCCCGCCAGAAGCGTATCGAGGCGGAGACCGTCAACGACATGCCCCTCCGGCGGTTCAGTGCCGGCCAGAGAGAGGATCGTCGGGAAGAGGTCGTAGACAGCGGCCTGCTGACTTTGGACCAACCCCGCGGGAATCGGCAGACGCTTTTGCCAGGGGTTGTCGCCACTGTGCTTTGCCCAGGCAGCGATGAACGGCACTCGCATGCCTCCTTCATAATGGGCACCCTTCTTGCCACGGAGCGGAGCGGCACAGGCAACAGCGTGCTCGTGTCCGAGCGGGGCGTCGGAACCATTGTCGCCGAGGAAAAACAGGAGCGTGTTCTCCGCAATGCCAAGCGCATCCAGGTGATCGAGCACATCACCCAGCGACTTGTCCATGCCCTCAATCAATGTGGCAAAGGCCTGGGCCTGTTCCGGTTTGCCCGAGCTCGTGTAGTTCGCGGCAAATCGCGGATCGGAGTTGAACGGCGCATGCACGGCGTAGTGCGCCAGGTAAAGAAAGAAGGGCTTGCCTGCCTTAACGGCCTCCGCGACGTGCGCCTTGGCCTCGATCGTCAGGGCCTCAGTCAGAAACGCCTCCGTGCCATGATATTTCTCCAGGCCCGGAACCGCATTGCCCGCCCGCTTCTGCGCACCATTACCGTAGTTCTTCATACCGTAGTAACTTGCGGGGGCCCCGATCGAGCAGCCGGCA
>CAYSCH010000162.1:3689-19266 GCA_964429355.1 uncultured Planctomycetaceae bacterium | reverse complement strand
GAGCGCCTTAGACTACTCGTCTCGCCTACCTGTGTCAGTTTTAGTACGGTCGCAACAGTTTCAACCCTTAGAAGCTTTTCTTGAACGTCCCGCTGATGACTTCAGAATCATAATTGTCCTCGAGTTCGTCACTTGGATTCTGCGGGCGGATTTTCCTGTCCCGCCACCTTGCAACGCTCTACAGCCATTTCTACTCGGCTGATCACCTTTGGGACGCCGTCCCTCCATCGGTCCACTGCCGCGGCGCAGGAATATTAACCTGCTGTCCATCGTCTACGCCTTTCGGCCTCAACTAAGGCACCGGCTAACCCTGGGCGGATTTACCTTCCCCAGGAAACCTTAGGCTTTCGGCGAGCAGGATTCTCACCTGCTTTATCGTTACTCATTCCGGCATAATCACCTGTAGACCCCAACATCGCTCCTTCCGGTGCGACTCGTATCTGATCTACAGCGCTCTCCTACCACGACGCTTACGCGTCATCCACTGCTTCGGTGCAAGACTTACTCCCGTTCATTATCGGCGCTGAATTGCTCGACCAGTAAGCTGTTACGCACTTTTTAAATGATGGCTGCTTCTAAGCCAACATCCTGGCTGTCACCGCAATTCAACTTCCTTAGCGACTAAGACTTGCTTCGGGACCTTAGCAGATGGTCTGGGTTGTTTCCCTCTCGACCGCGGAGCTTATCCCCCGCGGACTGACTCCCGAGATAATCACACTGGTATTCGGAGTTTGGTTCAGCAGGGTACCCTGGGAAGGGCCCCAAACCGATTCAGTATCTCTACCCCCAGTGTGTAGTGGCTCGAGGCTAGCCCTAAAGCTATTTCGGAGAGAACGAGCTATCTCTGCGTTTGATTAGACTTTCACTCCTCCCCACAAGTCATCCCCTCGGTTTTCAACCCAAGTGGGTTCGGTCCTCCACGCGATATAACTCGCGCTTCAACCTGCTCATGGGTAGCTCACGCAGTTTCGCGTCTACCGCCTACGACATTGTCGCCCTATTCAGACTCGGTTTCCCTATGGCTCCAGCCCGGAAGGCCTTAACCAAGCCGCAGACGGTAACTCGCCGGATCATTATGCAAAAGGCACGCCGTCACACATGAACCACCGAAGTGGTTTGATCATAGTGCTCCGACCGCTTGTAGGCGTATGGTTTCAGGTTCTTATCCCTCCCCTAACAGGGGTTCTTTTCACCTTTCAGTCGCCCTACTTGGTTCACTATCGGTCGTCAGGGAGTATTTAGCCTTACGGGATGGTCCCCGTAGATTCAGTCGGGGTTCCACGTGACCCGACCTACTCAGGTACCCTCCGGGAGGCAACACCGATTTCGCCTACAGGGCTGTCACCCTCTATGGCCTGCCTTTCCAGTGCAGTTCGGCTACCGGGTTGCTTTGTAACTCCCATGTGGAAGGCCCTACAACCCCGCAGGGAAAATCCCCGCGGTTTGGGCTATTTCCAGTTCGCTCGCCGCTACTACGGAAATCGAGTTTTCTTTCTTTTCCAGCAGTTACTGAGATGTTTCAGTTCACTGCGTTGCCAACGTACACCTATGAATTCAGTGTACGACTATTCGGGAATCCCGGGATCAACGCTCGTTTGTCAACTTCCCCAGGCTTATCGCAGACTTCCACGCCCTTCATCGGCTCCTGACGCCAAGACATCCCCCATACGCCCTTAGTAGCTTGGCCACATGAATCCAACGCTCCAAACTATCGCCTGGAACATCCAACTCATGGTTGCTACCAAGATCAGCACCAGGGAACGGTGCTGTAAAGTAACGATCCAAATCTCGCAGTCTCCCGCCACTGCTGTCTGCGACAGCCGCAACGGTTGACCGCTCATTGGCGCTCTCACGTTTATTAAGATGCCACTCTTAAACACAACCAAATTGTCAAAGATCAACGAAGGCCTGCGAGCAACTTCCTCTCAGCCTCCTCTGTCAAATAGACAGGGGTCATGCTCCTAACCACTCTCCGCACAGGAGCATGTCCCCTGACCATCTAACCGCCGGTGCTTGTCGCACCAGCGAGAATTCCAAATATAGCGAGGGGTGACTTCCTTGTCAAACGGTCGAAACCGAAAAAGCTGAAAAACTCTTTTGGAAGTCGGCACAGGCCTTTGGATTGCCGTCACTCACAAACATTTGTGTGCGACTGACAGAAGCCATTATATCGGTTGCCCAAGCCCCTACAAGCCACCCCAAGATATTTTTTTCCGCGGATTTCTGGGCAACCCTCCGGGGCCCCGAAACCGCTGCCGCAAGCCCCCCTTTTTCGGCACGTCCTCTCATCTTTCTGGCCGTACCCTCGCCTTCCGATTAGAGTGGAAGAAAGTCGCTGGTCCTCCCTCCTTAGTTGGCTCGTTATGCGAATCAGCTCCATCCCGCAAGTCTACCGCCACATCAATCGATGGCGGGAGATCGCCGCCGTACTGGGAAAGTACGGGCTGGCAGGCTGGATCGACCGCCTGGGACCCGACTTCGCAAAAGACTTCTTGAAAGCGCCAGGTGGAGCTGCCATCGCCCGTCATTCCTGGGAGACGCGACTGCGGATGGCCCTTGGCGAATTGGGGCCAACCTTCATCAAACTCGGCCAGTTTCTCAGTACTCGTCCCGATCTGGTCGGCGTCGCACTGGCCGACGAATTGCAGCAGCTTCAGGCGGATGTGCCGGCGGATCCCCCGGAAGTCGCAAGACGCATTCTCGAGATTGAATTGGGATCGCCGCCCGACCAGGTCTTTCAATCGTTCGACGATCAGCCCCTGGCATCCGCCTCCATCGGTCAGGTCCATCGGGCACGACTCAAGACGGGCGAACAAGTCGTAGTCAAGATTCAGAAGGCTGGGATCCAACGCAAAGTCGAAGTCGACCTCGATATCCTCACGGGTCTGGCCCAGATGGCCGAACGAATCCCGGAATTCGAGAACTATCGTCCCATCGCCATGGCCGCTGAGTTTCGCCGAGTATTCCGCCATGAACTCGATTTCACGCGAGAGGCCCGCAATATGCGGCAATTCGGACGCGACTTCCACCGGGATCCGGCTGTCCACATCCCGACGTGTTACCCCGAATTGTCGACCAACCGTGTCCTGGTCATGGAATACGTGGAGGGAATCAAACTCTCGGATACCAAAGGGCTCGTTGACTCAGGGCTTGATCTGGATCAGATCGCTCGACGGGGCGCGGCGCTCTATCTGGAAATGATCTTCGGCAAAGGCTTCTATCATGCCGATCCCCATCCGGGAAACGCCCTGGTGATGCCTGATAATGTGATTGCACTTATTGACTTCGGCATGGTCGGGCGGATCGATGAACGGCTTCATGAAGACATCGAGGAAATGCTCCTGGCGATCGCCAATCAGGACGCCGAGCACCTTACGGCGATCATCGTACGTGTTGGATCTGTTCCAAGCGGACTGGATCGCGCGTCGCTGAGTCTGGACGTCGCGGATTTCATATCTCTCTACGCAAGTCAGTCCCTTGACGATTTCGATCTGACCGGGGCACTGAACGATATGACCGAGATGATCCGCAGCTACCAGATCAGCCTTCCCGCACGGGTTGCCATGCTGATCAAGGTGCTCGTTACTCTGGAGGGGACCGCTCAACTGCTCAGCCCTCGGTTCAGCCTTGCCGAAGTGATGAGGCCGTACCGGAAGCGAATGATTCTCAAACGGCTTTCGCCAGGCCGAAAAATCCGGAAAATGCGGCGATTCTACGCCCAGTTGGAACATCTGGTCGAAACCCTTCCGAGAGGTTTGGCAGAGATTCTCGAGCAGGTTCAAAGCGGCAAGTTCGACGTTCACTTGGATCATCGAGGGCTCGAGCCCTCTGTCAACCGCCTCGTCCTGGGGATGCTGGCTAGCGCGCTCTTTCTCGGCTCGTCGCTCCTGCTCAGCCGGAACGTGCCCCCACTCGTCGGGAGCTTCTGGCTCTTGAACAAGATTCCCTTGCTCGGAACGATTTCGGTACCTGGAGCTGTTGGGGTGGGGCTCAGCGTTGCTCTGGGCCTGCGTCTCTGGCGAGCCATCAACAAGTCGGGGCACCTGGACCGGCGTAAGTGACGCAGGGCATCCCCAGCGAGGGGAATTCGGCTTCGATGGGCACCGGCAGCGGGATGCCATCACTCGCGGCTTGAACAGCTCCCGTCGCCTTTTGCGGCAGGTATTCCTTGAGCACAGACTGGATCCGCTGATCGAGTTCTTCAAGCTGGCATAGGAGCTCGTCGTGTCGAGCGTCCAATTCGGCCAAAGAAACGGATTCGTCAGGGGACCTGCCCACGTTCGATACTCCGAAAGATCGAGAGGATCACCGTACTATCGCTCGCGCTACTCAAATCGGTTGGCCATGGGACGCGGATACAGTCGAAAAAACGCTTAAAGTTAGTCTGGGAAGGCTTTTAGGGTTGCAGCGGTTGCTCCGGGGGCCGTCATCCCGAACCGAGATGGGAAGTCGATTCTCGCTCCGTAATCGGCTTCCGGTCCGATTTCCTGACTCGGATATCGCCTGCTCACCGATAGGATTAGGGTATGGAAAAGGGACCGATCCCTGGCGCCGGCACCGGAATCTCAAGCCGCGAGGCCCCGGTCCGCTCCACGGGGGCAGGCCTGAGTCTGCCGTTTGTCTTCCAGCCGATATGCCCTGAGCTGATCGCCCGGATCTGCTCCAGCAGCGAAAGGATGGACAAGCATCCCCCCTCTGTGTAAAGTGACGTTTTTACGCAGATTCAATGGTGTGCGGAAACTGGGACTGGCTTCTAACGAACCAACCATCTGAAGGAGGAGTGAGTGGTCAAGCTGACTTTGCGGGAGAATGAGTCGATCCAGGAGGCGGTGCGCCGTTTCCGGAAGCTGGTGGAACGCAGCGGAATCAAGAAGGAAATGCGTCGTCGCGAGTACTACGAGAAGCCAAGCGAAATCAAGCGGCGAGCTCGCCTGCGAGCTGAGCGTCGCTCCCGACGCAATCGTACGCTGCAAGGCGTCTAGGCCGGCAGCAAACCAACCCTGCCATTGATTGTGGCGGGTTTCTGTATTCACGCCCTCGGGACGCTGGGGTCGGGTTATGCGCTGATAGCGCCCAGCGAGGTATCTCCCGGAAGTGAGCCCGGCTTGACTTGACTGAGGCTGGTCTTTGGGTTCCGGGCCGTGGTGGATTGAGTGCCAGCTAGTCCGTGGCCGCCCACGGCCGAAGTCGGCAGGCCTTGGCTGCGATCTGAATCTGCTGGGGGATCACGTCTGTCGGCTGAGACTGAAAATTGGCAGGAGCAATGCCATGCCGATCCCCCCCACGACCACCCCCATCGCGGCAATCATGATGGGTTCGATCAGGCTGGTGGCCGTTTTGATGGCCATCTCGACCTCGCGATCGTAGTAGGAACTGACTCGTTCCAGCACATAGTCGAGTTTGCCGGCTTCCTCACCGGAGGCAATCATCTGAATGAGCACCGGCGGGATCAATGGCGTGCCCTGCAATACCTCGCAAATGCGCCGACCGGCAGTGACTTCATCTCGGACCTTCTGCCAGAGCATCTCGTACTGATAATTGCCTGCCACCTCGCCGCACAGCTTCAAGGCGTCGAGCATGGGAACGCCACTGGAGAGCATCGTTCCAAGGGTCCGAATGCTTCGGCTGATCGTCACCTTGCGGAAGAGCGGTCCGAGGATGGGCAGATGGATCTTCGTGGTGTCCAGGATCTGTCGGCCAAGAGTCGTTTTCCGACCAAGGAAGTAGGCTGTCGCCGCTGCGATTGCTCCGGCGAGCCAGAAGTACCAGTGGTCGATCAGCACGTCCGAAATGCCCATCATGATTTTCGTCGGAGTGGGCAATTCGGTTCCGCGAGAGCGAAAGAGCGGGGTGAATTTCGGCAAAATGTAGGTGAGCAGGAAAATGGTGACACCGGTGGCCACAACCATCATCACGGCCGGATAGGCCATTGCGGCGCGCACCTTTCCGATCGTCTCCACCTCGGCGCGCAGATAGGAAGCGATTCGATCCAGCATGGCTCCCATCTTGCCCGACGCTTCACTGGCTCGAACCAGCGAAACATAGGTTTTGTCGAATAGTTTCGGGTGGTGCGAGAGGGCTGTCGAGAAGCACTCCCCCTCCTCGACGGATTCTCGCAGGCTGCCGAGCACCTTGCGGAGGGCAGGGTTCGACTCCTGCTGTTCCATGCCCGCCAGGGCGGCCGACAGGGTGATTCCTGTGTCGACCATAATGGCCAGTTGACAGGTGACGAAAATCAAGTCCTTTTTGGTCACGCGGCGAGGAAACAGCTCGCCAAAACCTTCCCCGTCCTGTTCGATTTCCAGGACCTGGAAGCCGTCGTTGCGGAGCTGCTGCGAGGCGTCGTCGGCATTGACTGCCTGGATGGTCCCGTCGAGAACATTGCCGAGCGGGTCGCGTACTCGGTAGGCAAACGTCATGGTGTGGTCCCTTCCTGGTCAGTCCGATCTGCGGAGGCAGAGTCGGCGCGTACCTCGCCGGCCACCTGGAAGATCTCCTCCACGGTCGTAATGCCCTCCTTGACCTTCTGGAATCCGTCGGTCGTCAACGTGGTCATCCCCGATTTTCGGGCCAACGCCCGAAGTTGTCCGAGGCTGCAATTTGCCGCAATTGCATCACGCATCTCGTCATTGATCACCAGCAGTTCATGCACGCCGATTCGGCCGCGGAAGCCCGTGTTTCGACAACTCTTGCACCCTGCGCCCCTGTGGAACGACTCGAAATGGCAGCCCATCTTTTCAAGGGCTTTGCGGATGGTCCGGGGGGGATCGTAACTCTGGCGGCATTTGGAGCAGATTCGGCGGATCAGACGCTGGGCCAGTACTGCGTTCAGACCGGCGCCGATCAGATAGGGTTCGACGCCCATATTGACCATACGTGTGATGGCGGAGCAAGCGTCGTTGGTGTGCAGGGTGCTGAACACAAGATGCCCCGTCAAGGCGGCCTGGATTGCCGTTCTTGCCGTCTCCTCGTCGCGAATCTCGCCGACCATGATCACGTCGGGGTCTTGACGCAACAGGGTGCGCAAAGCCTTGGAGAAGGTCAGCCCGATCTTCTCCTGTACCTGGAACTGGTTGATCAACGGAAGGTGATACTCGATCGGGTCCTCGACCGTACAGACGTTGTTCTCCATCGAGCTGACGGCGTTGAGGGCGGCATAGAGCGTTGTCGACTTTCCGCTTCCTGTCGGCCCAGTAACCAGGAGGATGCCGTTGGGGGCCTTGATGCATTCATGGAATTCGTGCAACAGTCCCTCGGCAAATCCCAGGTCCTCCAGGTTGAGCGAGACGCTTTTTGTATCCAGCACACGAATGACCGTCTTCTCCCCCTTGTGCATGGGGAAGGTACTCACGCGAAGGTCCACCTTGCGGCCTTCGAGCATAACGTGCACCCGCCCGTCCTGGGGGAGACGGCGCTCGCTGATATCCACTCCTGCCATGATCTTGATGCGGCTCGTGACGGCCGCCAGCAAATGCTGCGGTACCTCCAGGGATTTGTACAAACGGCCGTCGATCCGGTAGCGGACCCGCAGGCAGCGCTCTCCCGGTTCGATGTGGATGTCGCTGGCGCCCTCCTTGACCGCATTGAAAATCAGGTAGTTGACCAGACGGATCACGGGGGACCGTCCCGCGATCTCCTCGATGTCGCCGATGTCCTCGATCGCCTCTTCGATCAGGGTCACGTCGGCATCTTGCGAGTCTTCGATGATGTCGTCGATCACGAAGACCTTGGAATTGGGCAACGACGTGATCAGTCGCCGGATATCGCGGGACGTGGCGGCGACGACCTGAATCCGATGCCCGGTCAGGGATCCGATTTCGTCGATCAGAAAGACGTTCGAGGGCTCCGAGATTGCGACCGTCAGAACGTCATCGATGAGGAAAAGTGGCAGAACGAGGTTGTTCTCGACATATTCGCGCGGCAGTACATCCACGACCTTCGGGTCGTACATTCTTGCCTCGAGTTTCGCGTACGGAACACCATACACGTTTGCGAGGCACTCGACGACCTGATCTTCCGTGCACAGTCCCTGCTCGACGATCACCTCGCCCAGCAGTTTGCTGCGTCCCCCGGCCTGCTGGGCACTCAGTGCGCCGAGCAGTTGCTCTTCGGTCAGGTAACCTCGGGCAATGAGCACGTCGCCGAGGCGTTGGGGGCTGGTCGAGACAATTCCCATGGAGTGTTCCCGAATGTGGCCGACGGCTAGCGGAAGCTCTTGACGGCATCGATCACGCTGTCGAAGACCTCCAACTGCAGGTCAAGTCGTGTGATCTCAAGAATCTTGCGGTTCGTGCTATTGGTGGTGGCGATCTTCAGCATCCCCATATTGCCTCGCAGGTAGACCTGGTGATCGATGAGTGACTTCAGGCCCGTGCTGTCGATCATTTCCGAATTGTCCAGATCGAGAACCACTTTTTTCTGATCCAGCCCGCGAAGGTAGTGCGCGAACGGACCCGATTGATCTTCGTTCAGTTCCTCCGGCGTGTGGACAACAACCACGTCGCCGAAGACTTCAGTGGCATAGTTCATGGGGACGGCTCGGGAAATATCGGCTGATTCGGTCTGTTGGCGCGGCACTCCGGTCAGGCCTGGCTGGTCGCTGGTTGCAGAACCTCGTCGATCGAACGCAAGAGGTCGCGGGGACTGAAGGGCTTGCCGATCACCCCCAGCACGTTGAATTTGTCGGCGAGTTCCGAATGGCTCAGTTCGATTCGAGCCCTTTGGCGGTAAGCATGAAGAAGGGCAGATCTCGCGTGGCCTCGTGCTCCCGGGCTCGTGCGATGAGTGCCAGCCCGTCGAGTCGTGGCATCTGGCAGTCCGTGACCACCAGATCCGGGATCTCCTGCTGAATCAGTTCCCAGCCCTCCTCGCCGTCGCTGGCCACCCGTACGTCGTAACCGGCTCGTTTCAACTTGAATTCGGCCGCGCGCAGGATGTGGATTTCGTCGTCACAGAGGAGGATTCGCTTTCCCATGGGCATGTCTTTCCTGGTACTTCTAAATTGCCTTGCGGGATGGCGCGGAAAAAGGCGACAGTCAAGTTTTGTGCCAGGCAGCGGGCGCCGACCGAAAAAAAGGTCCGGCCGGTCCGGCAAAAGGTGGCGGTCCCCTTTTCCCTCCCTGCCGCTGCATGTCTGATCTGGCTGTTTTTCCCGGCTTCCACAACTCCTACGAGTATCTCCGGATTGCGGAGAAGGTTGACCCGTTCATGCGATCTGCCCGGCCATGGGGAAGGCTGCTGTGAATTTGCTGCCCACTCCCAACCGGCTTTCCAGGCTCAATGTCCCTCCGTGAACGTCCTCAACGATGTGTTTTGCCAAAGGCAGGCCGAGACCGGTGCCCTGGGCCATGTCTTTGTCCTTCTTCACGCGGTAGAACTTCTCGAATACCCGCACACAGTCCTCCGGGCTGAGGCCCACCCCCGTATCTTCCACCTCGTAGACGATCCTGTTGTCCACGCTCCGGCTGCGGAGCGTCACCTGTCCACCCTTGGGGGTGTACTTGACGGCATTCGACAGTAGGTTGATTGCCGATTGAAGTAACAGATCGCGGTCGGCGTACACGCCGAGATACAGAGGGCTCAATTCAACGTTCAACTGGATGCTCTTTGACTCGGCCGCCGGCTGAATGACATGGCTTGCCTCCTCAAGGATCTCGTTGAGCGAACGGCCCTTCTTGTGGACGTCGACTACGCCGGCCTCAATTCGGGCCAGATTGAGCAGGTTCTCCACCAGTCGCTGGAGTCGGTCCGCCTGAGTATCGATGATGTTGAGAAAGTTCTCGCGGGTTTCTTCATCCTCCGCATCGCCGTCGGCCAGCAATTCCACGTAAGCCTTGATGCCAGAGAGAGGAGTCTTCATCTCGTGGCTGACGGACGAAACGAACTCGGCATTACGCTTCTGCAGGTTCTTCTCGCGGTCTACGTCGCGAAGGATGGCAACCGTGCCGTGCCCTTCTTCTTCCGTAGACGAGGCGCCCTCCCGGAAGAGTGGAAGACGGCATGCGGTGACCCGGTACCAATGGGAGTCGCCCTCAGGGTTGCGGATCTCCATCTCGTCAGTACGCCGCCCGTCTGACTCGCGGTGGTTTGTCGTCAGGAGCAGATTTGCCAGCCGTTCGCACGTCAAAAGGCTGGCCACGGACTGCTTCTCGGGGCCGCCGGAATTGGTGGAAAACAGCGACTGGGCCGCGGGATTCGCCAGCGTGACTTCGTCGTATCCATTGACGACGAGGATCGGATCCCCGAGGTTTGTCAGAATGGAGCGCAGCCGGTCCGCCTCGTCCATTGCCCGACGGGCACGGATCTCAACAGCCGATCGGGTGGTCTCGAGTTCCCGCACTCGGTTGCTCATCTCCGACAAGGTCCGCCGGAGTTCGTCCGCCACTTGACGCCAGGAACTTCGTTCGAGGCGTCGGGGAATGGGGGTCTCCGATACTCCGCCCGGATTGCCAACGTCCGACTGCGACAGATCGATCAAAAAATGGCGTAAGGCGTCGCGAATCGGGCGGGACTGGTTGATCGCCAGGAGCGCCAAGACCAGGGACGTGGCGGCGGCCACGGCAAAGGCGGTCACCTGCAGTGGCCAAACGAGCGGCGCGAGAAAAAGGTGTACGAACCAAGCTACGGCGGAGGCCGTTGCCAGTACGAACGCCGAAACAGCGATGGCTGTGAAAGCGCGGAAGGATTTCATTCGGGGCTGCAACTTCACTCGAATCCGGCGACTACCTATCACGCGTTTCCATCCCGGCCGCGATGGCTTTCGACGATGGGTCACGACCCCGAGGGATCGGACCCGTCTCCAGCAGTGTGGCGCGGTGACGAAAGACTCGTCAGCGTGATGAGGGGCGCGTCGGACTACTCGCCGTCGGCGAGGTTCGGATCGAGCTCCGTTGCTCGTGCGAAGTGCGTTTGGGCGGCCTCGGTGTCACCGAGTTTCTCCGACACACACCCCATTAAAAAGTAGGACAAAGCAGCCGTGTTGTCCAACGAAAGTGCTTGTTGCAGAGCAACTTGAGAAGAGGCGTAGTCGCCCGTCCGGTACAAAGCGGCACCGAGAGTGCGGTGCAACCCCGCGCAAGACGGATGGAAAGCGATCCCCAGGCGTGCAATCGACGCGGCCGTCTCAGGCTGATTCGATTCCAGAGCAATCACAGCCGCCGAAATCGGAATCTGCGGATCGTTCGGATTATTGGTCAGCTCCTGCTCTACCGCGGCAAGTGCGGCGATCGAGTTGCGGGTCGCAATGGCTGACTGGAATTCGGTATCGGAGGCAGACGAATCCGCCGAAACGGTCTGATCCGTCACGTCGGCAGATCCCGTTGGAGCATCAGAACGCTCATAGGCCGCGGCCTCTTCGGGCTGGAGAACAATCGGCACGCCCCCCTCCGGTTTAGCCGCCAGATCGGGAGCTGGAAGCTCCGCGACTTCCGCCGGGGTTGCCATGGCCACCGACATCGGCAGTGCCTCAAATTGGGGTGCCGGCAGCGATTCCACGGCAGACGGAGGATCGCTCGGTCGATCGGAAGTCTCGGCGAAGCCTGGAGCTGCAACAACTGCGGGCATGGTAACAGGGGACGCGGCGGCCAACGTCACAGGCGTCGAAGGTGCCTCCGCAGGTCGATCGGCTGTCGGATCGGGCTGTTGCTGGGCGGCCTCAGGCAGCATGAGACTCTGCTCGTCGTCGGCCAGAGCGGTTCCGGGCTCGGTGGGAGAATACGCGGCCTGCGAGACCGATCCCCCCGGCATTGGGGCAGTCTCCATCGGCATGGCCGGTCGCTGCGTCTCCCGTGGGCGTGCGGCAAGCTGCTTCGTTCGCGCGATCTCGGAAAGACGTCGTGCGGTTGAGTTCTGGGGATCGTGGCTGATTGCGATCGCGATCGACCGGTCGGCGTCGATCAGTTCATCCTTCGCCAAGTGGATCTCGGCCTTCAGCAGCAGCGCTTCCACGTTGCCCGGTTCTCGCTCGAGAATCCCGTCCAACGCGGCAAGAGAAGCGGTTCGGTCGCCGAAAGTCCAGGCATCTCGGGCGAGCTGCATTTCGGCTTCGCTCTGCTTCAAGCCGACCGTTTTTTCCACCTTCTGTCGACGCTCGGCCTGGAGGGCTGCCACGTCGTTGGCTTCCCGCCATCTTGGGGAACGACACGCCATCGTGCAGATCAGGCAGATACCGAACATGCAGACGCACAGTTTAGCGAGAATTCTCATCGCCAACCCCCCGGTTTCGTGATGTTCTTGCTGGACGCCGCTTCCGCCGGTGGGGCAGAAGGGCGAAGTGATTGGTTTGTATTTTCTTGAAGGCCCTGGAGAACCCAGGTCGGCAGCTTCTCGTCGTCCAGGAGCATCGCGGACGACTCTGGCAAGGCCGTGGGTGCCACGAGTGTGTGCCCACCGACGGACTGGTTCATCCAGATGTCGCTTCGCAGATCGATGGCGGCCCGATTTCCGGGGTTGAAGTGCACGGCCACTTCCGCGTACCGCAAGGCCCGCTCGCGATCGCCTTGGGCCCAGGCGTTCTGGGCCAGACGGAAGTACTGACGGGAGATGTGGTCGCGGCTGTAGGGCGAGTTCTTCTCGGCCATGACGTCTCGGCGTCGGTGGAATTCGCCGGCCGCCTGAGCGCCCTCGGCATAGGCAGCGGGTTCGCGAACGATGTGGGGCGTGAGCAGGATCAAGATCTCATCTCGCTCGGTCGATTGATTCTGGCTCGACTGGAACAGCGGGCCGACGAAGGGAAGGCCTCCCAGCAGAGGCAGTTGAGCCTTTCCGCTGGTCAATTGTTCTCGGATGAGGCCGCCGATGATCACGGTGCAGCCGTCCCGGACCATGACGTTGGTGGTCACCTGGGTGACTTCCTTCTTGGGGATCGTGAAGCTTTCGCTGACCACGACGTCGCCCGTGGAGAGCTCCGGATGGAGTTCCATGCGGACGAGTCCATCGGGAGATATGAAGGGACGTATCCGCAGAATCGTGCCCGTGTCGAGAAACGCCACGCTCTGGGACGTGCTCGTCTCCGTGACGGTCGAATTGATGTAGCCATCGGATTTGCCGATCTGGACCTCGGCTCGGTGCTTGTTCAAGACGAGCACTCTCGGCGTGGCGATGACGTTGGTGTCCTGAATGGATTCCAGGGCGTCGATGAACGCTCCCAGATTGGTGTCCAGAAATGCGAACTGGAGACCGCCTTTGCTGAGCGAGGAGGGCAGGTCCTCCAGGGGCGTGCCGATCCCGAAGCGGACGTTGGGATTGTTGCGAAGGAACTCGAAACTGACCCCCATCTTGGTCTCATCGTCGAGCTTGACGCTCAGGATCGTCGCCTCGATGATGACCTGCATCGGCTTGACGTCGACTTCGGCGATGACTTGATCGACTTGGGCCAGGACGGCGGAATAGTCGCGTATGAGGAGGACCTCGTCGCCTGCATAGCCGTTTCCCCCGACATTGGACTCGTCGGCAGCTACGCCCACTTCCGACGCTGTCGAGACGCTTGCGAATCCGGTTTTTTCCGTCAGGAGCGGCGTGATCAGCGTGTTCAGTTCGGCAGCGGTCACATAGTTGGGGCGATAGACGCGAGTGGCGAGCTGGTCCAGCGTCTTCTCCATCTCCTCGAAATCTTCGGGGGCGGCCACATAGAGGAAGCTGCCTTCCTGGCGGGCGAGGAATCCGGCCGACTTCAGGATTGCATCAAGTGCTTCCTGGGCATCCACGTCAACGAAATTGGCCGTCACGTTGCCTTGAACCGTGTCGCTGACGACGATGTTCAGCCCCGCGTGTTCGCTGATGGCTTCCAGGACTTGGCGGATGTCGCTGTTCTGGAAATGGATTTCGAAGCGATGATTGCCAAGGTCGTCGACCGTTGCGATGGGCGGGGGGGCGGGGATGGGCTCGCCGGGCGTGGTGGACCCTTCGGCGGGTGCCGGGGGAGTCGGCGGGACCGGCATGGGAGCGGCAGTGGATGCGTTGCCGGGCTCGCGGACGGGTTGCGTCCGCGGAGCACCGGCGTCTGCATCCAATCGCTCTTTAAACGTCTCAAGCAATTTCAGTAACGCGGAATCGTCACGTGGTGGTTGAATCTGGTAGGTGATCGACGGATGCGACTGGGCCCACAGGGGACCATGGCTCGCCAGGACATCTGCCAGATCGGTGTTCTTCTCCGGAGCCGGCGCGGTGGCGCTGCGGGACGCGGCGTTGCTGTCTTGTCCGCCGGGGGGCGATTGTTGATCGGTTTCCTGACTCGCCGATGGAGAAGGGGCGGAAGAATCGTCCGGCACGCGACTGCTGGCGGGCGCAGCCCAGATGCTGGACAAGCTCGACTCTCGGTCGCTCAGGGCGCCCAGGCAGACCGCCAGCCCGACTCCGACGAGCATCACTGCCGTAAGCAGGCCAATTCGAGAGCGGCTCATGGTGTGTCTTCCGTGACGAAGGCTGACGTAGTTCTGGGCGGCGAGTGCTTCCTGCACATGCCTGTCGATCCGTTCGTGGGTAGTTGGCAGGCTATTTCCTGGAACGGTCGACCAGCTCGATTCGTCCCACTTGTGGCCTTTCCGGGAGCGTCAACTCGCGCTCGATCGACTGCCAGCCGAGCTTGACTCGGTTGGGTTCGATACGGCGAATCTGCATTTCCCAGGTCGTGCCAAGGTGTTCAACGTGGATTGTGTCGCCCTCGCGGTAGGCCCGCCCGTCGATGATTGCGACGCGGCGTTTGGGGCTCACCAAGGTGCCGGTCAGTTGGATGGCAAGGGCAGCGACGGCTTGTTCGGGTGTGGCTTTGGGTGGTTCCTCCGGCGTCTGGCTCTCGGCGACGGCGTTGTTCGGGTCGGGTATCAGGTGGAAGGGATCCCGTAGTAGCGACAGTTCGGCCGGCGCGGTCCAGGGACAATCCTGGCGCCACTGGCGCACCTGGCACCACGTGGGGCGCCTGGTTCGTTCGGTGTTCTCAGCAGCAGCCTGAGGCTTCTCACCGGCCTTGTGGGCCTGGTGCGGAGGGCCGGGCTGCGGCTCGTTCTTGACCGCCTGTCGTGGCGTCTGTTCGTCCGCCGTGAGAAAGCCGACCACAAGCGGAGCCCACGAGTAAACGGCAAATCCAAATAAGCCCGCAAGGACAACGGCCTTTGCCGGGCTGTTGCGAGCTTCGCGTTTGATTCGTCGAAGGATCTTCACAAGTCTGTACCGGACCTCTCCACCTTGATGCTGGGTGGGTCCGCCTCCAGGGTTATCGGCTTGCCAGAGAGATTTTCCTGATCGGAATCTTCCAGATTATCGGCAAAGACATCCAGGCTTATCTCGGCCCGTGCAAGTTCGCTATCTTCTCCGGTCGACTCGATATCGACGTTTCGCACCCAGATGGGTCGCTGGAGACGCTCCAGGCCGGTCAGGACGGCGGCCAATTGGGCGAAGTTTCCGCGGCATTCCATGGAGACCGGAATCCGCAGAAAAGTCTCGTAGACGACCGCCGGCTGCGGCTCGAAACGCGTGGTTTCCGTTTCGGCAAGTCGGGTCAAATTGTGGATCTGCGCAAAGACTCCGGCCAACTGGTTTTCGGAAGGGGCTGCCTGCTCCCAGGCCTGAGTGTACTGGACGG
>CAYSCH010000162.1:0-3679 GCA_964429355.1 uncultured Planctomycetaceae bacterium | reverse complement strand
TCGATGGCGGCCACGAGGGGCACCCCCTGTTCGGCCTGCCGCTCGGCCGCGGCAAGCTCGTTTCTCAGCCCGTCGATCTTGCGGTTGGTGGGGAGATAGAAGTAGTAGGCGTAGGCGACAACCAGCCCGCCCATGGCGGAAAGGACGAGCCAACTTTGGGTCCGATTTTCCTGCGGTTTCATGGCTGGTGCGACTCCGAAAGGCCGGGCTCGGCGGGTGGCGCCGTTTGCACGAGTTGCCTGGACGCTCCATCCGGGCCGCCCCGTTGCCCAAATCCCGGTCGGACGGTAAGGCGAGCCTCGAAACGGAATTTGGCGAGCGATTCTTCGCCGGTCGATTCGAGGGAATGAAGCTCCACCTTGTCGAGGAGCGGAACGTGGTTGAGATCGTCCATGTAGCGGTGCAACTCGATTCCGTCGGTGGTATTTCCCTCGAGGGTGATGGCGACAACGGCGAAGTCGCATTCCTGCTGGAGGAGCCTCAAATCGCGTTGGGCAGGCTCCAGGCGGGTGAGATCCTCGTCGGCTGCGTCGCCCTGTGGTTTGCGCGCTGCCTGGCCGGACAGGTCTTCATGAGTGATGCGAATGGCGTTGTAGACCACTGCGTCGGGAAGGGAATTCAAGGCCGCGGCGAGCAATTGGGTTTTGGGCCAGGGATGGCCCATATAGGCCACGAGTTCGGCGCGCGCGTCGGTTTTGGCCAGTTGCTCTCGCAACTGGTCGAGTTGAACCTGGCGTGCGTCGAGCAATTTTCGTTCGGGCTCGACCTGCGCCACTCGTTGCTGGATCTGGTGGAGGGTGCGGGATTGGCCGATCGCCACCATGACGCAGAGGCCGAGGGCTGCGGCAATCACGATCACCCGCCACGAGCGGCCGTGGCGTCTGGTGCGCCGTCGCTTGACGTCGGTTGGGAGGAAATCGATATCGTGCGTGGTCTGGTTCATGTTTCGAGTGCCGGCTTCAAGTCGGATTGCGGAGTGCCAGTCCTGCGGCGATGTCCCACAGGCTGCTCCGTCCGCCGAGACGGGGCGTCTCCAGGTCGCGGAAGGGTTCGCCCAGTTCGCAGGGCACGTCCAGTCGCTCGCCAATCCACTGGCGCAGGGTTTCGCAGGCTTCGCCGCCGCCAAGAATGACTTGGGTCAGTGATTGCCCGCGGAAGGTGACGCTGTGGTAGCGTACACACATGGTCAACTCGTTCACGAGCCGCTCCAGGACCGGCCGGATGGATTCGGAAATGCCGCGGGTGATTTCCTCGTCGCGCTGGTCGGCTCGGCGGTCTCCGTTGTGGCGGCGGAGAGAGGCCGCTTCGGCCAAGGGCATCTGCAGGTGCCGGGCGACGGCCTCGTCGAGGTGGCGCCCGCCCAGATCGAGATATTTGACGAACATCGGGTTCTGGCCTTGGGCGATGAGAACGACCGTGCTGGAGGCTCCGACGTTGACGAGCATTATCCGCCGCAAGTGATCGTCGGCGCGGCGAAACTGCCGGCTGTAGCAGCGGAGAAGGGCCGAGGGCTCGTTGTCGAGCGCCATGGGAGTCAACCCGAGCCGATCCGCGATCTCCAGAGTTCTTGTCACGGCCGGACGGTGGCAGGCCATGACGATGACTTCCCGGCGGACGGCGTCGCCATGGCGAACGTCGCCGGCTTCCAAGAATCGCACTTCAGCCTCGTCTCCCGGGAAAGGAAGACGCCCGCGGGCCTCTTCGTGGACGAGTCGCGCCAGTTCGACGCCTTCCGCCTTGGGAACGCGGAGATTCTGAACGAAGAGGTCCGCCGCGCGAAGGCAGAAAACAGCCTCCTTGCCGCGAAAGCTGCGCCCCTCTCGAGCGCGCTGAATCGTCTCGACAATCTGGGTGTCGCGCTCGTCGGCGTCGGTAGGGCATGCGGTGGGGAGATCCCAACGTGCCGCTTCGCGAACGCGCGAACCTTCGCGGTCAAACTGCATCAGCTTGACGCACCGGCTTCCGATGTCGATGCCGATCGGACTGGAGCGGTATTTGTCGAGCCAACTTATCATGGAGGATCTTGGGAGCAGGGTTGGTCAGAAGGGGTCGACGGATAAGCCTGAGTGATGGAATTCTGGAAGGATGGGTTCGGGCCGCTCACAGTCCACTGGTCGCGGTAGTTGTCTGGGGCACTGCGACGGGCAGGGAGTACGTGCCCGGCGATTCAATCGTCGCCAGGCCGGTCACGGCGTTGATATTCACCGTGATGGTCTTGGTGGCGGTACCGGCGCCGACCGCCAACCAGACTCGTGTGTTCAGCGACCGGGCCGTCTCACCGAGAGGACCGAAAATGACGTCGCTGACGGGTTGCTGCGGCACGCCGCCGGCATCGATCGTGTAAATGGCCGCCAAGCGGACTTCAGGGCCGAGGTTGGGCAGTTCCGACAGAACCACAACGTATTGGCCGGCGGGCGTGGATTCCTTGGCGAACGGGTTTACCAGGATGTCGTCGAGGGCCGGGTTGGTCCCCGCATGCTCGATTTCATACTCGCCCTCCTCGGTGCTGAACGTCACGCGGAATTGGCTCCCGTAGGTGACGGCCTGGCTGCGGGCGTAGGCCAAATCTGCTGCGAGGATCCCGGCGGCCGAGCGCAGTTGCTCCAGGATGCCCGGATTGGCGTTGGGAATCGCCAGTCCGGCCAGGATGGCCATGATCACCACCACGAGCAGGATCTCGATGACGGTCACGGCGGCGCGTTGTGGCCTGCGAGTTTTCATGTTGGTGATTCTGTCCGTCCGCCGGGGCTTTCCCGCGGACGTTCAGCTCTTCTTCGCCTGGGGCGCGCTGGAGAGCGCGGAACGGAACAGTTCGGTTTGTTCTTTGATCAGGCGGTTCTGTTCTTCGAGCAGGAGGCGGATCGCTTTAAGTTCGTTGACGCTTTCCGCCCGTTGTTCGATGGAACTGGCAAAGGGCGGTTTTGCCGGATTGGGGGTCCGCTGGGCCTGGGCGGGGGCCCGACAAAAGCCTAGCACGCAACAGCATACGACGATGGCCAGGGCTGTGGCGCCCCAGTGACGGCGGACGATCATGACGAACTCCTTTCGGCAAGTGGAAATCCGGCGGGAAGACGCGGGGCCGGCCTCGTTGTCCCATGTAAGAGGATCGCTCACGATTCAGCAAGGGGCGAGGCCTGTGGGAGTGCTTCCGGGGGATCGAGGGGCATTCGGCCGGAAAAGTTGTTAAATGCGGAACGACAAGAAGACTCTGTATCATTCTATAGCGGGGTATTACGAAATCGGCGGCTGGTGAGTAGTCTGGGGTAGGGCGCGCCCAGAAATTGGTTGGTCAATTGGGTGGCAATTTGTTCGAGTCATTCATGAGCGCGTCCTTGGTGTTAGTCTTACTCGACCCAGAGGCGGTTGCCGAGACCGTCGTTCCACACCGGGGCGAGCAGCTCGCAGGCCAGGCGCATGGCCATCTCCAGGGCGTCGGGCCCGTCGTCGTGGTCGGCAATGGGGAACTCCTGGAGCTGGTGGTAGAGGATCTGGGTCGAAGGGCAATTGGACTTCAGCCGGATCCGACGGGCGGCCAGCAGCGGACCTAAGCGGCGGATGCGGACACGCTTGTTGGCGTCGTTGCGCACGCCCCAGGGCTGCACGCCATAGAGGCCCTGACGCAGGAAGGCCGAGGTGAACTCGGGGCACAGCAGTTCCTGGTACTGGTTGTTTTCAATGC
>CAYSCH010000161.1:16030-19304 GCA_964429355.1 uncultured Planctomycetaceae bacterium | reverse complement strand
CATGGTGGGCAGGCTAAAGCCTGTACTCCAACAGGGGCAAGCCCACGCGGCTATCATTGTGGGCAGGCTAAAGCCTGTACTCCAACGGGGCAAGCCCACGCGGCTATCTTCAGGACGACAGTTTTTCTGCGAATCACGCAAGGTCATTCAGGTTGGACTTCAGACGGCGCAATCGGGGGGGACCAACTGGATGTCGATGCCGCCGGAGACCAGGAGCGAAGAGCCGGTGACGTTGCCCGCCATCGGCGAGGCGAAGAATGCGGCGGCCTGGCCGATGTCTTCGGGGGTGGATTCTTTGCCGAGGGGAACGTTCTTCCGTCGGCGCTGCCTGGCCTGCTCGGGAAGGGTGTTCCAGCGTTCGGTGTGGATGTAGCCGGGAATGACGCAGTTGACCCGGATCTGGTATTCGGCCAATTCCACGGCGATGGCGCGGGTCAGGCTCTCGACGCCCCCCTTGGATGCGATGTAGGCGGCGCGGTCGCCCAGGGCCCGGCCGGCGGTGTTGGAGCCGACGTTGACGA
This sequence comes from uncultured Planctomycetaceae bacterium, assembly GCA_964429355.1. Taxonomy (GTDB): domain Bacteria; phylum Planctomycetota; class Planctomycetia; order Pirellulales; family Thermoguttaceae; genus JAAYAY01. The sequence goes on along the minus strand of CAYSCH010000161.1, from coordinate 18,783 downwards.
TGGCCCCGCCGCCGCGGGCGAGCATCTGCCGAGCGGCGTGCTGGGCACAGAGGACGTAGCCGCGGAGATTGACGGCCAGCACCTCGTCGAAGAAGGCGATCGGCATGTCGAGGAACTTGTAGCCCAGGCCCAGGTGGCAGGCATTGTTGACGAGTACGTCGAGGCCGCCGACTTGCTCGTGGATTGAGGCAAAGGCATTGGCCACGTCGTCCTCAGAAGCGACATCGAAGGCGATCGGCAGATAGCGGCTGCCATCGGCGTGGAGCGTCTCGACCACCTGCGCCACCTGCTCGGGCGAGCGCCCGTGGATGAAGACGGTGGCTCCGTAGGCGGCGAAGACTTTGGCAATGCCGGTGCCGGTGTTGCGTGCGGAACCTGTCACCAGAACGTTTTTGCCTTGGAACATGGTTTTGCTCTCTCGCGATTGTCGCAGAATTGACCGTCCTGTTGCAGGACAGGATTGCGTGCAGTCAGGACGGGCTGCAACCTGCCCTGTGGGAGTTATCGGCACCCTGGTGCTTTCGGGCGGCGGTCTCTTTTCTGTCAGAAGTAGGGTTCGGCCTCGGGTGGGCGGATGTCGGTCAGGTCGCCGCGGTAGTGGCGGAGGGGACGGGGTTGATAGGGATAATCGGCAAAGACCTGTTCGTTCAGTTCGATTCCCAGCCCGGGCCGATCGGGGATCTCGAAATAGCCCTCCTTGAAGACGAGGCTCTCGGTGGTAAGGTCCTTGCGCCAGGGGATGTCGGTGGCCATGGTCTCCAGCAGGTAGAAGTTGGGCGTGCAGGCGGCCAGTTGGAGCGTGGCGGCGTTGGCAATCGGGCCGCTCGGGTTGTGCGGCGCGAAGGAGAGGTGATAGGTCTCTGCCATGGCTGCGATCTTCTTGCACTCTCCCAGGCCGCCGGCATGGGATATATCGGGCTGAATGAAGTCGGCTGCGCGTTTTTCGAACAGGTCGCGGAACTGGCAGCGGTGGTAGAGGCGTTCGCCGGCGGCGATGCTGACCGGCGACTTGGAGCGTACGTCGGCCAGGGCGTCGAGGTTATCTGGGGGCACGGGCTCTTCGAAGAAAAGGGGCCGGAACGGCTCCAGTTCACGGGCGATGCGGCAGGCGGCCGGCACGTTGAACCGGCCGTGCCCTTCGATCAAGAGGTCGATTTCAGAGCCGACCGCCTCGCGGACCGCGCCGACGACCGCCAGGGCGTGGTCCAGTTCGTGCCCTGAGATATTCATGTAAGCGCTGCCGAAGGGGTCCCACTTGAGGGCGAGGAATCCGCGAGCCACCGCCTCCCTGGCCTTCTGGGCGAATGCTTCGGGGGTCTTGGCTCCAGGAAACCAGGCATTCGCATAGGCCTTGACGCGGTCGTTGCACTTGCCGCCGAGGAGGCGATAGACGGGCACGTCCAGTTCCCTGGCGGAGATGTCCCACAAGGCCATTTCGACGGCGCTCAAGGCGGACATGAGCACCGGGCCGATGCGCCAGTAGGAATCGCGGTAGATGACGTGGAAGTGCCGTTCGATCTGGCGGGGGTCCTTGCCGAGGAGATAGTCTTTCAGCTCGAGGATGGCCGTTTCGACGGTCTTCTCCTTCATTTCGAGGGTCGCTTCGCCGACGCCGGAGATCCCGGAGTCGGTCTCGATCTTGACGAAGACCCAGTTCGTCCGGTAGCAGTGCACGATATAGGTTTTGAGGTCGGTGATTTTCATGAGGATATCCGGTCCCTGCGGTAGAACACGAGCAACCCCACCGCGACAGCCACGCCGCCGAGGAAATAGGCCGCCGAGTAGCTTGCGAAGACAAACGACATGCTGAAACCCCGATCGCACATCTCACCCATCAGGAGCGGAGCCGTCGCGCCCACGAGGAACGCCATCATCACCATGGCGCCCACCGCCGAGGAACGGTACCTGGGCTCGATGACTTCGAACACGGAGGCATGGGTATTGGACTCGAATAGGCCTCGGAACAGGCCGAACAAGGCCATACCGGCACAGGCGGTCCAGACCGTGGCGGCGTGGCTCATGTAGAGGATGGACAGCCCGCCGAGGAACATGGCCACGGTCTGGATCCGCAGCCTCGCTCCCACGATCCGCGGCGCCAATGCGTCGGAGACGGCTCCGCCGATCAGCACGCCGATCAGGGCCGCCAGATGATGGTAAAACATGGCATAGGTACCAGCCTCCATCTTGGGCAAGCCGAACTTCTCCTCGAGAAATGCTGGTGCGAACACAACATAGGTATTATTGACGAACACGACGGCCGTGAAAGCGGTCGTGAGCAGAAAGGCCGTGGGGGTACGAAAGATGATCGATAGAGATAGCAGCGGGTTCTCCCACTTGGGGCGAGCGGACGGCTCGGACTGCGACTGGCCTCCCGGCAGGTCCCGTTCGTCCTTCAGGCGAAACAGGAAAATCAGGCCGATGAGAATGCCCGCGCCGCCGTAGACGTAGAACACCGACCGCCATCCCCACTGGCGGGCGATGTAGCCGCCCACCAGCCCGCTCGTCATGATGCCCACATAGAGCGCTCCCTGGTGGATCGACAGGGCCAGGGCCCGTGTTTTCTGGTGAAACCTGGCCATCAACGCGTAGGCGGGAGGCGCGTAGAAGGATTCGCTGCCGCCGGTGGCCACACTCCTCAGCATCGCCAGGCTAAAAAGACCTTGGCTCAGACCGGTCAGGGCGGTCGTTGAACTCCAGAAGAGGAGCGCGCCGGTGATCATCATTTTCTTTCGCAGCACGTCGCCCAGGTAACC
>CAYSCH010000161.1:2027-16020 GCA_964429355.1 uncultured Planctomycetaceae bacterium | reverse complement strand
TGGTGGCGACGAGGCCGATCTGCCCCTTGTCCAGGTGAAGGTCGCTCTGGATCTCCGTCGCCACGACGCCGAAGATCGCGCGATCGCCCTGGTGAAAGAAGAAGGCGAGGCAGAGCAGGGCCAACAGCTCCCATTTGTAGCCTGGTGGACAGGCAGGATCTTCTTCGGGGCGCGTCTGGTCGCTCATGGCGTGATCCTCACTTCGTCGCTGCGGGGGCGGGTTGATCGGCTGGAATCAAGTGGTAGAGATGGGTCGCAAACGGCGGCAGCTCCTCGCTGAACTCCTGGACCGGCTCCCGGCTCACCAAGCGGCCGCTGAACAGCTCGACCACCCGCACCGGTTGCGGGAGGGAGAACGTCCGCTGGCCCCCCTTGCTGTCGGTGTGAACGGCCAGGAGGTTGTTGCTCGCATAGATCGCGTCGGCCTGGTCGCTGTAGATGTGCACGCCGGCCTGGCGGGCGACCGACCGCAGATCGCTCGCCGGGATGCAGGGGGTGGATGCCAGCACCGAGGTCCAGCCGTCCCGCGCCTGATGGGTCAGGCGGCAGGGATCGAGGACCGGTGGGAGCGAGCCGACGGGGATACCGGTGAGACTTTCGATGTTCGCCAAGTCGTAACGGCCGTCGGTGATGACCCCCGGGGCGTAGCCGAACAGGACATGGCGTCCGCCGCAGAGGACCTTTTCCTCGAGCCAGGCACGTTTCTCGGGCGTGAGGGAGAACAGGTTCGGCAGCACGATCATGCGGAACCGCGACGTATCGAGTTGGGGCAGATCGGCCAACGAATAGATTTCCCAGGGTGCGCCCATCCGCGACAGGGTCGAGCGCTGTTCGGCGAGCACGCGTCCTGCAAGGTCCGACTGCCCGTCGACGTAGTACATCGAATCGGCATCGACCAGCACGGCAACCTCGGCCTGGAGCTTCGACTGGCCGAAGAACCGGTCGCCGATCTGGCGCATGCGGCCGACCTCGTCCATGAGGCTTGGGCTATCGAACCAGCCGCCGAACATATCGAACCACCAGGTGTGGACGCCGCGAACCAGGCACATGGCGAACTCCCGCCGCAGGGCCCCGACCGTTTCGGCCTCGGTGCGAAACACGGAATCGTGCCCGGGAATCGGGCGGCCGTTGGCGTTGCCGTCTTTGAGCAGGTGGGTGATGTGGTCCAGTTCCAGCCAGGCCGATTTGCCGCGAAAGAGGATCGAATCGATGGGGGTCATGAATCCGCCGGTCCCCTCGGCCCGCCGGTCCATGTAGGAGGAGGGGCTGGTGAAGAAGTCGAGTTCGGGCGAGGCAAACACGCGATCGTAGCTCAAATGCCCCTCGTAGAGCAGGCGTCCGCGGGCATGCTCCATAACGTATCCAAAGAAACACCCCAGCGGCACGCGATGGCGGATCGTCTTCTGGGCTTCGCCGGCGAATTCGAGGATCCGGTCGGCCACCAGGGCGGCCGAGAACCGCCAGTAAGCGATCGAATCCGCGTCGGCTTGCGGGTCGTAGAAGGGGGAGCGCGAGGCCTTCATCCGATTATCCGGAATCACTGCGCCGGGTCTCCCGAGCCACTGGGCAAAAGCGGCCTCTTTGGACGGGCTGGGCGTGCCGCGGCTGAGATCCTGCCATTCGCACGTCATGCCTCCGGAAAGCAGATAGGCGGCGATCTTGTCGTTGTGGTGGGTCTCGGTGTGTTCCAAGAAGCTGCGGAGGTAGTCCTTCGCATCGCGGCGATAGTCTTCCCTGGCGGCAATGTGGCCGAAAGTGCGAAAGCTGTCGGCCCCGTCGTGCGACTCGATCCACCAGGGGGGCGTGTTCAGGTCGATCATGCACATGAGCTTTGCGCCGGGGTTCCAGGCGAGGATATCGTTGATCTGCCGGTCCAGCGAGTCGAAGTCGTATTTGCCGGGCCCGATCCAATTGGGTGGGTACTGGGTATAGGGGATTCCGAGGGAGCAGATGGTATTGGCGGGGTAGATAAAAACCACCCGGATCCCGGCCTCCGCAAACTGACGGTTGAAGCGTTCCTCGTGGCGGAAGGAGCGAAAGGCCATAGCGGGCATCGCCCGGGCGGCCGCTTGCGAGTGGGCGGGGGAACGGGGTTCGCCGGACTCGGCTGCAAAAACCTGCCAACCGGTCGTCAGAGCGAGCAGAATCGCCAAGCGTCCGCCAGGGACAATGGCCATGGTTTATCTCCTGTTGCTCTCGGTTGCCGTACGCCTTGCGTGACGGTCGGAAATCGTTTTCGCTTGGATGTGGCGTTCATCACGGCGGAGCGTGATGGCTACTATTCCTGGATTCTTGCAGGATTCTACTGCTTGTTCCAAACCTGGAGGCAGATCGATTCCGGGCCGATCGCCGCGTCGGGATCGACCGTGGCGGAAGACTCGGGTGCGTAGGCCGCCGCGAACTTGCAGCCCGCCACACTGACCTTGGCCGCACGGGCTTCTTCGCCCGGGTTCCAGAGGACGACGCCCACCTGCCGTTCCGACTCGAAGGCCTTACCCACGATCCCCTCGCCCTCCACGGTGATGCCTTCCACGTCGCGGAATTGTCCCGAAAGCAGCAAGTCGGCGTGTTGCTTGCGAAGTTCGGCGACCTGGTTCATGTATTGGGCCGACTCTTTGCGCGGAACGGTTTGCACCAGCGAGACGTCGGGGGGCGAGTTGCAGTCGGCGTATTCCTGCGGGGTGGGAACCTGGTCGGTCGTCAGATACTTCACGTCGGCCATGTAGCGGCTTTCGATCTCGAAGCGCAGGCCGAAGGTGCAGGCGAAGTTGGCGAGGTTCCGCGTCAACAGCGGGTTAGGGGCCCGTTGCGTGCCCGTGAAGGTTGGATAGGTGTAACGGAACATCTCGGCGAAGAGCGTTTCCGTCGGGCCGGGTTCGTAGTAGAAGAACCCGGGACCGCAACCGTGGAAGTAGGCCACGTCGGCCTGTTCGGCGTCGACCACGCCCTCGGTCATGATGATGAACTGCGGATCGAGCTGTTGCATGTGACGGGCAATCTTGCGGAGCAGTTCGAACCGCGCGTCGGAGTCGGTGGGTGTCTTGTGGCCGTGCGACTGGGTGAAGCATTGCTTGGGCCCCACGACGCCGAGTTGGTCGAAGAGGATGCCGTCGGCCCCTAGTTCGTGGGCCTGCAGGGCCAGGGCCATCATGCGTTCCTGCCAGGCGGGAGCGGCGGTGCAGGCGGTCACGAAGATGGGCGTCGAGGTGGCTTTGAACTTGTTGTACATCTGGAAGGCGGGCGTCCCTCGCGGATCGGCCACCATGGTTTCGACGCCCTGGAGGCGGTAGAACTCGGTGGCCGAATCGATCAACTGCCCGTTGGCGTAGAGGATGACTCGCTTCCCTCGATCCTGCACCTTCTTGATCGATTGTTTGAGGATTTCCGGGCCGCCCATTTTGGGATCGGGAATGTAGTCGGGATAGGAGCGATCGTGGCCGCCCTGGGCCCAGCCGAACAAGCCCAGGGTGTCGAGGCCGCGCTGATCGGCCAGATCGGCCAGGCGATCCAGCTTGCTGTAGTCCCACATCAGGTCGCCGTTCTGCTGCTTGAGGATCGCCAGCAGCCAGCCGGTGCTGTCCTGAGCCCATTGGGGTTTGGGAATCGCTTCGAGCCACGACTCGCCCCACTGGCGATAATGCCTTGCCGCCACGTGCCACGTGCCGCGGAAGGGCATCAGCACGGTAGTCGGAGCCTCCCAACGTTCGCCGGGAGCACAATAGGGGGCATGCTGGAGCGAGACGTCGTAGCCGGCGTTGACGCCGCTGCGGGCCGCGGCGAAGGTCTTCGGGCGGCACTGTTCGTCGTGGCAGCCGAAGTAGAGGCCGGCCTGGCCGTGGGTGAAGGCCAGCCACTGCATCGTGCCGGCGATACCGGGATAAGCGGCCGTCCGGTGGGAACCGAAAGATTCCCGAGTGGGGAATCGCCGCCCCAGACCGTCCGGCCAGAGCAGCGCGGGAGCCACATGTTCCGGCGCGTTTCTTGCGGCCTCGATTCCGAGAAGGGTCGGATATTTCCATTCGGTGACGATCCGATCCTTGCAGTTGTTGATGATGGTCCCTCCAAAACGGAATTCGTCGCCGGCGACGGTGATCGTCAGGTCGAGCCGGATGTCGAGAACCTCATCGCCCTGGCGAATCCCGTCGTAGAGCAAGCGGACACCGTCGCTTGTGGCCGAGACCTGGGGCGGCTCTGGCTGGATGACCGTGGCCTGGGGTCCCGGGTGGAAGATGTCGGTTCCTTCCGCGAGGGTAATCACCCACAGAGGCGTTCGGAAAGGGGCCGGTACGGGGCACGATGCGTCGGCCGGCTCGATCGCCAGGCGTCCCTGGAAATCGACCAGGAGCCGGGCCGCCGCCGTCTTCAACTCGATGGGAGCCGGTTGGCCGGCCAGCGCGGGTCCGGAGGTGAATCCTGGCAGAAACAGCCAGACCAGCGCTAATCCAAACAGAACCGTGTTGCGACAGGACATGGGCTCGAACCTTCTGGCTGGGACCGCCGGACAGAAAGAGTCTACCCGTTGGATCCACCAATGGGGATGGACGGCCTGGATTTGGTTTGGTGTCTGCAGTCTATCCTGTAGCGGACGGCGGCCGCAATGACTTATAATGACATTAAGATGATAGTTTTAGACAAACCGATTCTCTTGTCGGGACGCTCATGACCGGTTCGAGGCACGCGCCGAAATTTGCCGCTGTCTGCATCGACACCCGCGACGGTGCCGGGCGTCGCCGCCTTCACGGGGTGGCCCGCTATGCCCGGGAAAAGGCCTGGCGGATGATGCTGGTGCGCCGCCGGGGGCAGGAGGCCGCCAGGGAGGTGATCAAGCTGCGTCCGGACGGGATCATCGCCTACATTGCCGATGAGGCGTTGCTCGAGGCGGCGCGGCGTCTGTCGGTGCCGCTGGTCGACACGGCCATTTCGGAAGTCGACGTGCCCATGTCGCTCTCGCTCGACAACGGCGAGGTGGGCCGCCTGGCGGCCGAGTCGCTGACGCATCTCGGGCTGAAGCATTTCGCCTATTGCGGTGTGCGCGGGAAACGTGCCTCGGAGGAACGCCGGACCCATTTCGGCGGGTACCTTCAGCAATCGGGGTTCGGCCTGATCAGCTTCTCGCAGGGCGTTGCCGAAGGGGAATCGCAGATGAAGCCGCTGATGAAGTGGCTGGAATCGCTGCCGAAACCGGTGGGAGTGCTGACTTTCGACGACAAGCTGGCGGAGCGCGTGCTCACTGCTTCTCGCTGGTCGAATCTGCCGGTTCCCGAAACGGTGGCCGTGCTGGGAATCGGCAACGACGATCTGATCTCGAAGCTGACCTGGCCGCCGCTGTCGAGCATCAACGTGCCCGCCGAGCGGATCGGTTTTGAGGCGGCCGACATCCTGGACCGGGCGATGCGGGCGGAGCCGATCGAGAACCCGAGACGGCAGATTGCGCCCACCGGCGTGACGATGCGAGGCTCGACGGAACTGGTGGCCGTGCAGGATCGGTTGATCGAGTCGGCCGTCCGCTACGTTCGGCAACACGCGGGCGAGGCGATCGGGGTGGAGCACGTAGCCCGAGCCCTGGGCGTCTCACGCCGCACGCTCGATCGCCGATTCGTCACGGCACTGGGCCGGTCGGTCCACGAGGAACTCACCTCGGCACGGATGCAGAAGGCATGTGCCCTGCTCTCTGAGAGCCTCCAAACGGTGGCCCGGATTGCCGGAGCGTGCGGGTTTCGTACGGCAGCATCCTTCAGCCGCGCCTTTTACCGCCAGATCGGGTGCTGGCCCATCGAATATCGCAACCGGGCTCGCGGATAGCCGCCAGGCGATCACGGATGCCCGTCGATCGTCTTGCTCGTGCCGCTCACATCGGTGGCAGCCGGGTGTTGCCGCCTACGAGTGAGAGGACCATGGCGGTGATTCCGCCGGCCAGCAGTCCGGCGCCCCAGCCGATCGCCTCGACCGGATCTGAAACCAGGTAGACCAGGCCGAAGGGGCTGCGGATCGACATGCCCAGTGCCTGGGCGCAGATACCCCAGGTGAGCACCCCAATGCCCGCTCCGATTGCCAGGACGGCGAAGATCCGGGCGAAGGCCCGGGCCACATTGGCCCGGATCAGGCACCACATGACGAAACTGATCGCCAGCACAACAATCAACCCCATTGCGATCAAGATGATGGTCGGACTGGATTGCGGGGGAGTCGGCACTTCTTGAGCGAGCAGGAGAAGCATGGCATGCCTCCAAGGAGTTTGGACCGCTAATAGAACCATCGATCGTGGCACGTTCTTCCGGGAACTCCGCAAGGAGATCTGGCGACCGAGGTTGCGGGGGTATTCGGGGCGGCGCGGCAGTACCTGGAATTCTACCATCTGGGCAAGCAAGAGCCACCCATAGGGTGGTGTCGTTGCCCACAGGAAGCGGAGGACAGGTCTCCCTTTCTTTCAGGGACAACGGATTTGCCGGGATTGAGGTGCGTGGCAGACAGGTGTGGGTCGGTTGCCGTTGGGGGGTAGGGAAGAGACGGAGGGAGACGCACTCGGGGGATGGAGCGACACATTTCACGGCCTGCTATCGGGCCGTGTGGCCCAAGGGCGAGTCGATTGAGAGTTTTGTGCCTGTTCAGCGATCTGACGTGGCAGGACCGCCGGCCGGAAGGCGGGCAACGCGGTTTGAACTGGAAAAGCGAACTGGCGCATCTGGGCGTGTTCGCAGTCGACCGAGGTTCGGCCGCGACGTTTCCAAGTACTTCACTTGGTTGGAGTGTTGCAGGTTTTCCTGTTTGGCGAGGGCAACTCGATCAGCGACTGGGTTTTGACGACGGCGTAATCGTCGGGGAAGGTGTGAAATGCCTGGACAGAGAAACTGTGGCTTCGGGTGGCGATGCTGACGTAGCTGATGGCTCCGAGGGCCAGCCGCCCGCTGGAATCGAAACGGTAGAGCATGCCTTCCCTCTCGCCGTCGTGGGAGAGTTCCTGCTGATAGGCCCAGTAGATTTCCGGTTCCAGTGTTTCGCAAGAGAAGTTGACCTGGTAGCGAACGCCTCCGCGGCATTCCACATAGTCGGCACGGTGCCCCTTGAGGCGGTAGGACAACAGGCGCCGCCGTTTTGGCAAGGGATGATGGGCGCTGGTTGCCACTTCGGTGAGCGTGAGTCCGCCGCAACGCCACTGAATGACATGTCCGGCGGTGGTGATCTCGATGCGGGCTTCGTAGTCGCCTCGCTTGACGGATCGTTTGGAATGAACTTCGAACAACTCGGGATGCAACGGCCGTCCATAAAGCTGAAAGACCAGTTCAGCGACCTTTGGTCGAACGGTGAGCACGGTTGCGATTCCTTCCCTGTGAAGACCGACATTCCATCGAAAAGTGCGTGCGGCAATCTTTGCCGCACGGGCGCATTATAAGCCCGTTGCAAAGGAAATACAAAGGGCGGTTTGGAAAGCCTTCGCACGAAAAAAATCACTCCGCGTTCTGGCACGCGGATCGCATATCGCCGTATGGCAGATCGGCGATCGGAGGGCGTATTTCCGGACATTTTTGCAGATTTGCGTTCAACGATCCTGACTGGAAGGCTTCAAGAATTCGCTCTTGACAACAGCCATTCCACTTGCTCCGGTGATGCTAGCATCGGCGCTGGTGCCGGTAGGGCCAACGTGCCGGAAGCCCGTTGTCATGCACCCTGCGAACCCGTCAGGATGGCTCAGTAGAGACCGCCGCAATATCACGGCAGCTATCGCGATCCGCGGTAATGTTCCGCCAACAAACACCGGACAGACATTTGTTGAGGGACTATCAGAACAGCCCCACGAGAATGTCGTAACCGGCATGAGCTCCGGCAGCAATCCCGAAGCCTCTGAGCACGAACAGAACGCTGAAGAAGATGCCGGCCAGGGAGCGAAAGAGAAAGGTGAACCAAAACCACTGGCTCTGCCAGTGAAAGGGCTCCGCATGGGGCCCGATGTAGTGAGCGCCGGCAAAAAACAGACTGGTGCCGACTGCAGCGATCGCAAAGCTGACCGCGGGAGTCGCATCCATTCGCCGGAGAAACCAAGCGATGGATGAGAGGAGGATCAGGCGAAAGAGCAATTCTTCATACACGCCGGCGCCCAGAAAACCGACCAGACGGCGGAAAGTGTCTTGCGAATCGGACGAGATTGCAGCGGGGACCTGGGCCGGCGTGAACAGGGCCGGGTCAAAAAACGAGGACTGGATGTGGAGGATGACGCGCAGAACCAGCGCCAGGATGATACACTCGCAGGCCATGCTCTGCAACACGCGACTGGACACGTCCCAGGGCTGGCGTGTCGTGTAGTGCCAGCCGAGGAGAATGCAGACGCAAAGGACCGGCAGGAGAAAGTATTGTCCGAAACCGGCGACCTCGAAGAATTGGCGAAGCCAGACATCGGCCCCATTGCGAACGGCGTGGGGGCCCAGAATCAACACGCCCAATTCGTAAAGCACCAGGAGCGGCGTAATGAACGCCAACGAAGTCAGCGGTTGCCGGGACTGGATCCAGTAGCTGTCGTCGAGGGACGCATATCGCTGGTAGGAAACATCCGTTTGGCTCATCGCTTGGACTCTTCCCGTCCCGGTGGGCGCTCCTGGGGGCATGACGGTCGTTTCATGCCCGATCGCTTCGCAAATGGCCAGCCGCTTGGGAAACGGCTACTCTGCCTCTTCCTTAGTTTCGACTGACGCTGGCCGTAAGCTTGAATCGCCGTAGAGCATCTAGGCAAACAAGGCAATCTGCGATGCATAGACTATTGCACATGACGGCAGGGCCGGTGAGCGGGCACCGACCGAAGGTTGGTCGCGAGCTACCGCTCGAGCTGAAATGGCCTGCTCCCGGCAAGTCGCGGATCTATGTAGGATGCAGGGAGGGTCAGGACTGTATCCTTCCATTGACGCGGTTGTTTGAGACGCACTGCCAATGTCCATCTCGCTTGTTGACGTTTGTAACCGCCTGCTCGCCGCCTACGGACCCCAGAACTGGTGGCCTGGAGATTCGCCCTTCGAGATTATGGTGGGGGCGATCCTCGTTCAAAACACGGCCTGGAAGAACGTGGAAAAGGCGATCCGAAACCTGGCGGATGCCGGACTGCTCGATCCCCATGCCTTGGCCCAGGTCGACGCGGAGCAACTCCAGGAGCTGATCCGGCCGGCCGGGTATTATCGGTTGAAGACGAAGCGATTGCTGCATCTGGTCCGTTTCGTCATCGATCGCTACGACGGCGACCTGGATACCATGTTTTCGTCGAACCTGAGCGGGCTCCGCGAAGAACTTCTCTCCCTGAATGGCATCGGACCGGAAACGGCCGACTCGATTCTGCTCTACGCCGGCGGGTTGCCGACTTTCGTTGTCGACACCTACACCCATCGGGTGCTCGCACGGCACGGGTGGATCGGCTACGAGGCGGAATATTATGAAATCAAGGACGCCTTTGAGAGCCAACTGGAGCAGGACGTTGCCCTCTACAACGAGTTCCACGCCCTGCTTGTGCGAGTAGGCCATCTCCACTGCGGCAAGACGCCGAAGTGTGAGGCCTGCCCGTTGAAGGAACTGCTGCCCGAGGGCGGGATCTGCGAACCGGCCTTCTGAAATTGCGGGCAAGCCCACGGGGCGATCGGGAGGGGCGAGTGTCGGTGGAGGGGTTACCGAGGGCGGGGCGATCGGGAGGTCGAGTGTCGGTGGAGGGGTTACCGAGCGCGGGGCAAGCCCACGCGGCTATCATGCGTGATGGGTGTCGGTGGTGATGGGAACGGAGCGCGGGGCAAGCCCACGCGGCTATCATGCGCGTGGTGGGTCGGTGGAGGGGTTGCCGAGGGCGGGGCGAGGGCCAGCTCAGGGAGGAGTTGTGGCCGGTCGCCAGCCTTGCACGCAGGGGCCGCAGGGATTGGTCGGCATGGTGGTTGGGGGAACGGTGCCGGGGGGAGGTTGGTAGGCGGTAGGAGGGCAGTACGGAATGCAATAGCCGGGGGGTGGCGGGGTGGGAGTTGTGGTGATGCAACCGAGAGAGCCGACCAGGCAAAGAACGCCCGCCATTCCAGCGATACTCCATCGATTCTGCATAGGGAACTCTCCGCCCGGCACGTTTGAAGGTGGAGGGGGACGATAGCTGCCGGCCCAATGGCGGTCAAGGCCAATGCGGCCGGATTGGTGGGCAATCGGGCTATCTGAAAGTGGGGCGATCCACTGTATCTTGTGTTTGAAGCGGGCTGGAGACACAACCTCTGGGAGTCGAGCGCTGGTTTTCCGGACCACCGTTCACTTCCGTCTCCAGAGGAGTTCGTCGTCGATTGCCAATCGGCGCCGCCCGTCGGCAATGTCTTTCATGAAGCGTTTGGCGTCTTCCGGGTAGCCGGCGGTTGGGCGGAGGTCGGGCACGTGGTTGGACCAGAAGCGGTTGAAGGCCCGCATGGAATGCTCGCGGAGGTACTTGGAGACCATTGAAGCGAGGGCAACGGCCAGCAGGCTTTCTGCCCGTGTGCGGAAGCAGGCGTTGATCCGTTTTTCGGGGCCTCCAAAGGCGTAGGCGCTCAGTTCGCGTCCCTCTCCGTGAATTTCGATGAAGCAGTCGGGGAAATGGGCCGCAAGGAGGTTGGCATAGCGGTTCCGGCCGCCGTGCTTATCGCAGACGATGGAGATCGCGCCTTGGAGCGGGGCGGCGAGTTCCGCCGCCAGTCCGAGAGTGACGGAGGAGAGAAGTTCACCCTTGCCGCAAGACGCGAGGCGGCGATTGAACTCGGGCGAATAGACGACCCGGCTTTGCATGTCGAGAAGGCGGATGCCTTGGCGCTGGTTCACGAGGAGGAACTGCCGGCAGAGGGCGTCCAGTTCGTCGACGGTGACGTCGAGCGGAATCGATTCGTCGTAATGTGCGTACCACGGGATGGACTGGCGGTACTGGCGCGACCATGGATCGAGCGTGTCGAACAAGGCCCGCCAGGTCGCCGCCGGCCGCTCGAGCGCGCGGAGGGCGACGAGAACTCCCCGTTCGAGATGGTCCTTCGTGCCTCCCGATTTGTAGAGCTGTTTCGAGTCGGCCACGGCGAATCGTTTTTCGTCTGCCTCGGCCGCCGAGGGCACGACGGAATCGCTCAGCAGATCGAACAGGTCTGCCGGCGCTGCCCCGTCCGGCAGCTCCCAGACGGTGGCGGAAACGACGAGCGGTCCCAGGTTGGGTCCGAGCCCCGCTTCGTCGGTCGCGATCAGGTACGACATCGGTATCCCATGGCTGAAGTCCGTTTCGTCGTTTCGGGTCCCGCAGGCGAGGGCTATTGTAGCACGCCTGAAGGGCCTTCTCAAAACCGCCCGGCGCCACGGGCGCGGCCGGAGAATTTGCGTGTCTCCCGTGCAGGGGCCTGAAAGGGACGCCGGAATCGGCGTCAGCCCAGAGGCTGCCGGTGGTGCAGGTGTCTTGAGATCGGCTAGAATGGCCTCTTGGAGTGCGGAGATGGGAGGTGAGTTGGGCCAAAGTCTGGCGACTTCGGCTGCGGGTTGCGACTTCAATTCGGGTTGCGGGCCAAAGTCTGGCGACTTCAGCTACGTTGGTTTGAGGAGCATTCCATGGAACCTGGAAGCGGAGTTACTCGTCGCCGGTTCATGGCTGTGATGGGGGCTTCGGTGGGGGCGAGCGCCGCACGTGCCTGGGGCGACGGTGGGACGCCGATCGGTCCGGTGACCACAGCCAACGCCGACATGGCAGCCCTACGGGGCGAGATCATCCACGGGGCCCTGCGTGTCGCGCTCGATCGCGCGAAGGTCTACACGGAGGTGTTTCAGAAAACGGAGCAGATGCCGTGGATTGTCCGCAAGGGGCTGGCCTTGCGGGAGTATTTTGAAACGGTGCCTCTCTACCTCCGCGACCATGACCGGATCGCCGGATCGATTTCGGAGACACCCGGGGCGATGCCGGTGTTTGTGGAGCTTGGAATCGCCGAAAACACGATCTACACGGGGGAGGCGCCCCACCGCGAAGGGTATCTCAAGGGTCAGGTTCCGGAGGAGATTCGCGACTACTGGAAGAACCGCAACCTGTGGGGAATGTACCGGACCGAGATCCTGGGTCAGAAGCCCGTCGAGAGCCACGACGAGTTGCCGACGGGGGCTCAATACAAGATGATCTCGTGCCAGGGACACCTCAGTCCCAGTTACGGCGAGCTACTGCGGGTTGGCCTCGGCGGAATGCTCGATCGAGTCCGCAATCGTCAGAAGGAGGAGACCGATGGGGAGAAGCAGGCGTTTCTGCAGGCTGCCGAACACGGTCTGATCGGTTTATCGTCGTGGGTGCGGCGTTACGGCGAGTTTCTGTCGCACGAGGCTGACCTGTGTCAGGACACGGCCCGTGCTGCCGACCTGCGGGAGATGTCGCGGATTGCCGCCAAGGCGGCCACGGCGCCGCCCGAAACATTCCGCGAGGCGATGCAACTGGTGTGGTTTGCTCACCAGGCGATCCACATCGAGGGGCACGGTTATTCGTGCACACCGGACCACATCGATCAACTCCTCTATCCCTACTACGTGGCCGACAAGAAGGCCGGCCGGATCGACGACGACGAGGTGTTGCGGCTAGCCGAGAACTTCGTGCTGAAGATGTACGACAACAACTTCTGGGGTTCGGAGCATCACCTGACGCAAGGGTTCTGCCTGGGGGGCTCGACGCCTGAAGGCCGCGATTTGACCAACCGGCTCTCGTGGTTGTTTGTGGAAGGGGCCACCAACCTGACCTTGCCGGAGCCGCTGGTGTGGATCCGCTGGCATGCAGAGATCGACCAGGAGTTTTTCGACTTTTGCCTGTCGCGGCTGGAGCGAAGCACCTGTTTTCCGATGATCTGGAACGACAAGTCGGTGCCCGCGGCCCTCGTGGAGCTGGGAGTCGACCAGCGCGACGCCTTCAACTACATTGCCGTCGGCTGCAACGAGCTGGCCATCCCGGGGCAGATGTACTACAACCCGGGAGCCCATGTCAACTACCTCAATGCCATCGAGGCCGCACTCACCAGCGGGAAGGGGTATGGCGGGCAATGGAAGTGGCACAAGGTTGCCCCGCCCGTGACGGAATTAACGAGCTTCGATCAGTTTTCGGATGCCGTGGCGGCCTATATGCGATCGGCGCTCAAAAGAACCTACGAGAACGGCATGAAGGATCTGCAGGCCCAGATGCGATGGGGGCAGACTCCGTTGACGTCGTGTTTCTTCGACGGGTGTGTCGACAAGGCGCAGGACATGACGGCCGGCACAAAGTACAACATCCTTTCCTGTGGCGGCATCGCCTTTGCCAATGCCGTGGACGCCTTGGCCGCCATCCGCGAGGTTGTCTACGAGAAAAAGGAAGCCACGCTGGATGAAGTCGCCGTGGCCTGCAGTGCCAGTTTCGAAGGTCACGAGCGCCTCCGTGCCAAACTGCTGGCCGCTCCCAAACACGGCAACGACGATCCGCAGCTCGACGATATCATCCGGCGGGTGGAGCGAATGCGGGATGAGCCGATCCAAGAGATCTGCAAAGACCCTCGCGACGGCAGTCCCTTTGGCAGCAGTCACGTTGTCAGGTCGGGTGCGGTCAAAACAGGGCTTGTCACGCCGGCGACTCCCGACGGCCGGCTCAAGGGTACGCCCCTGGCCAGTTCGGTGGCCGCCTCCGTGGGCTGCGAACGAAGCGGGCCCACGGCGCTACTCAACTCGATCGCGAAGCTCGACGGGGCCAAGAGTTGGCAGTGCGGCTACCAGGCCAACATCCGCTTCCACTCGGGCATGATCATCGACCGCGCCCAGCGAACCAAGCTGCGGGCCATGCTCAATGTCTACTTTCAGAACGGTGGTCAGGAGTTGCAGATCAACGTGGTCGATACGGCAACATTGCGCAAGGCCCAGAAGGACCCCGACGCCTATCGCGATCTGGTGGTGCGGGTGGCCGGCTTCAGCGAGTTCTTCGTCAATCTCACGCCGGAGATGCAGGAGGACATCATCGCCCGGACGGAGCACCAGTGATCAACCATGAAGCTGGGGG
>CAYSCH010000161.1:0-2017 GCA_964429355.1 uncultured Planctomycetaceae bacterium | reverse complement strand
CGACCCCAGCGGCCCACTCGGAACTCGACCATGACAACCGGCCGTGTGTTCAATATTCAGCGATTCTCGATCCACGATGGGCCGGGGATCCGGACGACGGTGTTTTTCAAGGGTTGTCCCTTGCGCTGTGTCTGGTGCGGCAATCCGGAGAGCATCGCGCCGGAGCCTTCGCTCTCGTGGCTGCCGGAGAAGTGCATTGGCTGCGGTGCGTGTCGGGCTCTTTGCCCCGGGGGCGCCCTGAGTGCCGGCGCGGACGGCAAGCCGCAGATCGATCGCAGCCGGTGCACGGTTTGTGGCAAGTGTGCGGAGGTGTGCGATTCCCAGGCCCTGGAGATCGTCGGCCGAGACATGACGGTGCGGCAGGTGCTCGAGGTCGTGCTGCGCGACGAGGCCTATTATGCCCAGTCCGGCGGCGGCATCACCCTTTCCGGCGGCGAGCCGCTCATGCAGGGCGATTTCGCCTTTGACCTGGTCAGCACTGCCAAGGCGGAAGGACTTTCTATCTGCGTGGAGACGTCGGGGCTCGTCGAGTGGAAGACAATC
Source organism: uncultured Planctomycetaceae bacterium (assembly GCA_964429355.1). Classification (GTDB taxonomy): domain Bacteria; phylum Planctomycetota; class Planctomycetia; order Pirellulales; family Thermoguttaceae; genus JAAYAY01. Next base: position 1,474 of record CAYSCH010000161.1, on the reverse strand, counting down.
GATCGCTTGCTGCCGCTGGTGGACCTGTGGCTCTACGACTACAAGGAGACCGATCCGCGCCTGCACCAGAAGTTCACGGGTTTCTGGAATTCCGAGATTCTTGCCAATTTGCGGCGGCTGCACGGGGCCGGTGCGAAGATCCTGCTCCGCTGTCCCATGGTCCCCCAGTACAACGCCCGCACAGACCACCTGGATGGGATTGTCGCTCTGGCCCGGCAATTGCCCAAACTGGAGGGCGTGGAACTGCTGCCGTACTACGACCTTTGGCGGGCGAAGCTGAAGCGGTTCGGACTCACCACAGCCCTGCCCGAAACGGCGAAACCGCCCAGTCCCGAAACGGTCCGGTCGTGGAACGAGTATCTGAAAAAACAGGGGGTCAAGGTCGTGGGATGATAGCACAGGGCGGCAGGGCCGCCAACCAATACGAGCTACCGCTCGAACTGAGATGGTCTGCTCCCGATGGTCGCGAGTCTTTGTGAAGAACTTCACGATCTTTGAGGTTAGTAGTACAGGGGAGTGCTTAAGCGTGATGGTCGAGCCGCAGGCATGGTTAACCCAGGCGGCGATGGCCGTGTTTCAGGCTGTCAGCCTATTATCCCCTGGGCGACTGGTTCTCCGGGCACGGTTCAGGAGGCGGATCGGCATGGTGGGGCGGGGCCTCCGTGACGTGCCCTCGCTGAAGCTCGACCCACTGGCCGCACTCGCAGCGGACAGCGTGCCCGAACTGGAAAAGCGTGACGTCAAACCCCTTGCCGCATTTCGGGCATGTGATGGCCATAGTGCGCAGCCTCGAAACGGCGAACCGCAGACCGGGCGGTTTCCTTATCTCGGCACGGGTGTCCAGGACGATTCCCGTCCAGATCTGACCTCAGACTATTTTCGGCATTGCTATTTTTTTCCGATAGGGGCGCGATCCTACAGCAGGATCCCGTTGTCCCGCCCTCGGGTGAGGCCTTTTCCGGCACGGCGGGCAGCACGAAGGGCGGACTGGTTTTCTTTTGGACCACCCGCATGACGGGGCTTGGTTCTCGCGGGTGGCACTGCCCAGGCACCATCAGTAAGTGTCTACAGAAGAATCATTTGCGGCACGGGGTTGATTTTGGAGAGTCGAAGTCCTGTTTTGTTGTTCGGAGCGATCTTTGCCTGAACTGGTTATCTTGACAGAACCCGCAAGGGCGAATATCGTTAATTAGCATTGATAATCCTAAAAATTTTCGATATTTGTGTCGTTAATAATTGAAGGGGCAGCCGCGGCGGTTTCCGAAGCAAGGCGCGACCGCTGCGCTTGGCCTGCGAATAATCCATTAAGGTTGAACGGGATGACGACTCCCCAGTTTACCGGAATCCCCGACAGACACGGCCTTTACGATCCGGCTTTCGAGAAGGATAGCTGCGGTGTCGGGTTCGTGGCGCACATGAAGGGTCAGCGGAGCCACCAGATCATCCGCGATGCGGACACGGTGCTCCAGAACAT
>CAYSCH010000160.1:1116-19474 GCA_964429355.1 uncultured Planctomycetaceae bacterium | reverse complement strand
CTGAGTCCCTGCAAGGTTTCGGCCGATCGGTGGCTGGAGATCTGCCGCCAGTGGCACGGGCTGGGCGGGCGAGGATCGGCTACGATGATGTTTGGCCATGTGGAGACGCTGGCGGAGCGGATCGAGCACCTGGAGAGGCTGCGCCAGGTGCAGGACGAGACGGGGGGTTTTACGGCGTTTATTGGCTGGACCTTTCAGCCGGGCAATACCCAACTGGCGGACCGGCGCAAGGTGGGCCCCTGGGAGTATCTGAAAACGCTCGCGGTCGCCCGTCTGTATCTGGACAATTTTGCCAATCTCCAGGCCAGTTGGGTGACACAGGGGCTGAGGGTGGGGCAGATGGCGCTGCGATTTGGCGCCAATGACATGGGGAGCCTGATGATCGAAGAGAACGTAGTAGCGGCAGCCGGCACGTGTTTTCGGACGAGCGAAAAGGAAATCCGCCGGGCGATTGAAGGGGCCGGTTATCAGGCTCGGCGGCGGAACGTGTTCTATGAGCTGGTTGAGGGTTGTTGACGGGTGGCAGGGGGCCTGTCAGTCATTCGTAAGCTAAGCTACCATAAGGGCTTCAGGTGCGTGCCGGTGGGTCTGCCGGGCAGGCTTGGCGGTGCGTGGTGATCGAGGACAGATGGAGACGGAGCGCCGGTGGCGCACCGAGCGGCAAAACGTGATGATCCACGCCCGTCAGTTGGCAAAGCACTACTCTGATCTGAAGCGCGGGAAGTTCGTTGCCGTTGACGGGATTGATTTCGATGCCCTGCCGGGGCAGATCTACGGGCTGCTGGGGCCGAACGGGGCGGGGAAGACCACGACGCTGCGAATTCTGAGCACGGTGCTGCGTCCCTCGGGTGGGACGGCGACGGTCAACGGCTACGACGTGGTGGCCCAGCCCTCGATGGTTCGCCGGCAGATCGGTTTCATGTCGGCCAACACGGCGGTCTACGACCGCATGACGGCCTGGGAGATGGTGGAGTATTTCGGACGTCTCCACGGTCTGGATGCCGACGAACTGACCGAACGGATGGAGCGCCTGTTCGACCGCCTGAAGATGAACGACATCCGGGACCTTCTGGGGGCGAAGATGTCGACGGGGATGAAGCAGAAGGTCTCCATAGCGCGGGCGCTCGTTCACGATCCGCCGGTGATGATTTTCGACGAGGCGACGGCCGGGCTGGATGTGCTGGTGGCGCGGGCCCTGCTGGATGCGGTGGCCGAATTGCGGGACCATGGCAAGTGCGTGGTGTTTTCGACGCATATCATGCGCGAGGCGGAACGGCTTTGCGACCGAATCGCCATCATGCATCGCGGCCGGATCCTCGCCGAAGGCACCCTCGATCAGCTCCGCAACACGCACGAGGAAGACGATCTGGAGGAGTTGTTCTACCAGTTGATCTCCCAAAGTGAAGATTGCTACCAACGCGATCTGGCCAGGGCAGGGGAGGGGGGATGAACTGGTCGAACGTGAAGCTGATCCTGGCTCGCGAACTCCGCGATCAGGCCCGCGATCGGCGGACGATCTTCATGATCGCCGTTCTGCCGATCCTGCTCTATCCGCTGCTGGGAATGAGCATGTTCCAGGTGGCGCAGTTCATGAAGGAGAAATCGAGCCGGGTGCTGGTCGCGGGGGTGAGCGGGCTGGTGGGACGCGACGACCTGCCGCCGCTGTTGGATCCGAAAGACACAAGCCGATTCGATGTGGGCCTGTTTGGGGATATCGGGCAGGATCAGCTTCTCGACGTCACCTTGTACTCCGACGAGCCGGGACGGCAGCAAGGGGCCTCGGGCGACATTGCCGAGGCGGTTCGAGTGCTGGTTCGCGAGGGGGAGTACGACGGGGCGGTCGTGCTGCCGCCCGAGTTGCCCGAGCGGCTTGCCGAGTTTCGCCGCGCGATCGAGGCCAATGAAGCGGCTGCGCGGCTGGACGTCAAACCGGAGATCGTGTATTCGACGGCCAACGAGAAGTCGCAGATCGCCTTTGCCAGGCTGTACCCGGTGATGAATCGCTGGGTGCAGGCGGTGGGGGAGACGAATCTCAAGGCGGCGGGGATTCCCGCCGATGCGGCCCGGCCGGTCGACGTGGGCTCTGCCGACGTGGCGGGCGAGACCAAGTTCAAAGGCGCGGCGATCTGGTCGAAGGTTCTGCCGATCGTGCTGCTGCTGTGGGCGATGACGGGGGCTTTCTATCCGGCGATCGACGTTTGCGCCGGCGAGAAGGAGCGCGGCACGCTCGAGACCCTGCTCTCCAGTCCTGCGGAGCGAACGGAAATCGTGCTGGGCAAACTGCTGACCGTGATGGTTTTCAGCATGGCGACGGCCGGGCTGAATCTTGTGAGCATGGGGCTGACGGGCTGGCTGCTGCTGGCGCGGATGCCGAACCTCGGCTCCCCGCCGGTGGAATCGATCCTGTGGCTCTCGCTGGCACTGGTTCCGGTGGCGGCGCTCTACAGTGCCCTGTGCCTTGCCTTGGCGGCGTTTGCGAAGAGCACGAAGGAGGGGCAGTACTACTTGATGCCGCTGTTGTTGATCACGATGCCCCTGGTGCTGGTTCCGATGACACCTGGGGCTGAACTCGATCTGGGCAATGCCCTGGTTCCCGTGACGGGGATCGTGCTCCTGTTGCGAAACCTGCTGGAAGGCGCCTACTGGGAGTCGCTGCGATACCTGCCGGTGGTCGCGCTGGTGACGCTTGCGTGCTGCGTGGCTTCGATCCGCTGGGCGGTTGAGCAGTTCAACTCGGAGGCGGTTCTGTTCCGCGAAAGCGAGCGGCTCGACCTGGCACTGTGGCTCAAGCATGTGTTTCGCGATCGGCAGGCGACGCCGACAGCGTCGGCGGCAGTGGTCTGCGGCGTGTCGATTCTGATGCTGAAGTTTTTCGTGGAGCTGGCGGCCCGGCCGACGGCGACGTTTCGTGGTTTTGCGGTCCAGGCCTTGCTGCTTCAGGTGGCCGTGATCCTCACACCGGCCTTGATCCTGACGTTCAGCCTGACGACCAGCCCGGGGCAGACCTTGTGTCTGCGACGTCCACGATTGGCCGCAATCCCTGCGGCCATGTTGCTGGCGGTGCTGTTGCATCCGGCGATTGGCGCCATGCGAGAGGTGGTGATGCGACTTTACCCCATCCGCGAGGATCTGATGCAGCAACTGGAAGGGCTCCAGGGGATGTTCACATCGCCGCCCCTGTGGCAAGCTCTTGCCGTGATCGCCCTGGCGCCCGCCGTGTGCGAGGAACTGGCGTTTCGAGGCTTCATACTCTCAGGCTTCCGCCACCTGGGGCGGAAATGGCGAGCGATCCTGTTCAGCGCGGTCTTCTTCGGCCTGGCCCACGGGCTGCTCCAGCAATCCATGATCGCCTTTGTTGTGGGGTCGGTGATCGGCTATATCGTGGTGCAGACCGGCAGTATCTGGCCGGGCATGGCCTTCCATCTGGTCAACAATTCGATTGGCGTGCTGGTGGCGAGGGTAACTCCGGAACTGCAGGAGCAATACCCCATCCTGGTCAAGCTGTTTGGGGTTCCCGGAGAAAGCGGCGTTCTCTATGGATGGCCCTCCATTCTTGTGAGCGGGTTCTTGTCCCTTGCATTGGTGGCATGGTTTTCGTTGCAACCGGTGGCGAAGTCAGCGGAAGAGCTGCAGCGTGAGGAACTTGCGAGGATTCGCGAGTCGGGGCCGGAAGTTCAGTCTTGATGGGGTGCGAAATGTGCCACTCTGTGTGGGGGAGTATCTGACGCGTTTCCCCGTAGTCGCAACGTATGCTTACGTATTGCTACTATGAAGTCGGAGAGGCCCATGAAACTGCAAAGCAAGACACTTCTGCTGACGACATCGGCCATCGTTATTCTGTTCGGGGCGCTGTTTACCGTTTCGGCGGTGGTTGTGTGGAATGGTTTTGCGACGCTCGAGCGGCAGGACATTCGCGAGCGGGTAGCCAGAGCGGAGCGCAGTCTGGACATGGAACTGGATTTCCTCGCCAGCATGAGCGGCGACTGGGCGTTCTGGGACCGGAGTTACGAATTTGTTGTGGCACCGACGGAGGAATTCGTTCGGGAGAATCTCCCGAACGATACGTTTACTTCACTCGGCGTCAACGTGATTCTCTTTCTCGGCACGGACGGACAGATTGTCAGGGGCGACTATGTCGATCTTGCGACGGGGCAGGCGGCCGAGCTTCCGGGGGAGCTGGCAAACCGCTGCTGGGAAGCCGATCGTCTCAGGCACTTCGAGGAGCCGACGGGGAGCCACGAGGGGATTCTGGTACTCTCGGACGGTCTGATGCTGGTTTCGGCCCGGCCGATTCTGAAGAGCAACCAGGAGGGACCCTCGCGGGGGACGCTGCTGATGGGCCGGTGGCTCGACGAGGAGAAGGTCCAACGTCTCACCGATCTGGCATCCTCTCCGGTCAGGATATCGTGTGTGGCCGGCCTGGATCCTTCGCGAGAAGGAGAACGCAGGGAATTGATGCGTTCCAAGGCGAGACAGATACGAGTGAACTTCGTCGACACGAACAGGGCGGAAGCGGCTTATGTGGTCGACGACATCTATGGCAAACCGGCGATGGTCTGTACGGTGGACGTTCCTCGGAAGATGACGCGGCAGGGAAGGATCAGCCTGACCTACTTCGCAGCCGGGCTGGCTGCATGCGGCTTAGTATTTACGGTGGTTGCATGGCGACTTCAGGCGGATCTGGTGCTGGACCGGCTCCTGACGCTGGTCCACGATGTGAGGCAGGCAGGGAAGTCTGAGACGGCGGAGCGGAAGAGGATCGTTGTGGCCGGCAACGACGAACTGGCTTTACTGGGAGAGGAGATCGAGACCATGGCCGATCGACTCGAACGGAGCCGCGCGCAGTTGGAGACTGCCTGGCACGAAGCCGAGCAGGCCAATCGCCAGAAGTCGGAATTTCTGGCCAACATGAGCCACGAAATACGTACTCCCATGACCGCCATCCTCGGTTACGCCGATTTGCTGGAGGAATCCGTCAAGGATGATTTCGGGCAGGAAGCGTGTGGGATCATCAAGCGAAACGGCGCCCATCTTATTGAGGTGATCAACGACATCCTCGATATGTCGAAGATCGAGGCCAACAGGATGAAGATCGAACTTCGAGCCTGTTCTCTTCGCGAGATCGTGGCCGAGGTGGCTTCGCTCATGCAGGTGCGAGTTGCGGGGAGGAATGTGTCGCTTCACGTGAGTACGGAGGGGGTGATTCCGAGACGAATTTGCACCGATCCGACGCGCCTGCGGCAGATTCTTTTGAATCTGGTCGGCAACGCCGTCAAGTTCACCGAAAGGGGGCGGGTCCGGATCATCACCCGCCGCGTCGATTTCGGAGGGGAGGGCGCCCGGATCCAGTTCGAGGTGGCCGATACCGGGATCGGGATGACGAGCGAGCAGATGGCCGCGATCTTCCAGCCGTTCCGGCAGGGGGATGCATCGACCACGCGAAGGCATGGAGGCACGGGCCTGGGACTGGCCATCAGCCGCCGCCTGGCCGAGGCGCTCGGCGGCGAAATCTTGGTCGAGAGCGTTCGGTGGCAGGGGAGCACCTTCCGGCTCACTTTGCCTTTGGGCGATCTGCCCGACTCGAAGGGAGAGGACTGCGAGAGCGAAGTGAACTGGCGCGAGACGAAAGTGGCCGACCGTGACGAGGTGCAGCTTCCCGTCCCATGCCGGGTCCTGGTGGTTGAAGACGGGCCCGACAATCAGCAGTTGATCGCCCAAGTTCTTAAAACGGCGGGGGCGGAGGTGGTTGTGGTCGGGAACGGCCAGGAGGCATGCGAGGCGCTCCTGCGATTGGAAACCGACGCGGAGCCGATCCATCTGGTGCTTATGGATATCCAGATGCCGATCATGGATGGATATGAAGCCACTCGCCGGCTGCGGCTCGGGGGCTGCACGCTGCCGATCGTGGCGCTCACGGCCCATGCGATGGTGGAAGAGGAATGCAGGTGCCTCGAGGCGGGATGCGACGCCTATCTGACGAAACCGATCGAGCGGGCCCGGTTCCTGCAGGTCGTGGCGCGACTGGCGAGCATGCATCAAGGAAAAGGAAAGACAGCGGCGGATTGTTCCGCTGAGGGAACTGCGGTCCGATGCTGAGCTTCAAGGCCCGATGGATCTTCACGGCACGCGGCGAGCCGATTCGCGACGGAGTGGTCCATATCGAGGACGATCGGATCGTGGGGATCGAGCAGGGCAGGGGAGGGGAGGGCATGCGCGATCTGGGCAGAGTGGCAGTTCTCCCCGGGCTGATCAACGCCCACACCCACCTCGAATTGACGGGCATTGCGGCCCCCTTGGGCCGGCCGGGGACTGCTTTCGTCGAGTGGATCGAGCTGGTTGTCGGCCAGCGGCGGAGCGAAGGGTATGACGCAGCTCGTGCGGTCCGGTGCGGACTTGACGAGTCGGCCGGCGCAGGCGTCGCGGCCATCGGCGATATCGTGCAAACGCCGCCGGAAGACACCGAAACGGAGATCTTACTGACTGGATTTCTCGAACTGATCGGCCAGAGTGCCTCGCGAATGGCGGATGCCTTGGCACGAGCGGCAGACTACGTGGAGGCGGGGCAGGGGAGGGGGCAGCGGCGGGGACTCAGTCCTCATGCTCCCTACAGCGTTGGTCCCGAAGTGATTGAAGGGGCCTGCCGGCTGTCGCGCGAGCGGCGTTTCCCGGTCGCCTTCCACCTGGCCGAGTCGCGGGAAGAGATGGAGCTCCTGCGCCGGGGAACCGGACCGTTTCGTGAGCTGCTCGAGGGGCTCGATGTGTGGGACCCGGCCGTGCAGCATCCCGGGAGGAGGCCGCTGGATTTCCTCGAGATGCTTTCCGATGCGGACCGGGCCCTGGTGATCCACGGCAATTACCTCGATGAGGAGGAAGTGAGGTTTATTGCCCAGCGGCGGGAGCGGATGAGCGTCGTGTATTGCCCTCGCACCCACGCCTGGTTCAAGCACGACCGCTATCGGCTGGAATCGATGTTGGCGGCAGGCGTGAACGTAGCGTTGGGGACCGATTCGCGCGCGTCTTCGCCGGATCTGAACCTGCTGGAAGAGATGCGTGCCGTGGCCAGGCGGCATCCGGCTGTTTCGGCGGAGAAAATTCTCGAAATGGGAACCCTGGCGGGCGCCAGGGCCCTCGGCGTGGAAGCGGACCTTGGCACCCTGGAACCCGGCAAGCTTGCCCGGCTGGCGATCGTCGAACTGGCCGACGATAAGCTCGACGATCCTTACGGTGCGGTCCTGGCAAGGTAACGAGGCAAGGTGCGGCTCGAGTCGCCGTGCCGCATCGATGGAAAGCGGAGGGAGGCACCCTACCCTTTTCGCCGTACCTTTGCCTGCAGACCCGACGTGCCAAACCGCTCTTCCAGCTCGGCCTCCACGTCGTCGAGCGAGACACCGCAGGCGGCCAGGAGAACGAGGGTGTGGTAGAAAAGATCGGCCGCCTCGTGGATCACGAATCTGGGTGAGGAGCAACCCATGTCCGTGGCGGCTTCGATCAGTTCTTCGGCTTCCTCCCGGACCTTCAAGGTGATCTGGGGAGTTCCTCCGTCCAACAACATCGTCGTATACGATCCGGAGGGGCGATCCACCTTGCGAGTCTCAATGACACGCATCAAACGACTGAGAATTGACTGCGACCCGTCCATGACACGGTCCTTTTCTGAATGAATTCAGCTATCTGAACCAACAGGAGTCACGATCGGAAGCGGGCAAAACCGGCTCGACGGGGAAAGCCCTTCTTGGTTGGTTGCGCATGTTCTTGGTCAGCCGGACTCTTGCCTAGCGACCTGTTCCGCTGCGCTACCGGACCGAGATGTCCGCCTTTCTCGCGGAACCCGAATCCGTCAGAATGGCAGCAGATGCCCCCAGGCTATCAGGCAGCGTAGGCCGATCGGGGAAATCTGACAAGTAGGGATACCAAATGGGAGCGAATCGAATTGCAGACTGCTGGTATCTGACCGGTCCGACCGCCGGCGGGAAGACGGCAATTGGCATTGCCCTGGCCAGACGTCTGGGCGCCGAGATCATCTCGCTGGATTCGATGGCCCTCTATCGGGGTATGGATATTGGCACGGCAAAACCTGCGGCGGAGCAGAGAGCCTGTGTGCCGCATCATCTGATCGATGTGGTGGAGCCTGACGAGGAATACAGTCTGGCCCAGTACGTGGCGGCTGCCGAATCGTGCGTCGATGAAATCCGCAACCGCGGCTGCGAGGTTCTTTTCGTGGGGGGGACACCGCTGTATCTCAAGGCGCTGCTGCGAGGCATCTTCGAGGGACCTGCTGCCGACAGCAGCCTGCGAGCGGAACTGGAAAGGGCGGAGGTTGAGCGGCCGGGCACGCTTCATCACCGGCTCGCCGAGTGCGATCCGAAGGCCGCCGCGCGGCTTCACCGCAACGATATCCGCCGACTGGTCCGGGCCCTGGAGGTGTTCGAGAAAACGGGCGTCCCAATGAGCCAGTGGCAGCAGCAATTCGACCACGGGCGACCGGCCGACCAGTGCCGAGTCTTTCTGCTTGACTGGCCGCGAGAGGTGCTTTATCGCCGGGTGAATCGTCGTGTGGAGATCATGTTCGAGCAGGGGCTGGTTGAGGAAGTGGCCGGGCTCATGGGTCTCGAACGGCCGCTCGGCAAAACGGCATCCCAGGCGGTCGGGTATCGCGAAGTGATCGAGCACCTCCGGGGAGGACCCGACCTGGAGACGACCATTGAATTGGTCAAGACTCACACCCGCCAGTTTGCCAAGCGCCAGTGGACCTGGTTCCGAAGCCTGAGTGAATGCCGGCCAGTGGCGATTTCCGAGCCGGTTGATGCGGAGAGCATCGCGGCAAGCATCGTCGAGGCGGGCCGGGAGACCGACACGTTGCCGGATCTGCATGGGTCATAGAAGCTGCTTTCCCCGGGGGCTGCACTATCCTTCGCGCGGGCCAATCGGTGCTCTACAATAGGGGGTTTGCTATGTCACAGGCCCGTGAAATCAGGACAAGACCACTCGGGACATGGAGTCCTAAAGTCTTATAAAACAAGGATTTCTGCATTGCTTCGGTCTCATACTTGCGGCGAGCTTCGTGCGGAACACATCGATCAGGAAATCACTCTGGGAGGATGGGTCGATACCTGTCGCGATTTTGGGGGCACACTTTTTGTCGATCTTCGGGATCGCTATGGCAAGACCCAAGTAGTCTTCGCGCGGGATGGAGACGAGGAGGTGCTTGACTCCGGCAGGAAGTTGCGAAGCGAGGATGTCGTGTTGGTGACGGGCAAGGTTGCCCGAAGACCCGAGGAAACGGAGAATCCCGATATGGCGACCGGCCAGATCGAGGTACGTGTTCGGCGGGTCCAAGTGCTCAACAAGAGCAAGCTGCCGCCGTTCAAGCCGGGAGCCAAAGACCAGCCGAGCGAGGATCTGCGACTGCGGCACCGTTACCTCGACCTGCGTCGCCAGGAGATGCAGAAGACGCTCATTCTCCGGCACCGGATCATGAAGATGATGCGGGATTATCTCGACGAGCTGGGGTTCATCGACGTGGAGACACCGATTCTCGGCCGAAGTACTCCGGAGGGGGCTCGCGACTATCTGGTTCCGAGCCGCGTGCAACCGGGCACGTTCTACGCATTGCCGCAGTCGCCGCAGCTCTACAAGCAGATCCTGATGATTGCCGGATTTGATCGCTACGTGCAGATCGCCCGTTGCTTTCGCGATGAAGACCTGCGGGCCGACCGGCAGCCCGAGTTTACCCAGCTCGACCTGGAGATGGCGTTTGTTACGGCTGACGACATTATCGGCGTGATTGACGGGCTGATCGCCCGGATGGCCAAGGAGTTGCTGGGCATCGAACTGACGCTGCCGCTTCCCCGTATGACGTACGACGAGGCGATGGAACGCTTCGGTCACGATGCGCCGGACCTGCGGTTCGGGATGGAGCTGGTGGATCTGAGCGATCTGGCGGCCGAGGCCGAGTTTCGCGTTTTTCGCGACGCGGTGACGAGCGGGGGACGGGTTCGCGGGATCAACGCCAAGGGAGCGGCGGAGAACTATTCGCGCAAGGGGATCGACGAACTGACCAATTACGTGACCGGCGACTTCGGCGCCAAGGGACTTGCCTGGTTCAAGGTGGGGGACGGACGGCGTCTGGCGTCGCCGATCGCCAAGAACTTTACGGATGAACTGCTCGCCAGGATTGCCGAGCGGATGCAGGCGGAGCCCGGGGATCTGCTGCTCGTTGTGGCCGACAGGTGGGAGGTTACGTGCAAGGCCTTGAACGGGCTGCGGCGCCGATTGGCTGCAGAGCTCAAGCTCTACCAGCCCGGCCAAATGCATTTTTCGTGGGTTGTGGAGTTCCCCATGTTCGAGTACGACGCGGAGGAGAAGTGCTGGGCGGCCATGCACCATCCGTTCACATCGCCGCGCCCGCAGGACATGGAACTCTTGGCCGACGAGCCGGCGAAGTGCCGTGCTCAGGCCTACGATCTGGTGATCAACGGATTCGAGGCGGGGGGGGGCACGATCCGAATCCACGACCAGAAGCTGCAGAGCCAGGTGTTCGAGCTCCTGGGGATCGATGCGGAGAGGGCCGCCGAGCGGTTCGGTTTCCTGCTCGACGCGTTGCAGTTCGGGGCTCCGCCGCACGGCGGCATCGCCTTGGGATTGGACCGTCTGGTGATGTTGTTCGGCGGGCTCGACAATATCCGCGACTGCATAGCCTTCCCGAAAACACAGCGTGCCACCGATCTGATGACTGGCGCCCCTGGAGAGGTCGATCTGAAGCAGTTGCGTGAGCTGGGAGTGAAAATCGACAAGAAGTAATGGCTGCTCCCCATGAAGAGCGGACGGTTTCCGCCGCTTTGAGGCGGGCAGGGAGGAGAGGCGAGGTGTGGGCAGACAAGAGTCAGCGTTGCACCTGCTTCTCGCCGCATCGAGTTCCGTTGGCGGCGAAAGAAAGCCTTTGTGTAGGAGAACCAGGTATCATGGGCAAGTGGTTGATGCGAATTCGGGCGGTGCTTCTGGCCGTTGTGGTTCTGGTGGTGACCGGATGTCAGCCCAAAGAGCCGGAAACGCGTTCGACAGACACCCCTACGACCGATTCGAAGCCGGCTGTCAGGGACGATGCCGAAACGGTGGTTACCAAGGAGCCGATTCCGATTGAGATGTCGGAGACTTTGAAGACACTGGAGGGGGCGGCGACGACGATTCCTCAGGTGCACTTGCCCCAGGCGCTGAAGGATACCTGCCTGGTGGCGGTGGGCGATACGCTTCCGGCGGGTGAGGTTCTCACGATCGACGGGGAAAAGAAGGCTGTTACCGAGCTGCTGGGGACCAAGGGCACCGTAGTCTTCTTCTGGGGCGTGGGGGGCTCAGAGATTGCGGAGAAGTTGGCGGTCCAGGCCCTGGCCGATCTGGAGAGCGACGCGCAGGCCGCCTACGGCGACCAAGGGCTCGCCGTGATCTCGATCACTCCGAACGCTCCGGCGGAGGAGGCCAAGGAGGGACGCGGCGCTGTCGACAACGTTTCGGCCACCATCGTCTCGCGGATGGAGATGTCGAAGCGAGTCAAGCAACTGCTTGGCACGCTGAAGACCAGTTACCCGATCCTCCTCGATCCGGGAGGAACGTACTTCGCGAAGGTTGCCACGGCAAAACTGCCACGCGTTTACGTGCTCGATGCTGCCGGCAAGATCGCATGGTTCGATGTCGGATTCTCCGAGACGTCACGGGAGGATCTCAAACGAACGCTGGAGTTCATGTTCGGCGGCTCGGGACCGGCCAAGGAAAAGGAATAGAGGGCGATTGTTGTGGCAGGAGATGCGTCGGGCACCGTCAACATCGCAGCCCGGCTGGCGGTGATGGCCGAACGAATGCCCGAGGCAGTGGCCGTTGCCGAGCCGCTCGATTATGACCGCCAGGGGCGGCGCCGGTACCGGCAGATGTCGTTTCGCGAGTTGAGCCTCGATAGCGACCGGATTGCGTGCGGGCTGCGCCGATTGGGAGTTGTGGCCGGCACGCGACTGGCGCTGCTCGTGCGTCCGGGCGTGGACTTCGTATCGCTGGTGTTTGCGATCTACAAGGTGGGGGCGACGATCATCCTCATCGATCCGGGGATGGGCCGAAAGAACCTGATCGGCTGCCTGGAGTCGGCCGAGCCCGAAGGGTTCGTGGCGATTCCGATGGTTCAAGCGGTGCGGTCGGTGCTTCGCCATCGATTCCCCAGGGCAACGAAGAATGTCACGGTTGGCCGGCGCTGGTTCTGGGGCGGGGCCACACTCCGGCAGCTTCGTCAGACGCCGCACGAGGGTCCCGAGCTGGCCTCCACGAAGTCCAACGATCCAGCGGCGATCATCTTCACCACGGGCAGCACCGGCCCGCCCAAGGGGGTTGAGTACAGTCACGGCAATTTCGACGCCCAGGTCGAGCAGATCCGCGATTTCTACGGAATTCAACCGGGCGAAGTCGACGTGCCGGGCTTTCCGCTGTTCGGGCTCTTCAACTGCGCGATGGGCGTGACGGCCGTGATTCCGGACATGGATCCGACGCGACCTGCCCAAGTTGACCCGAGGAAGATCATCGAAGCGGTGGACGACTGGAAGGCGACCCAATCCTTCGGATCGCCCGCCATCTGGAATCGTGTGGGACGTTACTGCGAGGAGACGGGGGCGAAGCTGCCGACGTTGCGCCGAGTGCTATCGGCCGGAGCGCCGGTGCCGGCTCATGTGCTGCGGCGGATGAAAGCCTGCATTCACCCCGAAGGCGATATTCACACGCCTTACGGCGCGACCGAGTCGCTACCGGTTGCCTCGATCGCCGCTTCGGAAATCCTCGCCGAAACGGCCGCCAAGACGGACCAGGGAGCGGGGGTCTGCGTGGGGGGGCGGTTTTCGGGTATCGAGTGGAAAGTCATCCGGGTGATGGACGGCCCCATCGCGACACTCGACGATGCCGAGGCATTACCCGCCGGCGAGATCGGCGAACTGATCGTGACCGGGCCGGTCGTGACCCGGCGCTACGTGACCGGTACGGAAGCGAACGCCAGGGGGAAGATCGTCGACGGCGATCGGATCTGGCATCGCATGGGGGACGTGGGCTACCTGGACGATCGGGAGCGATTCTGGTTCTGCGGCCGCATGGCCCATCGCGTTGAGACCGCGGCAGGGACCAAGTACACGATTCCGTGCGAGGCGATCGTGAATTGTCACGACGACGTCTATCGCAGCGCGCTGGTGGGTGTGGGCGAGCCGGGGAGCCAGCGGCCCGTGATGATCCTGGAGCCGCACGGCGAGAAGTTCCCGCGGGACGGTGCCGCGCGGGAGCGGCTCCTGAACGAGGTCCGCAAGCTGGCCGCGGCCAATCCACGAACCGCCGACATCAACACTTTCCTCATCCACCCGTCGCTGCCGGTCGACATTCGCCACAATGCAAAAATCTTCCGCGAGAAGCTGGCGGTTTGGGCTGTCGGCCAGTTGAGCTAGAACAGGGCAGGGGAGGGGGCCGATTCCTGGTCGGTCTCTCGGTTCCAGGGTAGACTTGAGACGTAGACGAACGGGGTGGTTTCCTGACTCGACCCTGGATTCTGAAAACTCTATATGGCCGACTGGTACACCAAAATTGCCGAGCAGGTCGTCGGCCCGCTGTCGCCCGACCAGTTGAAGGCCTTGGCCGAAGGTGGCCGCCTGACACCGAACGACCCCATTGCCAGGTCGAAGGACGGACCCTGGGTTCCGGCTTCGCGGGTGAAGGGACTCTTCGAGGTGGCGGCGATCGACGATGAACCGCCGGCCCCGCCCCAACCGACCGAGGCGGCTCTGCCCACGACACAGCGGGCGAACGAGGCGCCGCCGGCCGCACCCTTCGAGCGGCCGCCCATTCCACAACCGCCGGTTCTCATGCCGAAAAGGACCGAGGCCCAGTTGGTGCCGCCTGTGGCGACGGTTGAGTCGCCTCCAGAGGCTTCTTTGGAACCGGGGCCGTTGGGTGGTTTTGCGATACAAGCGGAAGATGTCGCTGCAGCCGGACGTCGGCACAAGAAGAAGCGAGTCAAGGCGGCGAAGGAACCGCTGACGGAGAAGCAGAAAAACGCTCGGCTGGTGAAGTGGCTGGCCATTGCCATCGTGGCGGGAATCGTGGTGTTTGCGAGTATTCCGTTTGTTCGCCGGGTCACACGAACGGTTCCAGCGACTGGTCCGGCGAAGAAGCCGGTGGCTGCCGATGTTCATGTCGATACTTCCGGCAAGGGTCTCGAAGAGACCTTCGGGAAGGTTTCCCAGACTGGACCTGCGCGGGCAGCCGCTCCCACTTCGCGGGCCGCCCAGGGGACAGACGACCACAGCCAGACGGGCCCCGCGGACGGGACCGCGGCAGTCTCGGAATCGACCGGTGGCGTTGAGGTAAAACCTATCCGCGTGGCTCTCGATCGGCCGCAGATGACCAGCGCCGACGGCCGCACCGCTCGTCCGGCGAAACCGTATCTGCTGGTGGAGTTTGAGTTGAGAACCACAGCTCCTGACGCCTCCGTGAGGTTCCGCGGCTGGCTCAGCTCGGCCGAAGAGATTTCGCTTGTGGACGATCGCGGCACCGAATACAAGGTGCGAACCCCAAAGAACTTCCAGAGCATGTTCGTCGACGGCCAGTGCCGCGAGACAACCTTCCTGTCGGCCGAAAAACCGACGACCGACGTGGTCGTCTTCTCCTGGCCCGACGGGGCTCCAGAGCTTCCCTCGACCAGCGAGGAGGTTCTCAAATTGCGGTTACCCAAGAGTGTTTATGGTGAGGAGGGCGAGATGCGGATCGAAATCCCGCTCACCGAGATCGATGTGACAGAAGAAGCGCTGCAAACGCCGGTCAGTAAACCGGCGGAGGAGGCTTCAACGTCCGATAATGTTGAGGAGGGGGACGAGCGGATCCCGATTCCCGGTCTGATGAACAAGCGATGAGATTGCCATGAAGTCACTGGTCACCGGCGCGGGGGGCTTCCTGGGACTCCACATCGTCGAACAACTCGTCGCCAGGGGCGACGACGTCCGGGCGTTCTGCCGTGGCAGCTACCCGGAGCTGGACAAGCTCGGGGTGGAGACGATTCGCGGGGATATCCGCGATCGCGACGAGACGGTTCGAGCCTGCCAGGGGGTCGATGTTGTGTTCCACGTGGCGGCCATCGCGAGCATCGGCGGTCGTTGGAGGGATTTCTACGAGATCAACGTTCTTGGCACACGGTACATCCTCGAAGGCTGCCACAGGCATGGAGTGGGACGGCTGGTCTACACGAGCAGTCCGAGCGTGACCTTTGACGGCACGGACCAGGAAGGGGTGGACGAAAGGGCACCCTATCCTGAGCGATTCCTTGCGCACTATCCGCACAGCAAGTCGATCGCCGAGCGAGAGGTGCTGACCGCCAATGGCAGCGGGGGAACCCTGACGTGTGCCCTTCGTCCCCATCTGATCTGGGGGCCCCGCGACCGGCACCTGATTCCCCGGCTCCTGGCCCGAGCCCGGTCCGGACGCCTGCGCCGCGTAGGCGAGGGAAAGAATCTGGTCGACATGATCTATGTTGAAAACGCGGCTGAAGCCCATCTCCAGGCTGCCGATGCCCTCAAGGAAGGCTCGCCCGTGGCCGGAAGAGCGTATTTCCTCAGCCAGGGGGAGCCGGTGGAGTGCTGGGAGTGGATCAACGAGATCCTAGCCTTGGCAGGCATCGGGCCGGTCAAGAAGTCGATTTCGGCCTCCGCGGCGTATCGCTTGGGAGCGGTTCTGGAAGGGATCTACCGCGTTCTGGGGCTCCAGGGCGAGCCGCCGATGACGCGGTTCCTGGCAGCGCAGTTGTCGACGCACCACTATTTTGACATCACGCGTGCCCGCGAGGATTTCGGATATCGACCCAGAGTCTCGACCGAGGAGGGGATGCGGCGGCTGGGAGAGGCGATCGGTGGGGCTCGGGCGTAACGAGGATCGACGGCGGCATCGAAGAAATTCGGGTAGCCGAGAACTCGATCTTCTTTCGCCATTTTGAGTTTCGGCGCTGGCGATTTCTTGTTCTGCACTGTCTGAATGCCCCTCTGTTGGGTTATTTGCTTCGTGTGCTACTGCTTGCCAATCGGGAGCGCAACCGGTAACCTGAAGGGTTCCTAACCTTCTGCGACTCATGCGCCTGGGATTCGGCGATACCCCCGAAACCTGGGGCTGGAGAGTCTCTGACGGACCCGTGGGGTCTCATTCCAGGGAAGACGGCGCGTTGTGATGATTGCTCCATTGCCTGACGAACAACGGATTGTGATGACCGGGATCGGGCTGACTGCCCCGAACGGGAACCATCTAGCCGAGTATCGGGAGGCGCTTCTGACCGGCAAGAGCGGGGTCACCAACTACGAGGTTCGTTATTTTGGCAAGACGCTGGCCGGCATCTGCCATTACGACGAGCTGCGTTACCAGAAGCGGAAAGAGGTTCGCCGGGGCACGCGGGCCGGCAGCATCGCCATCTACTGCGCCCGTGAGGCCGTGGTTGATTCTGGAATCGACTGGGAGAATACCGACACGTCGCGGGTCGGCGTATACGTGGGGGTGACCGAGCACGGAAACGTCGAGACGGAAAACGAGATCTACCTGATCAAGGGGTACGATTACGACACGCAGTATTGGACTCACCATCACAACCCGCGAACGGTGGCGAATAATCCTGCCGGTGAGATCACGCTCAACATGGGCATCACGGGTCCTCACTACACGCTTGGAGCAGCCTGTGCGGCCGGCAATGCCGGCCTGATCCAGGGCGTGCAGATGCTGCGGTTGGGCGAGTGCGATCTGGCGATTGCCGGGGGCGTTTCGGAGAGCATCCACACTTTTGGTATTTTCGCAGGGTTCAACAGTCAGGGGGCCCTGGCTCGGCACGAGGATCCGACCAAGGCGAGCCGGCCTTTTGATGCCCACCGCAACGGGATCGTTGTGGCGGAGGGGGGGTGCCTTTATACTCTGGAACGGCTCAGCGATGCCAATGCCCGGGGCGCAAAGATCTATGCCGAGATCATCGGCTATGCCATGAACAGCGACGCGCACGACTTTGTGTTGCCCCATCCCAAGCGTCAGGCCGAATGCATGCAACTGGCCATGAAGCGAGCCGGGATTTCGCCCGACCAGGTGGACCTGGTCAGCTCCCATGCCACCGGGACGATGTCGGGCGACGTGCAGGAATGCGAAGCGATCCGCCTGGCCTTCGCGGGGGCGGAGAAGGTGGCGGTCAACAATACCAAGAGTTTTATCGGCCACGCCATGGGGGCGGCCGGCGCGCTCGAACTGGCGGGGAATCTGCCATCGCTGCGCGACGGAGTGATTCACCCGACTATCAACCTGGACGAATTGGACCCCGAGTGCGTCCTCGAGGGGCTGGTGATCAACGAGCCTCGCGAGGTCGGCAAGGTCGACATCGTTCTGAACAGCTCCTTCGGCATGCTCGGAATCAATTCGGTGGTGATCGTACGGAAGATCTGACAAATCGTTGTTTCAGACTTGGAAGAAGGTAGTTATCCGGGGGCAGGATCGGGAGTTCAGGACTCGGGTGTGTGGCGGACTGCCGGCTTCTGAACCTTGCCCCCTGTTCCCTCCGATGGAGACGTTGAATGACTGGTGCCGAGATCAAAGAGGCGGTGGCTGAGATTCTTTCGGATATTGCGCCCGACGAAGATTGCTCCAACCTGAAAGAGGACGTGCCGTTCCGCGATCAGCTCGAGCTGGACAGCATGGATTTCCTCGACATCGTGATGGAGCTGCGCAAACGGTACCGAGTCCAGATTCCCGAGGAAGACTATCCGCAACTGGCCAGCATGGCGAGCACGGTGGCCTACCTGGAACCGTTGATGAAGGATATGGCAAAGTAGTTGCGCCCAGGGCGAAGGAGTCGGCCGTTATCGGCGCGTTTCTCAGGCAGTCGGCTTATGGGAAGTACTGACGCGGCGATGTACGACGCGATCATCATCGGCGCCGGCATGTCGGGCTTGGCGGCCGGGATCCGATTGGCTCACTTCAATCAGAAAGTGTGTATCCTGGAACGGCACACTACGATTGGCGGGCTCAATTCCTTTTACCGGATCAACGGCCGCGATTACGACGTCGGACTCCACGCCGTCACCAACTATCTTTCCAGCCGGGCGTCGAAACGCGGCCCGATGATGAGGCTGCTGCGCCAGTTGCGGATCAAGTGGGACGACCTCAGTCTCGCTCCCCAGGTTGGCTCGACGATTGCCTTCCCCGGCGTGCGGCTGGATTTCACCAACGAGTTTGAACTGTTTGAAAGCCAGGTTGCGGACCGGTTCCCCCGCCAGGTCGACAACCTTCGTCGCCTTGTGGAATCGCTAATCGACTACGACGACCTGGGCCAGGTGGGCAA
>CAYSCH010000160.1:0-1106 GCA_964429355.1 uncultured Planctomycetaceae bacterium | reverse complement strand
GTGAGCCGTTACCTTGACGACCCGCTGCTGGTGGAGATGATCTTTTGTCCCCTGCTCTACTACGGCGGCGCCCGGGAGCGCGACATGGAATGGGGGCAGTTCTCGGTGATGTTTCGTTCGATCTTTCTGGAGGGTTTTTCGCGGCCTTTCAAGGGAGTGCGGTTGATCCTGAAGAATCTCGTTCGCAAGTTCAAGTCCCTCGGCGGCGAACTGCGTCTTCGCGCGGGCGTGAAGCGGATCGTCGTCCGCGATGGGCACGTCGACCGGCTTGTGCTCGACGACGGTTCGGAACTCGAAGGGCGCCGGGTGCTATCGTCGGCGGGTTGGCGCGAGACGATGCGGCTGTGCGAGGAACCCGCTCCCGAGAACATACCCAGCGGCCAGCTTTCGTTTATCGAAACGATTTCGGTTCTCGACACCCTTCCGAAGAACCTCGGGCACGACCGTACGATCGTGTTCTTCAACGATTCGGAAGAATTCCACTACGAGAAACCCGAAGGGCTGGTGGATCTGCGCAGCGGCGTGATCTGCTCGCCCAGCAACTTCGTGTACGAAGAACCCATGGGTGACGGGGTGGTGCGGATCACTGCCCTGGCCAACTACGACCGCTGGGCCGAACTGGATGAAGACGCCTATCGCCTGGAGAAACTCCGCTGGTACGATCGGTCGGTCGACGCGGCCGTGCAGTTCATGCCGGATTTTCGCGGGCACGTTGTCGATACCGACATGTTCACGCCGACCACGATCCGCCGGTTCACCGGTCACGACAACGGCGCCGTCTACGGAGCTCCCCACAAGCGTTACGACGGCCGCACGCACCTCGACAACCTTTACGTGTGCGGTACCGATCAGGGCATGGTTGGCATCATCGGCTCGATCATCAGCGGAATCACCGTGGCCAACGCCCACTGTTTGCGGCAGTGAGTGCCTGAAAGCATCGGCAGAACGTTCCGGTCCGACTGCCGCCCGCGCCGGCAATTCTGGCGGGTGCAGCCGGCACGGATGGCAGCCGGACCAACGCAAGTAACCATTGGAAGCAGTTTAGAGCCGATAACAAGACCACCGGCTGTGCACATCCATGCCCGTGGGAAACTCGTACGTTTTGT
>CAYSCH010000159.1:9038-19501 GCA_964429355.1 uncultured Planctomycetaceae bacterium | reverse complement strand
GTCCTCATAAGATTGAAACGCGCCAGGGCTGCCCGTCGATCCCCCCAAATTTCCAAGGCCACAGAGCCATCAGAGCGATGGCTCGGCTCCTCTCACCAGAGTAAAGTAGTCACCTGCCGGGCGGATGTCAACACTCTCAGGAATGAAAACTCTACAGACGTAGACTGATAATCGGAACTGGGGCCTCGTCTTCCAACTCGGGTAGTCTGAAGGCTCTAAAGTTTCTTGTGTGGTCTGTGGAGGGGTATTGTCAAGCTATCAAGTGTGAATTGTGCGATAAAACACTTCAGCCAGTGCAGTACCCGAATCGGCTGACAGGGTCAGAAAGATGCAGTGATTTCGTGCCGGAATTCGTCGGATGCAAGAATCGGCTTGCCGTGACTTCGTAATCTCGTAAAATCGCTCGGGTGAGGCAATCGTTGGAGCCCAGTCTTGGACGGCCAAGGAGCTTTTTCGGACCGTGGAGACTCCTTTTCCGGCCGGTACGAAACAACAGACAATCGCAGCTCAGCCGTCGCCCCTCCGTGGAATCTACGCGGAGCCATTCGCTTGTGGCACCGGCTAACCCCGATTATTCGGGTGGTACTGTCAGAGCGTAGCCACAGGCGTGGCAAGCACCAGCGTTACGCGCCCCTGCACTTTCCAGCCGATTCAGCGCCAGAATAGCTGCTACCTTCGAGAAATGGGGCGCTAAGTGCATCCGCTGCCATCCCTGACGCGATGGACTCCTAAGCTCCCGAAAAATCCTGGCGAATGCCCGCCTGTCACCAGCGGATGCGAAGGCAGGTTCTCCTGGGGGCCATCGGCGGTGTTGCTCCCCCCCTGGGGTTCGTGGCCGTGGTGATCCCTCAGGTCGGTTCCTGTTGGGTTGCGCAGTGGAAGGCGCCCAGGCCCCAGACCAGGTCGCGGGCGGGCAGGCCCACGATGCGGCGCTCGGGAAAGAGCCTCTCGAGGACTGCAATCGCTTCCGTGTCGGCCGGATCGTCGTATTGCGGAACGATGACCAGCCGGTTGGCGATGTAAAAATTCGCGTAGCAGGCCGGTGCGCGGGTGTCGCCGAAATAGACCGGCCTGGGCATGGGAAGCTCCACGACCTCCAGGGGCTTTCCAGCCAGATCCGTCTCCCGGCGAAGCTGCTCGGCCGTTGCCTGGAGGGAGGCAAAATTGTCGTCGTTTGGATCTCGCTCGATGGGCACGACAACGGTCGACGGCCCCGCAAAACGGGCCAATTGATCGACGTGCCCGTCGGTGTCGTCGCCCGCCATCGTCCCGTCGATCCAGATGGTTCGCTTGGCGCCCAGATAGTCGGCCAGATAGGGCTCGATCGTGGCCGTGTTGGAACCCGGATTGCGATTGGGATCGGTCAGGCACGATCCGGCAGCCAGGAACAAGCCCTCTCCGTTGGTGTCGATCGCTCCGCCTTCCATGACGATCCCAGGCCGGTAGGCGCGCCGGCCCGTGATCCGGGCGACATGACCGGCAACGGCATTGTCGGCGTCGAAAGGGGGATATTTTCCGCCCCAGGCGTTGTACTGCCAGTCGACCAGGGCCGGCTCCGCCCCCTCGGGGCCGGAAAGAAACGTGGGCCCGTGGTCGCGAATCCAGGCGTCGTTCGTGGGCACGTCGTGGAGAAAGACGTTTCGGATCGAGCCCACCATCGTCCGGGCCTCCTCCAAAGCGGCACCCGATGCCAGCACGTGGACCGCCTCGTGTGGAGCCAGGGCGTCGACCAATCGGCGCCAGACTTCGGGGATCGGCCCAAATCGTCCGGGCCATGTGTTCGGGTTGTGCGGCCACGACAGCCATGTCGCCGTATGGGGCTCCCATTCAGCGGGCATGCGGTAGCCGAGCGCGGCAGGTGGTGGTGTGTTCATCATTGTGGTGGGGTAGTCCAGGCTATGCCTGCCGTAACCAGTGCCTGACGTAATCAGCCAATCGATCCCTGGTGTCAGGCCAAGCCTGACCTGCCAGGTTTCAATCCAGGAACCGTTGGGAGAGTCCTTGATAGGCATCGATGCGGCGATCGCGAAGGAACGGCCAGTGCGTGCGAACGACGTCGATCTGACCGAGGTTGCATTCGACAATCAGGGTTTCTTCCGCCCCGTGCTCCGCTCGAGCGAGCAGGTTGCCGTTGGGGTCGGCCACGAACGACGCCCCCCAGAACTCGAGCTGACCCTCGGTCCCCGTCCGGTTGACTCCGGCCACGAACAGCCCGTTGGCGATCGCGTGGCTTCGCATCATGGTTTGCCAGGCCTCGTGCTGGGAGACACCGAATTCTTGTTTTTCGTCAGGGAGCCAGCCGATGGCGGTGGGGTAGAAGACGATCTGGGCTCCAGAAAGGGCGAACAGCCGGGCCGCCTCGGGGAACCACTGGTCCCAGCAGACACCGACGGCCAAGCGGCCATAGCGAGTGGCAAAAGAGGGGAAACCGAGATCGCCCGGCGTGAAGTAGAACTTCTCGTAATAGAGCGGATCGTCGGGAATGTGCATCTTGCGGTAGACGCCGGCCGTGGAGCCGTCGGCGTCGAAGACGACCGCCGTGTTGTGGTAGAGCCCCTGCGTACGGCGTTCGAAGAGGGAAGCGACCACGACCACTTCATGGGCCGCCGCCGCCGCGGCCAAGGCCTGGCTGGTGGGGCCGGGGATCGGTTCCGCCTCGGCGAAACGCCGGTGATCTTCGCTCTGGCAGGGGTACTGTCCAGCGAACAGCTCCGAGAGGCACACCACCTGGGCTCCGCTGGCCGCCGCCTGGGCGATGCGGTCGAGGGCCTTGGCCATATTTTCGTCTTTCGCCGCGGAGCAACGCATCTGGACGAGCGCCAGACTGACTGTCCCTTCGTTGGGAGCGGGGGGGTGGGAAGATGACATGAGTCGAGGCATCCGATGGCAGGCGTGGATCGGCAAATGGCCAGTCTTGAGAAGCCCTCAAGACGTACGAGTCTCCCACGGCATGGATGTGCACAGCCGGTGGTCTTGTTAGCGGCTCTGAAATCGTTCCGCGGACAATTGCCCGCGGTTCTCTGAGCGACGTCGCGGCGGAGCGCGATGGCTCCTGCGACGATGGGGCAGTCCTTCCTTGAGCGATCTCTGTCATTGTACCGCGGGGCGAGAATGAAATCAGCGGGGGCCGGGCCCGATTGATCTTCTCCTCTTGGCAACAGAGAATGGAAAGGTCGACTGCGAGGTCCTCACGAAATGAGGAGTCTCCCACGGGCATCGATGGGTGCTGCCGGTGATTCTGTTATTGGCTCTCAATTTGCCTTCCATCGAAGGAATGAACCCGACGCGAGGAGCGGAAACGAATGCTTGGCCTGAATCTTGGAGTGGACCAGTACCTGGGGCGCGTGTGCGAAGAACTGAACCGGCTCGATCGGGCGGCCATCGAGCGGTTCTCGAAAGCCCTGTATGACGCCTGGCGGGAGGAACGGTTCATTTTCGTCATCGGCAACGGCGGATCGGCTGCCACCGCCTCTCACTTCTGCGAGGACCTGAACAAGAACATCCTCTGTCCGGGCGACATGCACGACGACGGGAAGAAACGGATCCGCGTCCTCAGCCTCACCGACAACGTGAGCTGGATCACCGCCTTGAGCAACGATCTCTCCTATGAAGAGATTTTCGTCCAGCAGTTGCGCCATTA
The DNA here is from genome assembly GCA_964429355.1 of uncultured Planctomycetaceae bacterium. Taxonomy (GTDB): domain Bacteria; phylum Planctomycetota; class Planctomycetia; order Pirellulales; family Thermoguttaceae; genus JAAYAY01. The sequence continues at coordinate 15,861 of CAYSCH010000159.1, read as the reverse complement.
CGCCTCGCCCGGCGACCTGCTCGTTGCCATCAGCGGATCCGGCAACAGCCCCAATATCATCAAGGCGGTCGAGTGGGCCAACCAGCGAGGCCTCAAGACGTACGGTCTGTCGGGCTACAATGGCGGCAGACTCAAGCAACTCCAGCACGATGGTATCCACGTGGCCCTCGACGATATGGGGATGACCGAGAGCCTCCACGGTTGCCTCATGCACTGGATCGTCGAAGATGTCCACGCCCGGGTCAACGCCAAGGGACGGTTCGCCTGAATGGAGGGATACGCAAGTCGTTGCGGAGCGATTGCGACTCCCGGAGGAGAAGCGGCGGGAGGCACACGCTGGCCTGTTCGAACCCCCCGGCACACCTTCTGGCAAAATCTCCCGAAAGGAACACCATGTTCACTGGCTTGCGTAACGCCATGATCTTTCTCGCGGTCGCGGCGGCCATGTCGGGCAGCCTGCCGGCCGAAGAGTTCCGCGGCATGAGCTACGTCGACAACGGAACGATCTGCGTGGGGATCAATCTCGAGATCGGCGGGGCCATCACCCACGTCTCTCCGTCGGACGGCGCGGAGAACATCATCAACAGCCACGACTGGGGACGCCAGGTCCAGATGTCGTTCTACTCGGGCCCGACTCCGTTTGTTCCCAACGGCAAGGAGCCCAGTCCGACGTGGCGCTTTCTGGGGTGGAATCCCATCCAGGCCGGGGACTGCTACGGCCACGGCTCGAAGGTCATCGCCCACGAGAACGACGGGAAGACGCTCTATGTCAAGTGCATTCCCATGCAGTGGCCGCTCAACAACGAGCCGGGAGAATGCACCTTCGAAACCTGGATCAGCCTGGAGGCAAACGCGGTGCGGGTCCGCAGCCAGATCAACAACGCCCGTACGGACAAGACCCAGTATCCCGCCCGGGGCCAGGAGCTGCCCGCCGTGTATACCAACGGCAACTACTACCGGCTTTTCACCTATGCGGGCAATGCCCCGTTCACAGGGGGCGAACTGCGGCAGATCACGAAGGTCTGGCGGACGGGCGCGCCGGATCAGGTGGAAGGCGGCCCCTGGGACAACTGGTATGCCACCGAGAACTGGGCGGCCCTGGTCCGCGACGACGATTTTGGCATCGGCGTCTGGTCGCCGGGCACGTACACCTTCGTGGGCGGTTTTGCCGGCGAGCCCGGCAAGGGGGGCCCCAAGGACGCACCCACTGGCTACATCGCGCCCATCCGCTCGGAAATCCTCGATCACAATATCCAGTACGCCTACCAGTACGTGCTGATCGTGGGCAAGCTGGATGCCATCCGCCAGTACGTGCGGAAACATCGCCAGGGGCAGGGCCTGCCCGACTACAGGTTCGAAAAAGACCGCCAGAGCTGGACCCTGCGCGACGGCTCCGATGCCGGCTGGCCGCTCGACGGGGCATGGACGGTCAACCTCGACAAGGGCCGGCCGCTCCTCTGCGGGCCCGACGCCTATTGGCTCGCCGCCGACGCGCCCATCGTCTACGTGCGGGCTGCGTTCAGTACCGGGCAGGCTACTGCCGTCCTGGCCTGGGAGGGACTCGAAGGCCCCGGCGGTGAGTGCCCCTTCCCCGTTCAGCCCGACGGCCAGGTTCGAATCTACGAAGTGAACCTCTCATCAATCCCCGGCTACACGGGCCCCTGCAAACGCCTGCTTCTGCGTCCGGTCGACGCGGGCAAACAAGGCGGCACCGTCCGGTTCGAGTACATCGGTGCAAGACGGCCCCAATAGCATGCCGGCAGGCCAAGCCCACGATGCTCAAGTACCGCATCGCCACCGATGATCGCTTTGCGGTCAATAGCCATCGTTCCCGGTACTCTCCCAGCATCCGTCGAGAGAATTCATGATACGGCCGACCATGCCTTCCTTTGCGTGTCGGCCAACTCGGCTCATGCGATCTATCGCAGGAGTGCACCCTCCGAAACAGCCGCCGCCGTGACGGGAATGTCGTAGCTGGCTTTCACCCCGGTCTGCTGGTCTTCGAGTTCCAGGCGAAGAACAAACTGCCCCGCTCGGTTGACAGGAATTCCAAAATTCACCGTCGATTGATGGTGGGCACCCTGTTGCGGTGCCGGAGAAACTTCCATAGCGAGGGGCACGATCCCCGGCCGGGAGCCGATCGGACGGCCGGCCTGGTCGAGCGCTGTCAATTTCGCCACGACGTCCACGCGGTCATCTGCAATGGCGCATCCATTCAACAGAAACACGAGATAGGCACATTGCCCGACGACCATGATTCCGCCGGCCGGATAGTTGCCCTCCCGGTCGTGGCAGAGCCGCAGCCCCAAAGCGCCGAACGTGCTTCCGGAGACAACCTCAAACGGCAGGTCCGCGATCGTTTCCCGGTCCGCCACGCTATCCTTAACTTCGATATGGAGTTGGTATCGGCCGGGTGAGAAATCCACCGGTATGTCAACCGTCGTGGGGCCCATGATCGAGTTGCCCCCCAGCGCGAACTCACCGTGAAAGACGCACTCGGGGAACGACAGGAGAGGCGTGCCGTCAGGCAGAACCACTTTGGCTTGTCCCGTGTAGTTGACCAGCCCGTCGCTATCCTTCGCAAGGCCGGACAACCGCACCGACGCAGTAAGCTTGTCTCCCGCAATGAAAACCGCCGGCCGCTGAGCACCGCTCGGACCGAACGTGAAACACAGGTCGACCTGCAGGCCATTCTCGTCCGGTTTCGTCACGCATTCCTCCGCGACGAGCCGTAGACTCCCTGGGCAGACCGCCATCAGCAGTGCCGTTCCCATCACGATACCGAAAACCCCGTTTTCACCCACCGCATGCTCCTTTCATAGTCTGCCGACTTCACGCGATCCGGAAAGGGCCCGAACCGGACCCAGTTCGGTGGGAGACGATACCAAGATCGGTGGAACCCTCCAAGACCAACGACTCAGGTGCCGAGATTTCCGGGCTGAGCAGTCGACAAAGGCGGAGATTCTGGTAAGGTATTAACGTTCCCCGGCACGTGTAATGTAAGTCGCCTGGGCCGAATGGTTTGCGATTGGTTCGACCGCGATTTCGCCACCATAGCCTTTGGCGGACGAGGCGGAACGTGACGGTACCAGGGCAAGCCCAGTGGCGGCCTCCGGGTGGATGTCCTGGGGAACAAATGCAGGACAAACGGTTCTCCTTTGTGACCAAGATTCCTGCGCAGTCCAGGTAGCGTTTGTCAGTGACTTGAACGGAAAAATGCCCCCGATTCCCGTACCTGAGGAAGATGCATGAAGGCCCGAGCCGACGAGTATCTGGCTGAAACCGCACGGTTACTGGACCGACTCGATCGAGCGGCCATCGCTCGAGCTGCCGAGTTGCTGCTGAAATGTTACTCCCGGCAGGGCCGTGTCTGGTCCCTGGGCAACGGCGGCTCGGCCTCGACCGCACAACACTTCGCCTGCGATCTGGCCAAGTTCGTGATCCCGCCTGGGGGGCGGCCCTTCGATACCCGCTGCCTGACTGATAATGTCTCGCTCTACACGGCCTGGGCCAACGACGCTCCTCGGGACGACGTCTTCGCCAACCAGATGCGCGGACTCCTCCGCCCCGACGACGTGGCAATCCTGATCTCGGTCCACGGGGGCAAGGGTTTTTCCAGCGACCTGCTGAGCGCTCTCCGCTATGTCCGCGAGGTCGGAGCAACAACGATCTCGCTGGTCGGCTTCGATGGCGGCGTGTTGCATCAGGAGTCGACCTGCTCGATCCTCGTCCCGGTCGAATCGACGCCCCAGACCGAAGGGATGCACCTGGTGATTGAGCATCTGTTGATGGATCTGCTTCGCCGGCGTCTGGCGGAAGAGGCAATTCAGTAGCGGAGTTCCTTGCCCATGCTCGATGAAACCGTCTTCCACGGCCGCAGCCTGGCGATTGTCGGCAGCATCTGCCGCGACGTGAAGATCGGCGCCATTCCTCCAAGTACAAACCTCCTGGAGGATGGCGAGACGCCGACCAACTCAATCGCCGAAACCCTCGGGGGCGGCGGAGCCAACAGTGCCCTCGCGGCTGCGGCGTTGGGGGCCGACGTTCGCTTCGGCGGCAAGGTGGGAGCCGACTGGCTCGGAAAACGGCTGGAGGAGTCGCTCAGGCAGCACGGCGTGAAGACCTTCATCCGGCACGACGGACGGGTGGCTACCGGGAGCTCCGTCGTGCTGAGCTACCAGAACGGCTGCCGGCATTTCATCAGTTGCCAATGGAACAACGCGACACTGGCCATATCGGAGGTCGACCTGGCTGTGCTCGCCGGTGGAGATCATCTGTTGCGGGCGGATGTCTGGTTCTCCGAGCCCATGCTCACCAAAGGAAATGCAATCCTCCTGGAGGCCGCACGGGCGCAGGGGCTGGCCACCTCGCTCGACATCAACTGGGATCCCCTTTGGGGCTGGGCCAAAGCCCGCGTGATCAACCGTCGCAAGGAAGCCGTGCGGCGAGTTCTTCCGCTGGTCGACATGGTCCATGGCAATGTCCGGGAATTGAACGAGTTCGCCGATTCCGCGGATCTTGATTCGACTCTCGAGCGGATCACGGACTGGGGCGCCGGTGCCATCCTGGTGCACATGGGGGCGGATGGCGCCGGTTACTATGACAACGGCCAGTGGACGGTTTCCCCCGCCATCCCCGTCCAGGAATACAGAAACACCGCCGGCACCGGCGACCTGCTCAGCGTTTGCCTGATGCTCCTGCACCGCTGCGACGAAATCAGGCTGGAAGACCGCCTTTGCCTGGCCAATACTATTGTGTCGGAATTTATCGAAGGAAAGCGAGACATCGTGCCAATCCTTGAATAGTGTATGGGACCTTCACACCGCCGCCCCAGACGCTGGATCGCATCCCGGATGGCCAAGAGGGACATGAGCAAGATTGGATCCGCGCATGCAAGGGGGGCCCGCAGGCCAGTTCGAACTTCGATTTCTCCGGCCCCTTGTCGGAGATGGTGCTGATGGGCAACCTCGCCGTGCGCTATCCCAATCGGAAACTACTCTGGAACGGCGAAAAGATGGAAGTCACCAACGATGCCGAAGCCAGCGCCTATGTCCGCCGGCAGTATCGGCAAGGCTGGACACTGGATTGATCATGCGCTACCCAAGTACCCTTCAAGCGAGGAGTGCCAGGAATGAGTCCCAACGATTGTGATTCTCGGTTGCCGATCCGGACAAGTTGCTGTCCCTGTGGTCACCCGGCGGCAGCGGCCCATGGGGGCGCGACTCGCCGTGAGTTCCTGGCGACGGCCGGTGGACTCGGCCTGCTCGGTGCCGCGCTGACGGGGATCTCCTGGTCCACGGCTGCAGCCGCCGAACTCGAAACGCCCCCAACGCGGCGAGCCTTGGTGGTCAAGCCGATCTTCACGTACCCCCGCCCCGAACGGCACCCGATGGCCAGTTGGCGAAATTGGGGTGGTATCCAGACGGAGGAAGACATCCGCGCGGAAGAGGCTCGCATTCGCGGCGAACTGGAGCAACTGAAGGCTGAGGCCGACTTCCCGCTCGACTTCCTCCCCCTGGCCGTCGTTCGCCGTCCCGAAGAGCTGACCCCGCACAACGACGATATCCAAGCGGCCGACGTGTTGCTCTTCTATGCCGGTGGCGACGGCGGTGGCGACTTGATGGCCAACGTGAATCACATCGACGGCCTGGGCAAGGACGTGATCTTCTTCGTGCGACATAGGTCCGGGCCCCTCTACTATTGGTACGAGGGTGCCATGGCCCGGTTTCTGCATCAGCACACGGACGAGTTGGCTACCAGGTCGGTGGGCTATGAGGATGTGGTCGTCGACAGCCTCGACGAAATCCGCTGGCGGCTGCAATCGTTGTGCGGCCTGCGCAACACCCTGGGGAGCAGGATTCTGGCCGTCGGTGGTCCGGACGGTTGGGCTCAACCCGCCGGAGTCATTCCCGAGTTGGCCCGCCAGCGATGGCAACTGGACATTCAAACATTCTCTTACGAAGAACTGGGTAAATTGCTCCTGGCCGCCAAGGCCGACCCGCGGGCCATCGACCAGGCACGCCAGCGGGCCGATGCGTATCTGGGCCTTCCCGGAACCACCTTGGAGACGCAGCGGCAGTACGTCGACAACGCGATGCTGCTCGAGCAGGTCTTTCGCCGAGTCATGGCCGAGGCCGATTGCCGCGCCATGACCATCAACAGTTGCATGGGCACGATCATGCCGATGGCCGAGACGACGGCGTGCCTGACCTTGAGCCTGTTGAACGATGCTGGCTACCTGGCCTTCTGCGAGTCGGACTTCGTGGTGATCCCTGCGGGTATCCTCTTGGCCAATATCTGCGGCCGGCCCGTCTTCCTCAACGACCCGACCTATCCTCACCAGGGGATCATTACCTTGGCGCACTGCACCGCCCCGCGGCGGATGAGCGGTGAGAAACTCGACGCGGCGCGGATCCTGACCCATTTCGAATCAGACTACGGCGCGGCGCCGAAGGTGGAAATGCCTGTGGGGCAGACCGTCACCAACATTGTCCCCGATTTCAAGGCCCAGCGCTGGTCCGGCCTGTTGGGCAGGATCGAAGCAGTTCCCTTCCTGCCTATTTGCCGATCGCAGATCGACATCCGTTTCGATTGCTCTGACCGGATGGTGGCTCGTCACATGCCCGGTTTCCACTGGATTACCGGGTACGGCCAGTACGTTCGCGAGGTCGGCTATGCCGTGCAGAAGGTCGGCCTCAAATGGGATGACCTTTCCCAGCCCAACGTCTGAATTCAACACACAATCCCGACTTGCGAGGGATCTTGCCCGAGTCAAGAGGGTTGTGAGGTCTTGCCGTAGACCTTAAAATTCCGGCACGAGGAG
>CAYSCH010000159.1:0-9028 GCA_964429355.1 uncultured Planctomycetaceae bacterium | reverse complement strand
TCGGATTTCAACGTGGGCTGAATCGGACAATCGCAGAGTGAAAGGAGCGGGATGATGAACTTACAGAGATGGCCAGCCATTGTGATTCTGGCTGCATTGGGCGGTTTGCTTCTGACCCAGCCAGGGTGCCCATCGGCCGATCAAACGCCGCCGGGGTCCCCCTCGGTTTCCGGCCCAGGCCCGGATACCACATCGAGCCCAGCCGCTCCCGTTGCCGTTCCGGAAGAAGGGCCGGCCGCGCCCACAACCGAAGAGCCCCCTGCAGTGCCAACCACCGAGGAGAAGCCTGCCGATGGGGCCATGGAAGTGAAGCCGGCCGAACCGGCGGCAGCAGAACAGCCTGCTGCACCAGCACCTGAAGCGACGCCCGCTGCGCCCGCAGCCGAAGAAAAGCCGGCCCCCGCACCTGCAGAAGAGAAACCAGCCGCGCCGGCCACCGAGGCAAAACCGGAGGCTCCGGCGCCAGAGGCAAAACCTGCCGAACCAGCAGCCGAAACGAAGCCGGCGGCGGCAAGTGGCCCTGTGGGCACGCCCTTTGAACCGAAAATTCCCCTGGGGCTGCCCAAGCTTCCAATTCCGGACGACAACCCGCTGACGGAGGAGAAGATTGCCCTTGGCAGGAAGCTCTATTTCGACACCCGGCTCAGCAAAGACGGCTCGGTTTCTTGCGCCACCTGCCACGATCCGGCCAAGGCTTGGGCGGAGCACTCGCCCACAAGTACGGGCATCGGGGGCCAGGTCGGCGGCGCCAACTCGCCTACGGTGATCAACGCCGCCTATGCGGGGCCCCAGTTCTGGGACGGCCGTGCAACCGGCCTGGAGGAACAGGCGGTCGGCCCGATCGAGAATCCCATCGAAATGGGACACAAGCTGGTGACCTGCTGTGCCGAGCTGAGTGTCATTGACGAATACAAGCAGGGTTTCGAGAAGGCCTTCGGCACACCCGAAGTGACCAGCGACCGGATTGCCAAAGCGATTGCGTCTTTTGAGCGGACCGTGCTCAGCGGAAATTCGCCCTATGACAAATTCGTGGCCGGAGACGAATCGGCTCTCAACGATGCCCAGAAGCGGGGCATGGAACTTTTTGAGAGCGCCGGCTGCGGTGCTTGCCATACGGAGCCGCTCTTCAGCAACTACCGATTCTTCAATGCCGGGATCGGCATGAAGAAGGAGAAGCCCGACGAGGGACGCATGGCCGTCACGAAGAAGGATAGCGATCTGGGCAAATACCGCGTGGCTCCGCTTCGCGAAGTGGCCAACACGGGTCCCTATTTCCACGACGGCAGCGTCGCGAGCCTGGAAGAGGCCGTCAAGATCATGGCCCAGGGGGGCATTCCCAACGACAACCTTTCGCCGATGATGAAGGCCGTTGGCGACGAGAAGTTGACCGACGAGAACATTAAGGACCTGGTCGAATTCCTCAAGGCCCTTTCGGGTGAATATCCGAAGGAGTAGTGGAACCGGCGGAGCTGAGCGACATCAGAAATGGCCGCCATGGGGTGAATTGCCCTGTGGCGGCCGTTGTTTCTCTTGCAGGGCATCAGGGCTGGCCTGCGCGAGACTGGAGCCCTGTCCCGCGGGCATCCTGTACCACTAACCTCAAAGATCGTGAAGTTCTTCACAAAGATCCGCGACCAACGAGAAAAGGCCACTCGAGCCGAGCGGTAGCTCGCGACCAACCTTCGGTCGGTGCCCGCTCACCGGCCCTGCCGCCCTGTGGTCATTCCGCGCCAATCGCAGCCATGGCCGCCTCGACCGCCATGAATGCCTTCGACTGGGGAACCTGGGCACCCTCACGGAGATCGGCAAGAAGTTCGCCGAGCAGCTCCTTCTCAAGCCAGGCGGCCAGCCATTGCGCCCGTCGCTGGGCATAGCGGGCTTGGAGACGGGCAAAAAGCCGGCCGGCGGCCTGGCGGACCCCCTCTCCTGCCGTGCTGACCACGGCCTCTCCGCCCCCCGCGATTCCCCCTGCAATGGCCGCCTCAGTGGCCAACTCCGTGGCTGTGTGGCTAGCGGCGTGAACAGCCGCCTGGCCGACCAGATCGCCTGCCACTACGAATCCGCTGACGGCCAGGGTGAGGGTGAGGGCCGGACGGGCCAGGGCCGCTGCATGGTCGAGCGATCGGAGAAATCGCACCACTCGAGGGTTCTCGCTCTTCCAAGTTTCCAACTCGGCGCGGAGAAACTCGCGATAGTCCTCGTCCACCGCCGGCAGCTTCTCGTGAGCCGATCGCACTCGCAGGAGAAGCTTCTCCCGCGCGTCGCCGCCGAGCAGCCTGAGCAGCCGCGGACGCAGCGTATCGTTCCCGATCTTGGTCAGTCGCTCCAACTCGTCGAGGATCGACTCCACCGCCCGCACGATCGCGCCCCTTTCTTCCTGGCGAAACGCCTCAAGGGGAGCGGCTTCGGGCCGCCCCATCGACCAGAGGGCCTGCACAGGCCGCACGACCTGTTGCCCCACGGTGCGATAGAACCCGTGAATCCGCCGCGACCACTCGCTACGCCCCGAGTCCCACCAGACGCGAATCTCGCCGGTGAGCAAGGCAGCAGGCAGGCTGGGCCAGTTGACGCGGGCCATGTCGGAAGCCGACAGAGTCTGGGCGGCAGCGGCGAATTCGGCCGATGCCGCGCGGAGCGAATCCAGATAGGCGGGAAGTCCGGTGGCGTTGTCGAGCACACAGTCCAGGGCGCCGCGGAACGTACGAATCTTGATGGCGTCGAAATGGAGTGCGCCCAGATGCTTGCGAAGATTGCCGGCCGGCTCCGGAACGCCCCGGCCATCGGTGCCCACGGAAAAGACAGGCAGACGCCGCGATTCGGCGGCGGCACGGTGGTGGGGAGCCACGTAGACCAGTTCCGGGGCAATGCCCGTCTCGCTGCAGAAGGTAGCCAGCCACTGGGGCCAGAAGGGCCGGTCCGCCGCAAGATCGCACTGATTGAAGATCACGATCACCGGTTTGTCCGCGTCGGCTGCCTCGCGGAAAAACTGCTTCACGGCTGCGTCGTTGTACTTCTGCTGCGTGAGCACTGCGATCAGCACGTCGGCCGCCTGCCGGATTGCCCGGGCTCGGTCCCAGTTGACCACGGCGTCGGAGTCCACGTCCGGCGCGTCGATCAGCAGCAGACGCGGCGGAACGTTAACCCCGGCACGCCAGAAGAGCCAGTCTTCGCCGGATTCCCCGAGCGGATCTTGCGCCGATTGCCACGGCCGGAGAACGAATCCCTCGAACAGTCCGGTCAGCAGGTCCGCATCGTTCATCCCTGGCGGCACCAGGCAGACCGGATGTTTGGTGCCGGCGGCCAGGGGGCTCACGGCGCTGGCGACTTCCCCGGCTAGCTGGTTGAACAGGACCGATTTCCCGATGTTCGTGCCGCCCACAACGGCCACTACCAGGAGCGGTTCGCTGCGGAGCTGCGGTACCAGCTTGCGAGCCAGCAACTGGTACCAGTTGCTGCTGGCAGGGGAAGAAACACCCAGATGAGCCGCCAGCGGCTCAAGATGCTCCAATGCCTCTTCAAGTTGGCAGACCTGGTCGGCCCAGGCCCGGAAATCGACAGTCATAGGAAAAGATAGCTTATGGCCGACACACGATCACGGCCACACAATGCCCCATCCGCGATCGGCTGAGCACCAAGGCGCTCGGAGCCGTGCCTTCCAGCGGCTCGCCGTGAACGACGTTGATTGGGCAGGCGGGGTCCGGTGTCTGGTAATTCCGCGTGGGGGGAACGAGTCCTTTCTCCAGGGCGAGCAGGCTGGCGGCCAATTCGACGGTCCCAGCCCCGGCACCGAGGTTGCCGAACAGGCTCTTGGGAGCGGTTACCGGAACCTGGCCCAAGGTCTCGGCAATGGCTTCCGCCTCGACACGGTCGTCGTCGACCGTTCCCAGGCCATCGGCGTTGACATGTCCGATCTCGGCGGGCGACATTCGGGCATCGGCCAGGACCCCCTGGATCGCCCGGCGGACCACGTCCTTGCTCGGCCGCTGGCCCGGAAACCGAGCGGAGAAGGTCGAGGAGAGGCCGCGCACAGTGGCCAGGATTCTCGCTCCCCGCGCCTCGGCAAGGGACCGCTCTTCGAGAATCACCGCTGCGGCACCCTCACCGTGAACGGTCCCGTCGCGATCGGCATCAAAAGGCCTGCAGGCACCGGCAGGGTCGTTGATGCGGCGGGAGAGATCGTAGGCCTCCTCCTTCGCCCACACCTGGGGGTGTATTCGTGAACTCGTGCAACCGCTGATCATGGCGTCCGTCTGCCCTCGTTCGATGACCCGCGCGGCCTCCGCCAGGGCCGTCAGCCCCGAAGTTCCCTCCACCGTTACCGAGTCGTTCGGACCGCGGGCGTCACGACCGATCGCAATATGGCAGGCCGGCATGTTGGGGAGATACTTGAGCATCCAGAGCGGAAACATCTCTTCCGTGATCCGCGTTCCCCACTTGGGATACTCGAACGTCTCCAGGGCCATACAGGCACGATACGCCGGTTCGAGTTCCGCCAGTTCGACGGCAATCAGGTCGGCCCCGAAAATTACCCCCACCCGATCGGGGTCGAGAGATCCGTCCACGATGCCGGCGTCTGTCCAGGCCTTGTCGGCCGCAACGAATCCCATCTGGATGTCGCGACTCATCACCTTGATGTTCTTGCGCGGCTTGACGTAATCCTTTGCACGGAAGTCGCCCACCCGGGCTCCGATCCGGCTGGCAAGCGAGGTGCCTTGCAGTTCTTCGAGCACATGGACCCCACTTCGTCCCTGGCAGAGAGCCGAGAAAAACTCCTCCCGCTCGAAGCCGACGGGAGTGACCAGGCCGATTCCGGTGATGACGACTTCACGCATTCGCAAACATCCTCTCAAAGCCGATAACGACAGGGCGGACCGATGCGTTCTTCAGCACCAGGCCCTGTCAGTCCGTTTGCCAATCGTAGATACGGTAGGTCTTCGTCCGTTTGGCGCCGCCTTTCTCCAGGCTGCCCCGCGAGAACGAGTTCGATTCGAGAACCCAGGAGAACTCGGCCTCCTCCATTCCCCAGTCCAACGCCAGCGGCACGATGCCACTCATCAGGACGAGCCCGATTCCATGCAACTGGTATTCCGGAATGACATTCGTGCTGATCAGGCGAATCCGCTTGATCGCCCGCTTGTTGCTCAGCAATTTCCAGAAACCAAAGGGAAACAGCCGGCCGTCGATCTCCCGGATGCGGGGGTTGTAGTCGAGCAGAGCGAAGCACGCACCGACCATATTCCCATTGACCTCGGCGGCAATTGCCAACTCGGGAACCATGAGCTGCCGGAGCCCCTTGGCCTGATGACTGACTTCCTCCTTGGTCATCGGCACGAATCCCCAGGTGTTGCTCATGGCCCGGTTGTAGACCGAGAGGAAGGCCTCGACATCTTCGCGAAAGTGCCGCTTATCCAACGGCCGAACCTTGACCTCGAAACGTTCGATGATCTGATTGCAGATCGGCGTCAACCGATCGACCACGGACGGCAGCATATCGATACTGCCCCAGTAGGCATAGAGATCCTGCGATTTCCGAAAGCCGGCCCCCTCCACCAATCGTTCGTAGTAGGGGGGGTTGTAGGTCATCATGAAGTAGGGCGATGTGTCAAATCCCTCAATGAGCAGCCCCACCTCGGAATTCAGGCTGGGGTTCGCCGGACCGCGGAGGTGCCTGATACCACGCTCGGCAAACCAGTCGCGAACCGCAACAAACAGGGCATCGGCCACTTCCTGGTCGTCGACCGATTCGAAGAATCCCCAGAATCCGAGGTTCTCCTTGTGATACTCATTGTGCCCCACGTTCAGAATCGCCGCGATCCGCCCGCAGACTTCACCGTTGCGGAAGGCGAGAAACGTCTGGATTTCGTTTCGGTCGTAAAACGGGTTCTTGGTGTAACCCACCTGTTCCTTCTGATAGCCTCGCAGGGGTGGGACCCACAACGGGTCCCCTGCATACTGTTTCCAGGGATATTCGAGAAACAGCTTCTTGTCGCGGCGCGAAACAACCGGTCGAACGACAACTTCTGCCATAGGTCGAAGCCTTCGGCCGCTACGGCCGGGATCTGCTGTTAAAACGAAGAACGGGGCTGGGAGATTGCCGCTGCCCGGGGACGGAGCGTCTCCCTGTCTACCCAAACCTTAAATCTTACCCCCCCGAGTGCGGTAAGGTCAACCGGGTACTTATTCGGTGACATTCTGTACAAAAACTTCCGAAGACCAACCAGCTCCTGGGCAATCGCCTCAATAGAGCTGGGCAATCCATTTCAGAGCAAGAGCACACACGAGTCCCCCGCCCGTCCCCAAGACGTAGCCCAAGACCGCCATCAACACTCCCACCGACGCCAAGGCAGGGTGGAATGCGGCGGCCACGATCGGAGCCGAAGCGGCTCCGCCGATATTCGCCTGGGAACCGACAGCCATGCAGAATACCGGGGCACGGAGCCACCAGCAGAGGAGCAGGAGCACGACGCCATGGAAACTGATCCACACCGCGGCAATCGCCAGCAGGGCGGGCGCCTTGAGAACTTCGGCAAACTCGGCTTTGGCTCCAATGCTTGCTACCAGTAGATACAGCAGCACAGAGCCCAACTTGCTGGCGCCGGCGCCCTCGAGATTTCGCAACCGCGTGAAGGATATCCCTACGCCGACGGCGGTTGCGATCAACACTTTCCAGGCAAATACGCCAAGAATCCCGCTCAAATCGGGAGCGTGCGCGGTGGTCCATTCGGCCAGGAACTCCCCCATGTACTCCGCCACGACTGACCCGCCGAAGGCCAGTAAGAGGATCAGGAGCAGGTCGGTCAGGCTGGACGGCCGCGCAACTTGCTCCTGGAACCGCTCGCTCTTGTGCCGCAGCTCATCGAGCGTGGAACGGTCGGCGCCGATCAACGCGTCGATTCTCTTTTCGTTGTTCGCAAAGAACAACAGAATGGCCATCCAGATATTGGCCAGAACAACGTCGACAATCACAATCATCGCCTGTGTCGAAGCCGTGGCTTCGATACTCACAGCGATCGCCAGGAAGTTCGCACCGCCGCCAATCCATGAGCCGCACAACGACGCCAGCCCACGCCACGCCTGGTCGCTCATGCTCTCGGGCACCATCCAGCCAAGCAGCAGGTAGGATAGGGGACCGCCGACAACGATCGAAACGGTTCCCGCCAGGAACAAGGCCAGTTGCTTCGTCCCCAATCGCATCACCGCCGGAATATCGACCGACATCGTCAGCAGAATCAACGACGCCGGCAATAACCAGTCCCGGATGAAACCGTAGAGCTCGTTTTCAAGGGGAATCACGCCCGAATTGGAGAGAACTGTCGGAACGAAATAGGCAAATATCAGCAGTGGGATGTATTTGAAGAACAAGCGGCCTGCCTCAGTGCTTGAAGCCCCAAACAGCCCGGCGAGAACAGCCAACAGAACTGCCAGAACGGCAACCGGTTCCTGAATGATGGGGGGATTGAACATTCGCAGCGTCAGGTCCGGGTGCTCTGTCAGGCTGGCAGATTCGGCGGGAATCTGGCTGTTTCTGAAGTCTCATGATTCAGGCGACCATCGTCCAAATTCGGGCGATTTCGGCTACAGATACTGCTATCTTGGCGGCTGAACCTCGATTCCGTTGACGGCCGGCTCTCGCGTCTCGTCGAGCCGTTCGATCAGGTCGACGACCTCAAAGAACAGTTCGTCCTCGGCGCTGACGACAATCGTATTGGGCTCGGCTCCCTCGCCAACCACCATCTTTCCAGCCGGAACGGTTGGCACACCCATGCCCAGCGCCGGCGTAACACCCGGAATCTGTGGATTGGCGGCCGACTGGTCAACGCGAGGTTCCACGATCCGGTCGCGATAAACCTGCTGAATGATCCGCAGGATCTCGGGAGAGCGGACGTTGTAGAGCGGAACGACTCGCGGAACGACCGGCAGTTCGGCCGTCGGGGCAGCGCCTGGCTGGACGCCCGGAGCGAGGCCGGGCACTCCGGTTCGTTCGGCTTCCAGCAGGGTGGCGAGGGTATTGCGGATCTTCGCGTGGGTGCTGGGCAGGGCCAGCACGAGGATGCTGCGGGTCCGCCCGTCAAAGGTCAGTCGTGCGTCGGGCTGGCCTTGCACCAGTTGCTGAAGGGCGGCCAGGGTCTGAGTCGGGTCGAGTCCCCGGAGGGGATAAACCTGGAAGCTGGGCCGTTCATTGCTGAGCGGCGCCTCGGGTACCGCAGGCAATGGGGGCTGGACCTGCGCAGGTTCCACCGGCAGGCTGCCGCGAACCGCACGGCGTCGCTCTGCCCAGCGAGGCGCCAGAACCAACCCCAGTTCGGCAGTCGACAACTCGGCGTCCAGGTTGCGATCCAGCTCCCAGAGCCGCGCGGGGGCCGCGTCGACTTCGTCCCCTGAGAGGTTTCCGTCGCCATTGGTATCGAACAGCCTGAGCAGAGGGTTTTCAGATGGCTGCACGGCCGGTTGCGCCGGCGGAAGCCCGAGTCCCTCAGGTGTTCCGGGAACTGGCGCCCCCAGATTGGGAAGGTTCGGCGGCACGCCCGGAATCGTTGCAGGAAGGCCCGTACCGGGCGCAACAGGCATGCCGGGAACTTGATTGGCCGGAAGTTCCGCCGGCAGTGGCGCGGCGGCCGGTATTGGAGGGGTGACGGCTGCCGCCGGCGGTTCTGCGGGAGAAATCGCCGGATCCGGCACCTGTCCGGCCGCCAGGCCAGCCAGAAACATCAACGTAACAGGGATCAGGATTGCGATTCGACAGGCGTTCATAGTCCGCTTCCTCCACCCACGGGGACCAGCTTTTCGCTGGCATTTGGCAACCATATCCAACTATTCTCCTTCAAGGGTGCATGGAAAAGCAACCCGGAGCCCGCGAGAATGAGGGATCTTCACTCAAAAGCCACAAAACGTACGAGTTTCCCACGGGCATGGATGTAGCCAACCAGTGGTTTTGTTGGCGGCTCTAAAAGGCCCTCACAAAACGTACGAGTCTCCCACGGGCATGGATGTAGCCAACCAGTGGTTTTGTTGGCGGCTCTAAAAGGCC
>CAYSCH010000158.1:4006-19542 GCA_964429355.1 uncultured Planctomycetaceae bacterium | reverse complement strand
AGTTGGGGTTCAAGTCCCTGTTCCCCAGTTGAAACAAGGCCTTGCGTAGCAACGAGTTACGCAGGGCTTTCTTTTTTGCTCGGAGTAACAATTCGCTCCGTGCAACGCTGGTGCAACGTTGCGACAAAAAACAGCCCCCGGGAGCTCTCGCCGCCCAGGGCTGTCGCGACGGAAAGGACGATTCAGAAGAGAAGCCCTCGGCTCCAGCCCCCAGCCTCTGTCGTCGGCTAACCCAGGGGCTGGAAGGCCAGAAAGGCCATGGAAGAGGGCTGAGATCTAATCACCCATTGCGAACCGGCCAGCAGGGCCAAGTGGGCACACTTGCCGTCAAGCTTTATGACAGCCCCACCCGTCATCTACCCCCCATTGTGGTTTGATTGCTTGACTCTCGCTGGTGGGGATGTTCCAGTGGTGGTGGTTCCGAGTCAAAGACGGGAGGGCAGGACGATGATTGGCAGAAAGTGGATTGGTGGGTTGGTTGCGTCATCGCCTGGCGTGGCAGCTGCAGACGACGCAGATCCAGGAAGACGAGTTCACCGACGGCGTCTTTCCGCTGATCACGAACCAGCGGGACATGGCCGCGGGTGGAGTCCGATTAAGGAGCGACCGTGAATCACCAGCAGAAATCCGGCGTGTTCGGCGCGGCCCTGATTCTGACAGCCGTCACCGCGCGGGCGTGTTTCGCAGAGGTTCCGCCGGGACAAGTGTTTTCTGTCACGCAGTATGGAGCGGTGGGGGACGGCACCGTGTCCGATACGGCGGCCATCCAGCGCGCGGTCGATGCCTGTCATGCGGCAGGAGGCGGAACCGTGCTGTTCCCACCCGGCGTTTTCCTCTCCGGTACTATCTTCCTCAAAGACGACATCCACCTGTTCCTCGACACACGAGCGGTGTTGCGCGGAAGCCCACGACCGCAGGACTATCCGGCGATTCCTCGCAAAGACGCGAGCGGTGCACCCGCTTTTGAGACCGGGTTTCTGCTCTATGGCGAAGCGCTTCAGCGAGTGACCATCGAAGGCCGCGGCACGATTGACGGCCACGGTGCGGCATTCTGGCTCGACGAGATGTTCAATGCACATGTCCGGAAGCCGCTCCCCAGTCGGCCCCGGGCGCTGATCTGCCTGGTGCAGACCAATAGCCTGCTGCTGCGCGACGTATCGCTGGTCAACTCTCCCTGCTACACGCTCTGGCTCATCGGCTGCGACGACGTCAACATCGATGGCATCGCGATCCGGAATCCGCACGACGGACCAAACACAGACGGCATCGACATCGATTGCTGCAGCCGGGTGCGAATCGCCAATTGCTTGATTGACGGCGGCGACGACGCGATCGCGATCAAGAGCGATGGGGGGCTGCTCGGCGCAGACAAGCCGTGTGAGGATATCACAGTCACTAACTGCGTACTCTGCTCGGTGCCCGCCTGTGGGGTGCGGATCGGTTACGAGGGAGATTCGATCATCCGCAACTGCACATTCAGCAATCTGACGATCTACGACAGCGATATTGGACTGGATATCATCAGCATCCTACCGAATATACCTCGGATCCAGAAGGGGAGCCGCTGCGAACACATCGTGTTCAACAACATCACCATGCGGAACGTCAATCGGGCTCTCTTCTTCTGGATGGGCAACGAAACAAGCAATGAAGCGCAAGTCCACCTGAAGAAGGTGCTGGTCTCGAATGTCGTGGCCGAGTGCCGTATCGGCTGTTTTGTCGGCGGTTACGCCGGCCGACACGTAGAAGACGTCACCCTTTCGAATCTCCACCTGACTCTTACCGCTGACATGCCCCAGCAGGCGACGCTGGCGGGCAGCCAGATCTGGGGCGGCTCCTGGAACCCCTATGCCATGTATTGCACGAAAGTTGATGGGCTGCGAGTGGAGAACCTGGGCGTCGATTGGACGCAGGCCCGCGGGCATTGGCGTCACACGGTCTACTGTGAGGATGTGTCTCGAGCGGCACTGGCGGGAATCACCTCGCGCGGTTTCTCCGCTCTCCCCGGAGTCGCTCAGATCGGCCTGCAGAATTCCTCCGCGCAGATCTACAACTGCAACGCCGAGAGCGATGACGCGCCGTTCCTTCGACTCACCGAACGGTCGAGGGCTTTTGTGAGTGGCTGCGATCTGACGGAAATCAAGGAGCCTTATTCCGCCGACGCGACCAGCACTGTAGTTCTGGGGGAACGAAATGATACGGCTGATGATCCTGGTAATAACGTCGATTCTCGCGGCGGGAACGGCGATGGCGAAGGAGATCCGGCCAGCGGACGTCTATGTAACTGGCGAAACGGCCGACGGCCATCCGGCCGCGATGATGCTGGACGGTAATCCCGACACGTACGCCGAACTGCTGGACGACACTCGCGGGGGCAATAGCCAAGAGACGCTTCCGCCGCTGGGCAACTCGCCCGTAACGGCGTCGTTCGTGCTGGACATGGGACACGCACATACAACTGTCGGCATGAGGCTCGTTTCGCAGAAGTCACGATGGCTTGCGAGGATGGCATACAGCGTGACCGTCTTCACGTGCAGCGACTCCCGCGGCAAGACGGACGTCCACGTAATTGCCGACAAGACCGTGTTGCCCGTGACCTTCTGCGGAGATTCGGCGTTCGTCACCTGGCCACCGGTTGCCGCAAGGTTTTTCGGCCTGTGCGTCAACGAGTCGGACGAGGGTGCGATCAATCCGGTCGGGGAATACATGACTTGGCTGAACAACCCGAACCGTGCGATTTGGGGACTTCCACATTCGGGCGACGGACGGCACTTCGTGACGGACATTGCGGAGGTGACGCTCTTCGACCGCGAGCCGGAGGACTTCCCTCGGCCCAATTCGCCGGACACAGCGTATCCACGAGCCCGGCTGGAAAAGGACTGGCTGTTGCAGGACGCGGGGTTCGATGATTTTGCCCGCGCGTTCACGTCGACGGATGACGCCGAGTTGGAGAAACGCATGGTGGCGCGAGTGGCCGGCGAACTGGCAGATCCGGGAGACCTTGACCTCCCCCGCGCGCCGGGATGCGATCCGCAGTGGAGATCGCTCTATTTTCGCCTCTGCGAAAAGCGGAGAGCACAACGGCTGCGGAATGTCACACAACATGCGACGCAGATCGTCCATACCAAACACTACACGTTTGGCTGCAACGCCACGCTGGGGTCGACGGAACACGTAACGGACGATCTGACCGATGGCCGGCCGCGAAACTGGGCGAAGGGTGGCCAACTCTGTCTGCTCACCATCCGTCCGGACGGCAGTGTCACGAACGAAGTGTTGGTCGACAAGCCGGAGGGCTGCGTCCGCGATCCCAATCTATCGTACGACGGCCGACGGTTGGTGTTTTCGATGCGTGACAGCTATAACGACAACGTCTACTACAACCCGCAGCGGTATTCGGCGAGCTTCCGCGCACCGCTGCCGTGGGATGCCTACGAGAAACGACGCGGCGACGACTATCACCTTTATGTGATGGATCTGGAGACTCGGGCGATCACGCAGATCACGCGCTCGCCCGTCATGGACGGACTTGTCGTGCCCTGCGCCGATGTCGAGCCGTGCTTCACTTCCGATGGCAGAATCGTCTTTCAGTCCACGCGCTGTGAGCAGGTCACGCCCTGCCACCAGACGCTAGTCGCCAACCTGTACGTTTGTGATGCTGACGGCGGAAACCTCCGCAGGCTGGCCTTCGACGGCGCCGCCACTTTCTATCCGCAGCAACTGGAGGACGGCCGCATCCTCTACACGCGATGGGAGTACAACGATCGCAACGCGCGTTTCCAGCAATCGCTGTTCAGCATGCATCCCGACGGCAGTGCACAGACGGAATACTACGGCAATAGTTCTTTCTATCCGACCTCGCTCTTGCACTTCCGTCCGATACCCTCTTCGACCCAGGTCATCGGCATCGTTTCCGGCCATCACGTCCATCAGACGGGCAAGCTCGTCATCCTCGACCGCCGCAAGGGGACCCAGGGGGACACCGGCATCGAGTACGTCGCCGGGTCGGCCATCGGTGAAGAGCCGGGTCGTCACGCTTCGAACTACGCAAACGACCCGAGACTGGTCGAAGATCGCAACGTGGTCGCCATCGACGCCTTCGGACAGTTCGGGCCGCAATGGCAGTATCCTTATGCCTTCGACCAAGAGCACTATCTCGTGACGTTTCTACCCGAGGGAACGCTCATCCACAAAAGCGGGGTGCATCCCAATTTCGGCGTCTACTATCAGACGGCCAGTGGCCAGCGCGAGCTGCTGGCCTACGACCCGACGGTGGAATGCAGCCAACCGGTGGCGGTGATGGCGCGAAACGCCGTGCATTTGCAGGGTTCCCACGTGGACTTCTCGAAGTCTTACGGGGACTTTTACGTGCAGGACGTGTATCTCGGACCGGGATTGGAGGGCCTGCCGAGGGGAACGATCAAGAAGTTGCGCGTGGTGGGCATCGAATGTCGCCCGATGTATTTACATACGGGGCACATGCACTGCCCGTGCGACAAACAATACGAACCTTTCATTCCATACGTGGGAGACATGTCCGGCGAGGCGGTGACGGCGGGCGGAGCGTGGGACATCAAACATGTGTTGGGCGAGGTCGACGTCGCACCCGACGGCAGTTGCGCGTTCGAGGTGCCGGCAAACAACAGCGTCTACTTCCAATTGCTTGATGAACGCGGCCGCTGCGTGCAGACGATGCGCAGTTGGACGATGGTGATGCCTGGCGAAACGATTGCCTGCGTGGGATGCCATGAAGGCAAACAGCAGGCCGGTCGGGTTACGCAGGGCGCTGTTTTCGGCAACGTGCAGCGTCTGCGTCCCATGGCGGGCCAGCCTCCACATCCGTTGTTGGCTCGGCTTGATAGGGACGGACTCCTGGCAAGCGCGGGCAACTACCTTGGTGTCAACTCACGGCGGTCTTGCGATCCCGCCTCGCCGACGGAAGGGTTCAGTTTCGTTCGCCAGATTCAGCCGATTCTCGACACTCACTGTGTTCGATGCCATGACGGCAGTCCAAACGCGGCCGAAAGAATGAACCTCAACAGCGAAGAATTTACCGATTTTCGAGAGGGCTCCGGCCGGCGATTTTCGAAATCCTACGCGGCTCTGACCGCCGGCGGCCGGCAGACGGCGATGCTCAACTGGTATTCGGCGACCGGACGCTCGGCCATGCTCCCGCCCTGCGCGATGGGATCGACGCAGAGCAAGATCATGGAATACCTTGAACCGTCACACTGCGGCGTGAAAGTGAGCAACGAGGAAAAACGACTCTTTGCATGTTGGATTGACCTGTCGATTCCCTTCGGGGGCTCATATGACGAGGCAACGAACTGGTCACTGGAAGATCGTAAGATCTTCGAGTACCACCAGGACAAACGCGAGATCTTCGCATGGCAGGAAGTCAGCGAATTACGTAGGCAACGCAGAATGCCGCCGCCGCCCGTGACTGATAAGAAAGTGATAGGCATGATCTACTCAGCGATGTCGGAAGGCGAACGAAGTATGACTGTCGTTCCTTGACCTTCAGTGCTCTCCAGCGTGAGCGTTCCGCCGTCAGATTGCACGCCGCTATGGGTCGCCCATAGCACGTGCTGAGCAGGCCCGGAATGGAATGTCTTCTGCCAGTTTCGACGAGTCACCTCCATCAGTGCTGATGAAGGAGCCAAAGTTATCTTCTCAGCAGTCCACATTTGCCAATTGCACAGGTCCACCGAAGGCAGCGTTCGGGCTCGCTCTTCTGACCCCCCAGTCACTCGACTTCCACGAAGACCCCCTCGCCTGGTGGAAGGGTAAGGTGGTAGAGCCCGTCGGCGTCGGGGACCAACACCACCCGCTGGCCTCGAGGCCAGGCCACCACAGTCGAGCCGGCGAGCTTCAGCTTGACGTGGGTTGTCTTGACGGCTTCCAGTTCGCTCATATTGACGATCGTCAACGCGGTTGCGGGGCCGTCTTTCTCGGCAAAGCAGCCGATCAGCAAGGGGTCGTCGCAAGCGATCTGCTCAATGGGCGGGAAGGTCTCAAGGGGATTGCTGAACTTCAGGTAGGGCGTGTCGTCCGTGCAGTTGTGGGCCAGGGCGCCGACGTTCTTATACCGGACGAAGGCGTCGGAAATGGCGCGAATCTCCTTGAACACCGTTGCGGCGTCGTACCAGGCGTTGGTCCGCTTCCCATCGACCGTAATCAGCGAGGGGCTCTCCGGCTGGTAACCGGCGTAAGTCCAGCAGAGGAGGCCCTTGCAGCCGAACGATAGCATCGAGTACGACTGCCAGCGGAACTCCGATTCCGTTGGGGTGCGCTTGCTCGGGACCCAGGCGAACGTCTGGATGCAGCACCAGAAATCCTTGCCGTGCTCCCGGGCCGACGTCGCTATAACATTGATCGATTCGCAGTAATCTTTGTAGGTGGTTCGCCTGCCCTCGCCCCAGTTGAGCGGATAGATGTCGGTGCAGATATACGGCGCGTCGAACTGCTGGCAGAACCCGTCGCAGTACTTCTTGTACAGGGCCGGATCGGAATCGTAGTATTCGATCGCGGCGGCGCCGGCCCCGTATTTCAACTGCGCCGCGTTGGCGTACATGGGCAGCAGGTTGATGTACGGCAGCTTGCCGCCGGTTTCCCGGTAGTACCTGTTGCAGATCTCGGCGAGCTCGCCGTACTGGTCGGTTCCCGGTTCGTCGGTGACATAAGTGCCGGCGAAACTCGGATGATCGAAGTATTCCGCCGTCGCCACGGCAGGGTTCGTGTACGCACCGTCGCCGAGAATCAGCTCCACGCCGTAGCGGTCGCAGTCCTTGAGCAGCTTCTCCCGGTGGTCGGAACCGGCCAGGGCGTCGTGGGCGATGATCCAGTCGAATCCGGCGGAACTGTAGGTTTCGATGAAATCCTTCCCGATTGCCTCCGGACGCGGATTGACCCACGCGCCGATACGAATTCGGTCGCGGGTCAGAAATTCGTTTGTGTAGGGAGACTCGATGCGAGTTCCCAGCGAGCTCTGAATGGCCGCCTTCAGAACGACCGCCGCTTCGGCGCGGGTTGCCGGCCGGGGCTGTGTGGTCAGATCGATGTCGTACTCCCGCAGAGATTCGACCGCCTCGTTCCAGTGGGCGTCCGAGAGCGGATCGCTCGGGCTGAACTTCCGGTCAACCACTCCGCCCAGCAATTCTCTTGCCGCAACAAACTCGATGGCCAGCCGGGGGGCTGCCTCCAGGCCGGAAATGTCGTCCAGTGAGACTTCGAAATTGACGAGGCGGTACTCCCCGGGCCTTCTCGCGACGAAGCGGGTGAATCCGCGGCCGCTGGTCTGGCAGAGAGGCACGGTGGACTCGCCATCCGCGGAGTCTTTCGGGCGGAACCGGACGATGGTCGTTTCCGACGGATTATCGATTGCGGTGGAACGGAGCATGAAGTCGGCCCGGTCGAACCCCTCCGACAGGCAACCGCCGGGGACCAGGACCCGCTGAAGGGGCGCGATGAAGTGCGTCGGCTCCGAAAAATCGGGGGCGTCAACCGCGGCGTCGAGAAAACGTTGAGCCTCCGCCTCGGATGGGAAGAACCCGAGTCGCGAGAGCTGATAGACGGAATCCGTATCGCTCGGATTCGTCGGGTCGAATCGGAACGAGGTGACTGTGCCCGTCCAGCTCGCATGGCCGAAGGAGCGCATGTCGACAATTGCGGTTCGCCAGGTATTGTCGCCAACCACGGGAAAGGCGGAGTAGCTTTGGTCGGAAAGGGCCGTCAGGGTATCGGTCGTGAAGAACAGTCCTGCCTGGTTGACGGCCGTCTTGTACTTGTAACGAACGGCGAAGAACGGCCGGTCGGCGGCGGGGAAGGCGTCGTCGGCACTCATCGGCAGGGTCAGGGTCAGGTCGGTTCCGGTCGGAATCAACTTCGTCAACCCGACCTCGTAGTGGAGCTGCCCTTGCCCGAGCGAAATCAGCTTCGCGTCCGGCCCGTTGTTGAAAATCCAGACCGGTTCACGGGCGGAGAGAAAGCCGGTAGACAGGACGATCATCGCGAATAGGATGGAGTGTTTCATGGATTGGCGACCGACCTTGAAGGATATTCTTAGGGGAAGAAAACGGCTAGGGGGCGGCGAGCTGGCTTCCGCACAGCCCCGATGGTTGCCGCCGCGGAGGCGATTGTCAAGCCTTGCCGCGAGGCGGTGTGCAGCAAGGAATGTTTCTGACGGGCCCGCCTCGGCCACGGAGCTCACCGCACTGCATAGGCATAGAGCCAATCGCTGTGGCGCAAGTAGAGCCTTCCGCCATGAATCACCGGGTGGGCCCAGGTTGGGCCTTCCGGCCCGCTGGGCAGCTCGAACTGGCTGACCACCTGGAATCGGCTCGGTGTGGCAGGCACCAGGGCCACAGTGCGGTCGTCGCCGAGCAGGTAGAGCATACCATCGGCGTAACTGGTGGCGGCGGACTTCTTGCCGGGGCCCGCCGAGTCGTAAGTCACCTGGCCGGTCTTCCAATCGACGCACGCCCAGTGCCTTCGCTTGTGGTTTCCGTCGGCAAAACCGTAGAGATGGCCGTCGACTAGGAGGAATCCCCCGTGCTCGATGTCGAATTCCGGGTTGTGCCACACCGGCTGGGCGGAACAGTTCCGGCCGTCGACCTCGAGCTGCAGCACGGTGGTGCCCCGGTTCCAGGTGGTCGAGATGGCCACCTGTCCCTCGTGATAGACGGGCGTGGCGACGTTCACCTCGTAGGGAGCTTCCCGCTCATATCGCCAGAGGAGCCGTCCTGTCTCGAGATCCACGCCGACCACCGATGCCGACATGGTCGTGACAAACTGCCGCAGGCCCTGGTAGTCGACGACGATGCCGGAACAGTAGCCCGGCCGCTCGCCGAAACAATCGCAGGTCCAGAGCGTTTCGCCGCTGTCTTTGTCGAGGGCCGCGACGCCGATCCTCTCGCCGCCTGGGCAGCAGATGACCCTATTGCCGTCGATTGTCACCGATTCGGCCAGCCCCCACTGGATGTTTCGTCCCTGGAAACGCTCCAGCAGGTTCGTGGACCAGATGGGCGTGCCCGACTGGGCATCGAAGCACCCCAAGTGGCCGTTGCCGTTGAGGTGATAGACCCTGCCGCCATCGACGGTCGGTGTGCCGCGGGCCCCGGGGAACTGCCCGTCGTAGGCGAGTCCGTTTTCATGCTGCCAGATCCTTTTGCCATCCAGATCCAGGGCGGTGACGACTGTCCGGTCGCCGATGACACCGGCCGTGTAAATTCGCCCTGCGACGATCGCCACGGTCGCCCAGCCGTGGCCGATACGATCGGTTTTCCAGAGCAACTGGGGACCGCCGGCGGGCCACTGCTTGAGCAGGCCGTTTTCCCGGGAGAGGTTATCGCGCCGGGGACCGTGAAACTGGGGCCAATCCTCGGCCGGAGATTCCGCGACTACGGGCCGGAGCATCAGAAGACCAACCATCAGGCTGGCAAAGATCGAGAGTCGCGCAGAATGAAACCGGCTCACAGATCGCTTCGGCACTGCGGAACCTCCAGGCAAGAGCTCAAGGGTATCGTAATGGCGGTGAAAATCGTTCGGTATTATTGTCACGTTTGGCACGTCAAAAAACCAGTCGGAGCGAGTCCAGATCCGGCATCGATCGCCGGTCCCGGAGTCTGACACCGGGTCGGTCGCTGATTGAATTGCATTCCACCGGGGAGCGCAGCGCTATGTTCTCCGCCAGGAGATTCGGTTATCATCGGGGCAATCCGTCGGAATTTCTGGCAGGAGGGATTGTCATGTGCTCCAATCATCCGTCCATTTCTTTGGGATTCACCGAGCAGAGATTTGCCGCGGGTGTCCACATCTGTCAGATCTACAACGAGGAGAGCGAGCGAGAAGAGACGCTGTCGAAGTACCTTCTGGGGGGTTTGCGAGACGGCGAACGTGCCTGCTGTTTCTCCGAGAAGACCCGTGCGGATGTCCTTGGCGAGTACTTCGGAAACCATGGAATCGCCTACGACGAAGTCGAGAAGTCGGGAGCCTTTGCCCTGGCTCCGACTCGCGACATCTACTTCTTGAACGACCGATTCGACCCCGATCGCATGGTCGGCGTGCTGAAGCAGTATTACGACGACTCCGTACGGCAAGGCTACCCGGCGGCCCGAGTGATCGGCGAAATGACCGCCGAGGTTCAACACGTGCCGGGCGGATCGCGGCTGCTGGAGTACGAATCGAAAATCAGCCTTCTCTTGAAAACTCATCCGGTCACGGCCATGTGCCAATACGACGCTGGCGACTTTGACGGCGCCATGATCATGGACATTCTGAAAGTCCACCCGTACATGGTCATCCGCGACTCCGTCGTCAAGAATCCTTTCTTCATTCCACCGGAAGAGTATCTGGGTGGTCTCACCGCATGAGCGGCAACGTAGTTCAGGAGGCAGTATGCCCAGTGCGCAGGTCTTGGGGCAATTGTTGCTCATGCAGAACGTCATGTGCAACCTCCCCAACCAGGAATCGATCCTCAGCTTCGTCTGCCGAGGCTTGCCCGACATACCGGGAGTGGCGGAAGCACACTACTCGGAATCTTGCCGGAAGACCCCGGAGCCGTCCGTCGTTCGGTTTCCGCTCCTGGTCGGCGGGGCATGTTTGGGAGAGCTGTCGGTCCGGATTTGCAACTCGGAGGCTTTTGCACCTTACGCAGCATACCTGGAAAACTTCTGCTTCATGGTGGCGGTCATCCTGGAAGAACGGAACAAACGCCGCGAGATCCAACGGCACCAGCTCGAACTGGAGCAGCGGGTTGAACAGCGCACCAAGGCCTTGACCGACGAGATCGCCGAACGAAAGCTGATCGAGAGGGATCGCAACAAACTCATCGAGAAGCTGAAGGCGCAAAACGCCGAACTCGATCGGTTCACCTTCACCGTCTCCCACGATCTGAAATGCCCGCTGATCACCATCCAGGGCTTCATTGGCCTGGTGTCCGAGGAGCTTTCCCAAGCCGGATTGAAATCGGCCCTCGACGATCTGGCTCGCGTCTCGGACGCGGCTGACAAGATGAGCAACCTGCTGGATGGCTTGCTGGAGCTGTCCCGGATTGGCCGGCCCGTCGCTCCTTTTGGCGATGTGCCACTCGGAGAACTGGTCCGTGAGGCGCTGGACCTTGTCCGTGGCCGGATCAATGCGAGGGGCGTCTTGGTTGAAATCGCTCCGAACTTGCCGGTGGTCTACTGCGACGGGCGCCGTCTGCTCCAGGTACTTCAGAACCTGATCGAAAACGCGGTGAAGTATCTGGGTGACGAACCCCATCCCCAGATCGAAATCGGTGCGAGCCGGAACGAGGGGGAAACGATCTTCTACGTCCGCGATAACGGAATCGGAATCGAGCCCCGGTTTCACGAGAAGGTCTTTGGCCTCTTCGATCAACTGGACCCGAAGGCAGGCGGCACGGGAATTGGTCTGTCGCTGGTGAAACGGATTATCGAGGTCCACGGGGGACGGATCTGGGTCGAGTCGGAAGGCAAGGGGCGTGGTACGACCTTCTTGTTCACCATTCCCGCAAGGGAGTCGTGTCCTGCATAGCAGAGCCGTAAGCCTGTACCACCGCGGTGGCACCTCCCTGAGCGTAGCGAAGGGCGTGGTCTGTGGGGCACCGCGCCCTTGATTCCTCTCATTCCTCAGGGCGTGCCCTCAGTTGACCGCCTGCGTCACGCCGACGTGCCGACGATTGGCCAGATCCTGTGCCAGACGCGGAGTCGTGTGCTGGCGGGCTAGTATTTGGCCGGAGAGTTCCTCACTGGAGTCCCGCCTTCAGGCGGCTCCATTACTGAAGCAGCTCGTTGTCCGGATCGACCTGCCGAAGTGCCTTCGCCAGCGCATCGCGTTCAGTGTTCACCGAATCCAGCAGGATCTTTAGATGTGAAACTGCCTCTTGCTGGGTACGCGGAATCTCAGGAGCGTTCGTTTCGCCCCCCGCCAACCGAGCCCCCTGACCAATGGCAACCCCCAAAATGATCGCGAACCCAGCGGCGAACAGGAAATTGTAGAGCCGCTTCGGTATTGTGACCTCCATCCGATGCCTCCATCGTATCGTTCTCGATCGTCGTTCCGCTGCGTTCTATTCTACAGCCCTGGTCCAGTCTCGAACTGGCTTCCGCTCTTGAGAACATCTGCCACGCATTTGGGCGTTATAGAATATGGGGGGGAAGAGGTTTCCGTGCCCCGTTACGCCTCCGATGCCAATGGGAATCTCTTCAGCGAAACGGACCCCCTCGGCAGCGTCACGGCTTTTGCTTATGACAACCTGGGGCGGAAGGCATCGGAGACGGACGCGGAAAGCGGCGTGACCAGTTATACTTGCGATGATGTTGAAGACGCCGATGCGGAGCAGAACGTCCGCAAGACGTACGCGATGGAGTACGATCCGGCGGGGCGAGTGGCGGCTGTTGGCGACGGCGACTATGACTTCGAGTCCACGTGGTCGAACTTTGGCAATTTGACCTCCGCGACGCAGGACCTGACGGGGCTGGCGGATGATGTGGTGTTTTCGTATTCCTATGAGCCTGACCCGAGGCCAACCCTTTGGAAGCGAGACTTGGGTGAGCAGGACGGCCCTTCCGTTGGGACTGGAATCGACCCTCCGTGCTCGCGGCCGGCCGCGGAAGAAGGGATCCTGAAACACAGTTGCCTCATAAATTAGACCTGTCCCGTTTGATTGCCCTAAGGAAGGAGTCTGCGCGCATGGATCCAGTTAGAATAATGTGGGCCGTTACGTTTGGAAGGCTCCTATTGGTAGCTGTCATTGCTTGTGAGGGCGTGGCGATTTGCAGTCCGCCAGAAGATGGCACTCACTGCTTGACGAAAGAAGAGAAGGCCTGCGTAGCGAGACAACGTATTCGTGACGGCGGTGATCTTCTTGAAGACGGCAAGGTAGTAGAAGCAATTGATGTCTTCTCGGACGCGATTCGCCACAGTGATCTGAACGGCTGGGCCTATCTGCATCGTGGATTCGCACACTTTACGAACCGGAACCTTGTGAAAGCCCTTGAAGACTACAACAAGGCCGTGGAGATTGCCTCAACGAAGCATTCGCTGACTTGACTGACGCGATCAGAATCGGTGGGGACGATGTCGGCGTGTATACCAACTTGGCCATTATATGCCAGAAGAAGGCCGCCATACTCCAGGGACTTGAGGTTCCCGGTCGTTTCGGGGACGACATCACGGTACTGATTCAGGATCAACCCGGGTTTGCTGCCCTACCGGAGCTACCTTCGTTCCCGAAGAATGCGCCGTCAGAAACAGGTAGAAGAATTGGTCAACCGAGAGATGAAGTGGTGGAAAGAGCGGGCCATGACGCTGTTGGCGGAGATGTATTACCGCTGCGGGGACCGGAATGAGGCCGACCGCCTTTACGCGGAAGTTGGCAACCGGCTTCGCGAGAAGATCGATCACGCCCTGGCCGGTTGGTGCAAGTCATGGTGCGACCGCCATGAGGCACGTCAGCTTATGGAGAAGGGGATTGGGAGGGGGCGTATTCGAAGATCCTTCAGGCACGGCTCGCCACGACCAGGTACGGGGGCGGGTGGCCCTGCGTGACCGGGTGAACCAATCAGCGTGTGCCACTGCTTGCTTGCCAAGCAGTGCCGATGGACCATAGACAGTCCACCCCATCACGCCCTGCATTCCCATCGCGGCCTGAGTCGGTTTCCTCCTTCCCCTTCGCCCAGTCGTGAGAACACTGCTTGCAGGCAAGCAGTGGCACACGGAAGGGGGGTGACAAACCGCGGAAAGCGTTCCCACGGAGTCGCGGTTTACCCCACAAAAGCGCAGGCAGACGGGGTGGGTACACTACGGAACGGCAAATCGGGTTGCACTCTTCTTGGCAGATAGTATTCTCGCAAGGAACGAGCCCGCAAACTCTCTCCCAGGGTCAACGTCCCGTGACCGCCAACGCCACGCACCGCAAGAAGGTCAAGCACTACAACGTCCCGGGTGACTCGCACTTCCTCACCTTCTCCTGCTACCGGCGCTACCAGCTCCTCTCCAAGGACCGGTCCCGACTCTGGTTCCTCAAAGCTCACCCCGCATCATCGGAAACGCCTTCAAAACCGCCAACTGCACCCGCTCCAGGCCCGGGCGACGCAGCACCGGGATCAACGGCAGGAGCGTGTCCAGTGTGCTCTCCGCCGTCAACGAGATCGGGGCGATGTCTTCCAGGCCGAAAACCGAGTAGTAGTCGCGATACTTGCACTCATACGACCCAGGCCGGCCCCGTCTCGAGCCGTCTCAAGGGGCAATACTCAACTCGATGGCAACGAAATGGATTGACGTTGCCTTTGGCAACGCTATCCTGAGTGGCATGGGGAAGGGGAGGATGAGTCTGCCACCGGGTGGCAGAAATTACCTAGCCCGTGACGATGCATCATGCGTGTTCCTTCCAGCCCAGTTTGTTGCACTGCCCCATCTTCTCCTCTACACGGCGAACGGAGCAACGAGACGTCCTTGGTCTTCATTCATCTTGGCATCACGCGGTTTCGGCTGCAGAAAGTGTATGGGGAATGTCGCTTTTCCTGAGCCATTGCCCGTGGAACGAGGGTACCCAACAAGAGCCTGGTCTCCCGGGAATGCACCCATCGAAGGGGTCGTGATCCACGACCAAAGCGATCTTGTCGCAAATCGATTCTCGGGGGCCATAACCCTTACAGGATCCCATTCATCACACGGCTCCTGCTTCCGCACAGCAAATCCTGAAACAGAAAGGATCATGCCATGAGACCCGTTCTACGGGCGTGGGGATTGGCTCCACTCGTCGTCGCGATGGTGACCTGGTCGCTGGCGCAAGCGGATTTTCAACTGAACACAGATCGCCAGGCCGGCGAAGTCGTCCAGTCGCTTACGGTGCGGATCGACGTCGGGGCGCAGGGGGGTGACCTGCAGGAGCCGGTCGCCCTGGACCTGGGCTTGGGCTTGCCCTTCTGGCTCCATCCGGTGGGGCGCAACGCCGCGGAACCAGCGCCTTTTGGGGCCATCCCCCAGCAAACCACGGCGGGTACCAAGGTTGCGGCCGGATCCAGCGCTACCTTCACCTTTGTCGTCGAGGGTGAGGCCGGACAGGATGTCCTCGGAACCAGCCCCCAACTCCTGGCCGGTGTGGAGGTTTCCGACCTCGCCCGGATCGGTTTCGCCAGTCAAGGCACCAACGATTGGGTGCTGGCGGGCTACGAGATCCAGTTGAACGGGCAGACATTTGCGTCGAACGACAAGGTGGGCGTCAAAGCCAAGGAGGCCCAGGATGACGCCCGTTTCAAGCTGGCCGACCTCGGGCTTCAAACGGCGCCGTTGGAACAGGAGCTCGGCGACCTTTCCGCGCTGGTCCAGGCGAAGTTGGCCGGCCCGGCGGACCTGGCTCGCTTGGTGGAAGTGGAACAGCAGTACAACTATTTGATATTTCAGATAAAGAAAATCCAATTTTATTAAAAGAAGTTGAATTTGAAGGAAGTTATTTAACATCAAGATTAGTTGGAGACAATGCTTATTTTGTAATTAATTCAAATCCTCGATATTATTCTGTTGATGTAAAA
>CAYSCH010000158.1:0-3996 GCA_964429355.1 uncultured Planctomycetaceae bacterium | reverse complement strand
TCCGGAAACGGTGGCTGGAAGGCCAGGTCCGGGGCCAGTATCCCTGGTTCGAGCAGTCCGGTTTCAGTTCCCCCTGGCGTCAGGGCGCTGCGGTGGGCTCGCTGGGCGCGATCCTCGTCACCGACACCCACCCGGGAGCCGACACCAGCAACTACGTCTATTTCCGCTGCGGTGGGCACAAGTATCTGCTCGGTTCGCCCGGCGAGCCGCTCTCCGGCCAATTGGGGCCGCAGGAGTTTTCCATCGATCTCCTGGCCGGGCCGCTCACGGCGGCCGACATGCGGGGTTACGCCGTGGGGATGCTCGCACAAGCCCAGCCCTATGGAGACGCTCCCGATCGCTGGCACCCGCGGCGGATCCTGATCGGGGTCGACGGACGACTGGTCTACGATAGCGACCAGAGCCCGATCGACATGAATTCCCTGGAAGCGATCCGGATAATTTCACCTGCCCATCTCAACGCACAAGGCCAGGTGGTCAGGAATGTTCCCACAGCCGGAGAGACCTTCGTATGGGAAGCCGGTATGGGGATCGGCCTGGACCAGGCAGGCGGCGTGCTGCCGCTGCTCCCGCCCGTTGAGCCGGGGTTCGATCCCTTCCCGGACGAGGTCATCATCTGGCCGGATGGCGGCAACTGGCCGGGCTGGGACCCCGCCTGTCCTGCTCCGCCTCTCTGGATCGATTGGATCTTTGGGTGGCTTCTTCCCGACCTGGGGATCTGGCCGCCTTGGCCCGATCCGCCGCCGGTGGGAGATCCCTTCCAGATTGAAACGGTGGCCATCACCAGCGGGTGGAAATACGACGACACCTTCACCGTGGAATGGGCGGTCGCCGGCGATGAGGGCCCGATCGATCACTACGAGGTGTCGTTGATGGAAATCGATCCGGCGGCGGACCCGCCGCTCCAAGCGGCCGTGATTTCTGCCACAGTGGCGGCCGGCTCCCGAGATCACAGCTTCGCGCTGCCGGCCCCCATGGTCGGTGCGCCTCGGTATCTTGCGCCCATGGTGGTTGCCGTGCCTTCCGATCCGGCAATCACTCCGCACGAGCGCATCGGACCGGCGAAAGCGGTTTTCCCTACTGGAACCGACCTGGCGAGCCAACCGCTTTTGCAGAACGTGTATAACCGCACCACGCCGCCGCTTATGGGAATCACATTCCATTCGGTGTCGTTTGGCGGTCAGCCGCCGGCGTCGGGGCGGGCCGTCTGGGCGGCTGGCGAGGTAGAAAGCCACAACGGGATCCTCTTCGACAACGCTTCGCCCGGCTGGAACATCGGCGTCCGGCCAGAGCCCGGCGACAAGATCGAAATCAAGCTCAACAAGGAATCTTTCACCGGCAAGCATAAAGTGATCGCCTACGTTGGCTTTCTCGGCACCGGCGGAAACGAGGTCAAGGTCAGCATGGAATGCAGCCTTGAGGAGATGGGCGCCCTCCCTCCTCAGACGCACGCCTACGCCGCGACTACCGTGAACCTGACCGACCCGGTTGGCGGCCCGCCCCCTTCGATGACGATCCTCCAACAGGTCGTCGACAAGGCCGATGCCGCCTGGGCGGGAGATGCCCGGCTGTTGATAGAGTTTGCCTTTGAAAACGGTGCCGTCGACCCGGCCCATCCGCCGGCCCTGTTCGGCCTGCGGATCATCCCGGAACCCTGATCGCCAACTCCCGCGTTATGTCAGGGTTTCCTATGAAACTTCGCAATGAAAAAGAGCCAAGGCGACCAACGGGAGCCCGGTTCTCCCCGCGTGCTGGCGCTCCCCGGAGCGCGCCCGTCCATGCAAACACCAATAAACTCCAACCTGCGTCCGTCCTATTCCAGGAGAGCTGGGTCATGAGATGCTGCACTGGAAACCACCGTTGCTGCCGGGCTGCCGCCGCAGTTGCCGGATGCCTTCTCGCGCTGGTCGCTCAAGTTGCCACAGCCGCCGGTCCCGGCGTGCACGGCCGGGTGCTGGAGCTTGACACCAACGGAAAGATCGCCGGGACGGTCAGCGGCGCCGCCATCCAGTTTCAGGACGCGTCGGGAGCGGCCGCCGGTCAGGCCACCTCCGGCCAGGGCGGCTACTACCGGGTGGATCTGCCGCCGGGCAACTATTACTACAAGATCACGGCCGCCGGATACAAGGACGAGGACCACGGCCGCGGCATCGCCCTCCAGCGCAGCGAGGGCTACGCCGTCTACAACCTCTCGCTGACCAAGGGTGAGACTGCTCCGGACCGGAAGCCGCCGGTAATTGACCCTGTGGAACTGGGCAAGCTCTCCGGCCGCGTGCTGGAGGCCAGCTCGGAAGAAAAACAGATCGGCGCGCCGTGGGCCACGATCGTGCTCCGCCGGACCGACGGGAACAGGGAACTGGTGCAGGTGGTCAGCGGCGAGAAGGACCCGAAGGCCGACCGGGAAGCCGGCCAGTACTCGATCGTTTTGCCGGCTGGTAGCTGGCAGGCATCGGTCTCCGCCGAGGGGTTTCAGACCCTGGTCGATCCCCAGCCGATCACGATCGATCCTGCGAAGCCCGCAACTCGCGATTTCCTGCTCGCGCGCCTTACCCCCAGACCGGTCAAGGGTCAGGGAATCAAGGGCCGGATCACCATCGACGACCCAAAGCTCTCGCCGGAGACGAAGGCGGCGGTGTTGTCGAGCGTCGAGGTCTCCATCCTGCTATACTGGAAAACAGTGGAAAAAGAAACGCCCAGCACACCCGACGCCGAAGGAGACTACTGCCGTGATCTACGTCCGGGCCGATATGGTGTGACGGCCCGTGCCAAGGGGTACAAGCCGGCCGGCCGCCGGCAGGTTGCCGTGTTTGCCGGAAAGTACTCCGTGGTAAATCTCACGCTCGTTCCAAACGTTGACCCACAGCCACAGCCACAGCCCCTGGAATCGCTGGTCTTCGAAGGCACCGTCTACCAGCAGGCTGAATCGGGAAGGCGGCCCCTGCCCGGTGCCAGCGTACTGATCCGCACGGGCGACCAGGCACTGAGCGAGGCGCCGCGAGGAACGACCGACAGCCAGGGGAAGGTCAAGCTCGAAGTGGCTAACCCGGGGGAATACACCTTATTGGCCCAGAAGCCCGGCTACGTGCCGGGGGGAGCACGGGTCACAATTGCGCCCGGGGCTCCCAACAGCCAGACCATCACCCTGTCACCGGAATCGACGCCGCCCCAACCGGTTCCCTCGGAATCGGTAACCGTCACCGGCTACGTCGTTTACCGCGACGCGGCCAGTTCCACCGGCTATTGGGGCGTCAAGGGAACTGAGTTGACCTGGGTCCGCCCGGGGAGCCGAAACTTGCCGGCCGTGGCCGGCGCATCGGGCGAGTTCCAACTGGAATTGGCGGAAGGAATGTACCGGGTGAGCGTCGTGCCGCCGGCCGGCTTCGTCGGCGTCAACGAAGAAGTGGTGGTCCGGCGGGGGATGGAACCAAAGTACTTCATTCTCCAGCGCCGCAAGGAACCCCAGCCGGAACCCCAGCCGGAACCGCAGCCGGAACGCCTGGTGCATGTCGAGGGCCATGTGATGACCCCGTCGCCGGCGAGCCGCGGCTACACACCGGTGGCCGGCGCCAGGATTAGCTGGACCGCTAGATCTGGCCATCCATTGGCGGCAGCAATCAGCGACGGATCGGGGCGATTTTCGGTCGACTTGAAAGAAGGCACGTACGAGGCGGTCGTCGAACCGCCCCGGGGCTACGAAAATACGAGCCAACCGGTAGTCGTACAGCCGGGTATGGGTCGGGTCTCCTTGGTAGTGCAACGCGACGGGAGGCGTCCGCCCGGTCCCGGGCCCCAGCCCCCCGCACCCGACGGATCGACCACACTCATCGTCCAGGTGCGGATAGCCGGTGTGCCAGTCTTCGCTCCCCCTCTGCCGGGCGCGCAGATCGACATCCTGAAGGATAGCCGGAAGGTTGCGTCGGGCCGCGCCGACCTCATGGGCAACGCCTCCTTCAAGCTGCAGCCGGGCTCCTACGAGATCCAGGCCCGCTTTGAAGG
>CAYSCH010000157.1:19453-19664 GCA_964429355.1 uncultured Planctomycetaceae bacterium | reverse complement strand
GAAGATCGGGGTGAGCGGCTGCCCGAATCAGTGCGGTGAGACCAGTTTCAAGGACATTGGGCTGGTGGGCACACCGAAAGGTTGGCGGGTCTACGTGGGTGGTAACGGTGGCACGAACCCTCGAATCGGCGAGATCATCGCCCAACGGATCGACACCGAGCAGGCCCTTGTCCTCATGGACAAGATCCTCGCCTACTACCGGGCCAACGCC
>CAYSCH010000157.1:5333-19443 GCA_964429355.1 uncultured Planctomycetaceae bacterium | reverse complement strand
GGGCCGAATGATCGAGCGGCTCGGCTTGGAGCAGATGGAAGAGGTGCTTGGCCTGGGAAGCGATGCTTGAGTAGCGCGATTGCCCGAAGAAGCTTCCCGTCGACCGCATCTTGTATCACGGTTCGCCCTGCAAGTCGAACCGGAAGAACAGCACGTTTTCCCGTTCTTCCATATGGTAACGCGCCAGGGCGGCATCCAGCATCTGCTGTTGCCAGAGACGCTCGGCGCCCGGGCGGCCGCCGCTCCGGCTGAAGAGACGCTTGGCGCGATCCGAGGCCGTGATCGCGACGGCCAGCTTGCAGCCCTTCTCGCGAAAGCGGCTCAAGGCCTCGCTGAGAAGCAACTGGCCGTGTTGCGAGTCTTGATGGTTCTCGGCAATCACGAACCCGCCGATGAGCAGCGAGCAGTCTGAACCGGGCACCTCGGTAGCGTGCATCATGCCGATGGCAAACTGGCGGTGCTTGAGAAGGAGCGTCTGGGGAACGAGACTCGCCAGTTCCTCTCGCGTGCGGGGCTTGACCAGCGGTGTGCCCCGCTCCGTCACGTAGCGCTGGGCTTCGGCATGGAGCTGCTCGATCGCATCCAGATCGCTTGTTTGCGCGTAGTCGACGTGGTGTCGCTGGTGGCGTTCGATCATCGTTCCCACGCCGGTGCGCGTGAGGATCTCGTCGAGCAATCGGGCGTAGGAAACGATGTGAACCTGTTCGACACCCCCCGCCACGGCGCGGAGGGCCGCATGGACCTTGGGCAGGATCGAGCCCGACAGGATCGAGCGGCCCTGGTCGTCGTTCTTCTGCAGCAGGCAGAGGAGCTCCTCGAAGTCTGCGAAACTGAGTTGCTGCATGTCGCCCTTCCGGCCTGGAACGCGAATCCCGTCGCGCTGCATCAGCAGCAGGAGCTTTTGGGCCCGGAGACCGACCGCCAGGTCGGCCGAGAGCGAAACCGAAGGCACGTGCAGGAACTCTCCGTGGTCGTCGTGACCACCGAATCCAACCATCGCCAGTTGGTTCTGTGCCACGACGGATCGGATGGAATCCAGGTCGATCCGGGTGACCGTGCCGGTGCTCTCGTGGCCGATCCGCCGCTCCGCCGTGACCACCGAATCGGGCAACATACGGAAGGGGATTTTTTCCGCGCGGCACAGTTCCGCCAGTTCGCCGGCCACACGCTGGCGTTCCTGCTGAAGCCGCGGAAGGGCCTTTTCGGGAACGACCAACCGGTTGGTTTCGCCGTGCAGGCGGGAGCCAAATCGCGTCTGCAGTTCCTCCTCAAAGCGGATTCCCTTGCCGAAGACGACGACGACACGGATGCCGTGGGCGATCAGTTCGCGGACCTCGCGCAGGATGGCGTAGGCGATGGCCGTGTTTTCAACAGCTTCGTCTTCGACCTGGATCACGAAGATCCGGCCGGAAAACTCGCGATAGTAGTCGTTCGAGGTCATGGGCAGAGAGTTCAGCGGGGGTGGCGGTCGGCAGACAATCTCCCATTATAGCGGTACGGACGGGCTACACGAGGACACGCGCCGGGCGAGCCAGCTCGCAGTCGCGGCGGTAAAACGCGGGGGAGCCTGACTGGTCGCATCCGCGGACGTACGCCGCAACGGATTGGTTCCCAACGGAAGTGGCTAGACCTTGACGTACTGGTTCGACTTGTTGCACACAGCGAAGGACGTGATCCGATGTCCGCCGGTCAGTTCCCAGTTTCGCATCGAAGGACCGATCGCAAGCAGGAGAAACACGCACAATGCCACGACAGGAGGTTGCCCCGTAGCAGCGGGTACCTGCATCAGGTAGAGAAAGGCTTCCCCCAAGATGGCGGTGACTGCCACGGCTAGCGGTGCAGCGAATACGCGATCGTATTCTGGAATGATCCAGCGCCCGGTAAGAAATCTGCCCAGCAATGAGATGGGCGACCAGAACATGAATACGTATCCTACGGCCCGTATCAAGGCGAAGAGGCAAATGGCCGCCGTGAAGAGGCCGATCATACTTCGTTCGTCAGATGGCAGAAGGACCGTGTGGCTGAGCCCTGCCTGCAGGAACCAGCCAACCAGGAACGCGATGGCCAGGAAGTCGGTGCGCTGCAGGTAGCATTGCGATGCCCGTGGACCCAGGAAAGCAAATGGCCACCCCAACTCATTTGCCGCTCGATTCTTGCTTTCCAGAATTCTTTGCAGTGAAAGGGAGTAATTGGGCCAGTGGCCCGGCATCAATGAACGGCGCAACCCAAGTAGAACTAAGGGAAACAGTGCCACCAACACCAGCAACGGTCCGATGGGACCGGGAGCGAGTCGAACGGCCAAACCCAGTCCGAACAGGAGCAGATAGACTGTGACTCGCTGCCTGGTAAAGCCGCTGACGACGCAGGTTGCCACAATCAACGCCACCAGGTACGCAAAAATTGGTGCAAACCGTGATAGCGGTAATTCATCACCCGCCATCATGCAGAGCACTGCAACCAGGAGTACGTCGATATATCCTGGTCGAATCGGACTCATCGGCAGGGGTTTATCGGGCGTCCACGGCGTCTGCTGGAGCCACTGGCGATACTCCCACCGCGTGATCGGGTGGAAGGCAAAGACTCGCCAGAAGGCGAATAGAACGGCACCGGTGGCTGCCGTGGCAACCTGCATCTTTGCGAAAGGTTCGATGGTCGAGGCAATCGAGGCCGCATCAAACCCCTGTGTTACGCGGAAAACAAACTCCCGCAATAGGAGAACCACAATGTACCAGACTATATACAAGCCGATGGCCCATGCCGCGGGCATCACGATCATCAGTGGCCGAAAGCACCTTCGTATCATGCCGCCCCCTCCTCCCCGTCGCCAAAATAGGCCTCCACGTTGTTGAGCGACTCCGGATGGACCAGTTGCTGATAGACGTCCGCCAGGGAGCCCTCGCAACCGGACTGCTTGCGGAGTTCGTCCAGAGTGTCGAAACCCACGATCGCGCCGTGATGAACAATCACGATCCGGTCGGCCAGTTCCTCGACCAGTTCCGGCACCGGGGCGCTGATCACCACAGTGGCGTTTCGGTCCCGAACCAGCCGGACGAGGACCCGCTTGAGGGCCAGAATGCCCGAAGGATCCAGTCCGCCGGCAAACGGCTCGTCCAGAAGTAGCAGCGGCGCGTCGGTGACCAGCGCACTGCAGATGGCGATCTTCTTCTGCTGCCCGTTGGAGTAACTGCGAATCGGCCAGTCGCCCTGTTTTTCCAGATCGAACAATCTGAGCAATCGCTCGACGTGGTCCAGCAACCGCTCTGGATCGATGTCGTAGAGTTCGCCCACCGCGATGAGGAACTCACGGCCGGTGCGGTTCTGGGGCAGCCATGGATGGTCGGGCAGGTAGACCGTCTTTCGGCGGATGGCCAGCTCGTTTTCCTCAGACGACCGGCGCTGGATTCCGTCAATCTTGACGCTCCCTTTCTGGGGAGCGAGTACTCCGGCCATGACACCCAGCAGGGTCGTCTTGCCCATTCCGTTGGGGCCCAGGAGGCAGACCAGTTCCCCCTCGGAAATCTCCAGGTCGATCCCCGTCAAAACGGGTCGGACGCCGTAATGCTGAACGACCTTTTCGAGCCGGATCATCTTCCCTCCCAAGGAGTTGAGGATCTGCTGCCAAATGCGTGTCTTCTCCGATCAGTAATTCTCGAAAACCTCGGAAATCTTTCGCAAAAATCGCCGCATTTGCGGCCCCCCGGGGCTTGATTCCTGGCCCACGCCACATCTCGCAGTCGCGTGCGTGGGTGGCAATGGGCGGTCCAACCGCCCCTCGGGATTTGCCTTTTCCGACGGAATCGCAAGAATCGGTTCATTCTGCCACGATCCGTTCCTTCCGTCTGGCCGCGGTGTGCCCCATGATAACTTGCCAACGTGCGTATTTCGACCATGCCGCCACAAGCTGGCCCAAGCCGGAGACCGTCTATCAGGCCGTCGACCGCTACCAGCGTCAGATGGGTGCGTCGCCGGCCCGTGGTGTTTATGTGGAAGCAAAGACGGCGGACGAGGAAGTGTCTGCAGCACGCCGTGCCGTGGCCGAACTGATCGGGGCGGAAAGCCCGAGCCAGATCGTGTTCACACTGAACTGCACCGACGCCCTGAACATGGCTATTCACGGACTGCTTCGCCAGGGCGACCACGTGGTGACGAGTGTGGTCGATCACAATTCGGTTCTCCGTCCGCTGACTTGGCTGGAACAGCGACTGGGCATCGATGTCACCCGGGTGCCGTGCGACACGGAAGGAATCATCGACCCGGACGATGTGGCGAAGGCTCTTCGAGACAACACTCGGCTGGTGGTGCTCGTACACGCCTCGAACGTGACGGGCGCCCTTCAACCCATCGAGGAGGTGGGGCGGGCAATCAGCGGGCATGAAGCCATGTTCCTTGTTGACGCGGCCCAGTCGGCCGGCCATTTGCCGATCGACGTTGGGCAGCTCGGCGTGGATCTGCTGGCCGCTCCGGGGCATAAGGGCTTCCTGGGGCCGCTCGGAACGGGCGTGTTGTACGTACGCCGCGGAGTCGAGAGCCGGCTCGACAGTTTTCGGCAGGGTGGGACCGGCACACACAGCGACCTCGACGTGCAACCGGACAACCTGCCCGACAAGTACGAACCGGGTAATCCCAATCTGCCGGGAATCTGTGGCCTCCGTGCGGGAATCGAGTATTTGCTGCAGCAGGGTGTGCAGAACGTCCGGCGGCACGAACAGGAACTCACCAACCGGCTGATTGACGGCCTGGCTTCGATTCCCGGCGTCCGCCTCTACGGTACCCGGTTGGCCGAAAAGCGAGTCGGCCTGGTCAGCATAACCCATGCAGGAATCGCTCCGGCAGAACTGGCCGCCCGTCTGGATGTGAGGTTTCGCGTTCAATGCCGGGCGGGGATTCACTGTGCCCCCCGCATGCACATAGCCCTCGGCACCGCGGCAGGCGGCGGCACACTGCGGCTCAGCCTGGGTGCGCTCACAACGACCAACGAGGTCGAACGTGCGGTCCAAGCCGTCGCAAGCGAGGTCCCATGACCCATGATGGAGCGACTTGCGGCACACTTGCTCCGGGGCTCGTCTGCGATAATGATGAAGGCACCGCTCGGAGGCGGGCTGGTACATCTGCCTGGACCGGGTGTGGTTGTCCCTGGCGAAATGGCGCCATTTTGTCCCATCTTCATCTCTGACTGTCTCTTTCATGCAAAAGCTCTTGCTGATTGCCGTTGCGGGAAGCCTTGGTGCCCTTGCGCGTTATGGTCTGGCGGGGTTGGTCCAGCGATGGACCGATTCGATGTTTCCCTGGGGAACCGTCTCAGTGAACATCATCGGCTGTTTGCTGTTTGGCGTACTGTGGGTCGCCATGGAGGAACGATTCTCCTTTTCGCCCGACTCGCGAGCCATCGTGCTCACCGGCTTCCTGGGTGCCTTCACCACTTTCTCCACCTACATGTTCGAAACCCAGCAGTTGCTCGAAGACTCGCAGTATCTGGCAGCGCTCGGCAACTTCGGGCTTCAGAATGCGGCGGGTTTGGCCGCCGTGATCGTCGGCCTGAGCCTCGGAAGACTGATCTAAATGGCGCACACCCCCTTGCCTACAGCCAGAGGTCCTCTATGACCAAACTGCCAGGAGAATGTCAGTTGTTGCGGATCTTTGTGGGCGAATCCGACCGCTATCACGGCAAGCCGCTCTACGAGGCAATCGTGGCCGAGGCAAAAAAAGAGGGCATGGCCGGCGCCACGGTACTCCGCGGCTTGATGGGTTTTGGTTGCCACAGCCGCATGCACACCGCCAAGGTCCTCCGCCTCTCGGAAGACCTGCCGATCGTGGTCGAGATCGTCGACACGCCGGAGAAGATCGAAATGCTGCTACCCAGGTTCGACGAGATGATCACCGAGGGACTCGTCACCCTCGAAAAGGTCCGGGTATTCGCCTATCGTTGTGAGGCGCCAAAAAGCTGAACAACGGCTCAAGGTCCCCTTCGCTCCTATCGGATTTCTTGCGGATGCGTCAGTCTCAGTCAATGGATACTGCCATTCGCACAGGCCACCACGGTGGCCTTTCCCGTTTTCCCCCCTTGCCGGCCAGATCTCGTTCGGAGGCCCGGCCGATCCGCCAACCTTCGGCTGCTGCTGTTTGAAAAGCGCCATCCAGCCCGCCAAGCTCCTCGATTCCTGGTAAAATACAGAAGAACACTCACCTTTTCTGGGGGGATTGGAACTGCCGGGGAGCTAAACACGTAGGGTTTTTTTGGAGATTTTTCGGAAATTTCCAACAACTGAGCAGTATTTGCAGATCGGCGACGTTACACTTGTCGTTCATGCACCGCCAAGGAATTGACCCCAGATATCGGCCTGTTCGACTCGTAATTGTTGACCGACACATTCTCTTTGTCGAAGGACTGCGGACTCTGCTGCAGGGATGCGATGAAGTGGAATTGGCCACGGTTGCCACCAACGAGTACGAGATGTCTCACCAGATCGGCGTCACCGATCCGGATGTGATTCTGCTGGATCCATGGCTGGGGGGCAACGGCCCTTTCGGCCTCATCCGCAGGCTCCGCCAGACCGCTCCCCAGACGGCCTGCATCTTTCTCGAAGACGAGGTCAAGGAGTTTCGTGTGCGGCTGGCACTCAAACTCCAAGTCGGCGGATTCCTGACCAAGTCCTGCCGTTTTTCCGAGATCCGAGAGGCGATTCAAAACGTACTTCGTGGCTTGCCGGCTTATTGTGCCGACATCCAGCATTACCTCGTCAAAACTTCGCGAGGACTGCGATTCAACCGAGCAGCCATTTCCTCTCCGTTGGCAACCCTCACACAACGCGAACTGGAGATCCTCATTCTCCTCGCCCGGGGATTCAGCGTTCGGGAAGCTGCAGCACAACTGAAGGCGTCTGTGAGCACCGTCGATAACCACAAGTCGCGAATGATGCGGAAGCTGGGCATCCACAAGGTGGTCGACCTGGCCACAATGGCGATCCGTGAAGGCCTGCTCTCTTAGGACAAACGAAAGCTTTCGCCCAAACGCCGTACCTTCCGTTCGATTGCCGTCAACGGGGCATGAAATCCATCGCAACTAACCGGATCGGGGGGAGAAATACTCGCGATGGATCAGCTATAATTGAAGTGACGTGAGTTCGATTATCAGGCAGCATCCCTTCAAGACAAGTCCGCTTCGTCCTGGACGATTGGCGGCGGCGGGAGGAACAACGATGTTGTCGGACCTCTTTGACCTGCGGCATTGGCGTATTTGGATCCTCGGGGGCTGCATTCTGGCTATCGTCCTGACGCCCAACGACCCGTTCTCGATCCTCACCGCCGCCGCTTTGTTGTGTTTTCTCTACGGTAGCGGCGTCTGGCTTGCCCATCACCCGGGGAAGCACTCCCATTAGGCCACGGGCTTTCCTGCCTGCCCTTGAAACCTCTGCAGCACCACGCTCACCGGTAATCCGGGGAGCGATGGATTGCCTGCTCCCGAGATACGCCGCCTCACCAAATTGAGCAGGCCGGCGCGGTTCCGATCTCGTGGATTCACTTTCCCGCTCGAATTGGGGGAACCCGCCAGTCAGGCCTGCGCCAGCGTATCGCAGGACATTTGGCCGGTACCTGGAAAAAGCTGGCCACAAGGACCGAATCGCCTGCCACATCGGCAGTTGGCCGGTAGTCTGCGACTCTCCTCCCATAAT
Source organism: uncultured Planctomycetaceae bacterium (assembly GCA_964429355.1). GTDB lineage: Bacteria > Planctomycetota > Planctomycetia > Pirellulales > Thermoguttaceae > JAAYAY01. The sequence goes on along the minus strand of CAYSCH010000157.1, from coordinate 11,773 downwards.
TGGTGGAACCAAGCAGAGCTGCCTCCAGCCAGTCTCGTGCCTCGGGCTACGAATTTCCCGCCCTGTAAGTTCTGCCATCCCACATTTTCAAACTCAGGCCGTTGGCAGATCGCTGCCCCGTTGCAGTGGCAAATCCGATCTATCATCACAAATACTATTTAATAAAGGACTTGCGATGCGAGTTGAGCGGATTCTCAGGGTGGGAATGTTGCGATTCTAACGTTTGGCACGCCAGTTGCAATTAGTTGGCCTTCAATCCGGCACTTGCCGGACAGTTCCCTCCAGCCCCCAAAGGAATGGAGGAAGGTTTTTCGAGGAACTGCTAGTATAGACAGGAGAGGCGGAGGCCGTCGGGGAGACTGGGACGCAAAAATGGATCGAAAGACCATTTTGGGCGAACTACTGACGGTCGGAAACCGTACCGAAAAATGAACAGCACGATCGAACAAATGCAGCCAAGCGCATCACAGACCGTTCCTTTCGCCGAGTGGTCCGACGAGGATCTTATGCTCGCGTATAGGGCCGACGGTGATCGCCGGGCCTTCGAGACGTTGGTCCACCGCTACGAGCGCGAGTTGTTCAACTACCTCCGACGCTACCTCGGCGACGCCGAGATGGCCGAAGACGCGTTCCAGGCCACGTTTCTCCAGGTCCACATGAAGTGCAAGTACTTCGAGCCGGGCCGCAAGGTTCGCCCCTGGCTCTACACGGTTGCAACCAACCAGGCAATCGATGCCAAACGCCGCAATCGGCGTCACAAGTTGGCGAGCCTCGATCGGTGCTGCCGAGCCGGTGATCAGGATGACGAAGGCGGCTCACTGATGGAGTTCCTGGGCAGCGACGAGGCCGCCCCGGATGCTCACATCGAATCGGCCGAAACGGGCGCACAGGTCCACCAGGCCGTTAGCCACTTGCCCGAGTCGCTCAAGGAAGTCCTGACGCTGGTTTACTACCAGGGCCTCAAATACCGCGAAGCAGCGGAGGTCCTCGAGATTCCCGTCGGAACGGTGAAGAGCCGCTTGCACGCGGCGATCCGAAAACTCGAACCCTCCTTGACCCATCTCGATACCGCTGGACATGGCTGAAAACGCACAAGAGCAATTGCTAGGTTACCTGCTTGACGCTTTGGAGGACGACGAGCGTCGGCAAATTCAAGAAGACCTTTCCAAGGATCCCCAGTTGCGCCAGCAACTGGAGACCTTGCGGGTGCTGCTCGCCCCGATGGAGTTGTCGCGCGAGCCGATCGACCCGCCTCGGGGCTTGGCCCACCGGACATGCGGCTACGTGGCCGCCCGGATAGCCGCCTCGAAGCCCCGGCGCGATTTGCGTCCGGCTCCCGCAGGACGCCTGCACGCCATGCGGCCCGATGTACGCCTTGACGGCGCCGTCTCGCAATTCAGTTGGCTCGACGTCATGGCCGTCGCCGGGATCCTCATGGCGGCCTCGCTGCTGCTCTTCCCCGCCATCCACAACAGCCGGGTTCAATCCCGGATTACTCAGTGCGCAGGTAATCTCCACAATCTTTATCAGGGGCTCGCCCAGTACAGCGAAACCTTCGCCGGCTACCTCCCCTCAGCACCTCCGACCGATCGGCTCGGCGTCGGCGGCGGATTCGCTGTTCTCCTTCAATCGACAGGCAACTTGGACGATCCTCGGCAATTGATCTGCCCCGATTCACCCATGGCGGAAGTGGTCGGGTTTTCCGTCCCAACCCTCGAGCAGATGGTGCTCGTGTCCGAAGGCAAGGAACTGGAGCGGGTCCAGGCCTCGCTCGGCGGCAGCTACAGCATGAGCCTCGGCTATGAACAAGACAATTGCTTTCAAGGTCTGCGAAACCGGGGACGCGACCATTTCGCTCTCGTGTCCGACGTGCCCGACCCAGGTGCAGCCGACTTCCACAGCCTGAACCACGCCGGAGGCCGCAACGTCCTGTTCGGCGGTGGAAATGTTCGTTTCATGGTCGTCCCGGTGGCGACCGTTGGAACCGACCATTTCTTTCTCAACGCCGCCGGCCGGATCGGTCCCGGCCTGAACCCCGACGACTCCGTCATCCCTCCCGCCGGTCGCCTGCCGATCGTCTACACCAGCAACCGGTGAACTGCCGAACCCGCTCAGAATTCGGACGCTCCTCAGACGCTCCAACGGCTCACGACTTCGGCAACCTTTCTCGATCACAGGTCCTTGCCGTAAACCTCAAACTCGACGATTCCATTATCCCCAAGCGGGAATCGTTCCCGCAAATCGGCCAGCTTCACCCACGTGCACTTCCGCTTCGGAAACGTGAACGGCTGCGGCTCGGACGTATTCTCCAGCTCCAGCGGCACCTTCTCTCCACTTGAGAATTCCAGCGTGGCACCCGTCCACGTCTTCTTCTGGCCGTCGTTCTGGTGAAGCACGATGACGACTTGTTCCGCTTCCACTTCACGCCCGAACTCGACCATCAACCACAAGTCGGTACGACGGGCAGGCCGCCAGTATTTGTCCACAGCGCGCTCTCCGTCGATCGCGTGGGTGGGCGAGAATTCCGGTCGATATCGATAGTGCGAATTCGACGTCGCCCGTGGATAGGAACGCAGATGGTAGGCATAGGCGTCTTTGTTGACGGCCAGATTCCGCACTTCGTTCCCAGTCGAATTGCCGCCCCCCCGGGCATCTTTTCCCTCGGCGATCCCATAGATCGGAACCGTGTTGGGGCGACTGTCATATTGCTCGACGAATTCCTGCTGGACACGGCGTCCGCCGAACGTGTACCGAGGAAAATCGTCGATCTGAAACTCCACACCCTCGTCGATGTGCTGGAGGTACCTGGCGAGATGCTCCACCTCCAATTCGGCTGCCTTCAGGCGTTTTGCCTCGAAGTACAGGTAGATCTGGCGCATCTTGTCGCGATACACGTACCAGGGGGTCAGGCCGGAATGTTTGGCGTGATCGAGCCTGTCCCAGTAGTTCAATTCCATCCACGAACCGGCAAACGGCACATTCAGATCGATCCAGCAGGCCACCCGTTCCTTTTCCTCGGGCGAAACCCTGACACCGTAGTGCGACGGCTCCAGGTAATCCATCAGCGGACTCGACGTCGACCCGTAGGCACAGGGCGGCAACATCGCACACGCACTCGACACGTGAAGCCAGTTGATGATTCCCTTGCCTGCGTATTCGTCCGCACAATAGCCGAACGCGTCCGGATTGGGAACGTTCGCCGACTTGCCGCCAAAGTAGGCAAGGTACGTCGGATCCTGATTTGCCTCGCACTTGCCGCCCACGTCGGCCAGGAGGATCTTTGCGTTGTACCCGAAGTCGGTCAGGTTGATGTAGGACTCGCTGAAGCTGCGACCCGGATGGCCTGTTGTACTGGTCGCATAGATCCGCGGCGTCAATCGCCATTTTGTGCGGCCATAGATCTCGGGATTCGTGATCGGACGGTAGTCCCCCAGCAGACTGAGCGGAACGTCCTTCTTTTCCGGATTCTTGGCGCCGGCATGGCACTCGATACAGTGCTCGTCCCAGATCGGCTGGACCTCCCGCGTGTAACTGAATCCCCGGGGCACGTCCATCGCCTGGGGAGCGCTGGTGCCGAGATACCGCATCGCCCGTTTCTCGGAGTCGGTCAGGAAACGCTCCATCTCCTGGACCGGCTCCTCCCCTTCTGTATGGAACGGTCGGATCGTCTGCGGAGATCTCTTCAACGCCAACCTGAAGCGGTCGCCATCCAGGAACGTGCTGTTCTTGTCTTCGTGGCAGCCAATGCACACCGCCACTTCGCCGGGCAGAACCATGGTCCAGCTACGCATGTTCTGCACCATCCGCCCCCGTTCGTCCAGCATCTGAAAATACACCGGCACCCGTGAAGGACACTCGAAATAGCAGCTTCCGTCTTCCTCAACGGCCACCGTGCCGAGCACGTGCTTCACGTCGTAGCTGCCGTTGTTGATCGCGCACGGTGAGGTCTGATGCCCACCCCAGGGGTGCAATCCCAACGCCACCGTGCCTTTGGCCCGATAGTCTAGGCCGACCACGCGAATCTTCTTGATCGTGCCTGGGTCTACACCAGCCAGGCCGGGACCGTGGTAGACGTTCTGTATGTAGAAGCGACCTTTCGTCTCGTGTTCGTTGACCGCCGATACCTTCTCGAACGGTCGCGGGCGAGCGATTGCCACCTGCTGGCCCGACGAGACAACCGGATCGAAGATCAACAGTTCTCGCTCGCCATTGCGGTGCATCCAGTAGATCCCGAACGGCGGGCTTCCGGTCTTGCCGTCCTTCATGCCTTTCAACCCCCGAATCGGGCCCCCCTCGGGCGAATAGCAGACGAGGTAATTGTCGTCGTCCAGAGGGTAGGGATACTGGAACTGTTCCCCCTCCGTATCGTGAACGATGTTGCCGCCGGTCCCGATGCTCTCCCGGTATGGATAATCCCGTTGCGGGGCCAGCAACTCGACGCCAAGGCCGGCCTGGGTACCTGTCTTGCGGTCGATCATGATCAGTTTGCCCCGCTGGTCGATGTGGTGGGCGCCGGCGATGGCAATCACTTTCGTGGAATTCGGTACATTTCGGGCATGAAGTACAGCGGCCGGAAACTGCGAGTTGTTGCCGTAAAACTCGGCCTGATTGGTGCCGTCCGCGTTCATCACAAACAGGGTGTGGAGGTAGCCCGCCGTCCGGTCGGAATATTCCCAGCGAGTATACGTAATGCGTCCGTCGCTCGTGACGTGTGGAAACACCGTATGCCCGTGGTCGACGCCCAGACGGCGGATGTAGCGCCCTTTGGAGTCACACCTGTAGAGATTGCACACGCTCGACCACCAGCACGGAGCCGAGACGGTGCAGCGCGTGGAGGTGAAGATCAGGTCGCCGCCCGGGAGCCATTCTGGCTCCATGTCGGCCACTCCCGGTCCGGACGTGATTTGCTCGACGGTTCGGTCGCTCATCTGCATGACATAAAGGTGGAAATCGTCGTCGCCGTCGTGGCTCGTGCGGCGCATCGAAAAGGCCAGCCGGCTGCCGTCGAAGGAGACACAGGGATCCCGTACGATTCCCTCGGCACAATCCAGAAGTACCTCGGTCGTGACAGTCCCGTCGTCGCTGATCTTCATCTTGCAGAGCTGCGAATTCATGCGGTAGTCGCGCCCGCACTCTCGAAAGATCGCATCCGTAAGATGATCCGTCATCGCAAACATGGCCTGGCAATCACCGAAGACAAAGTGCTTGGCGTAAACAAACTCGCGCGGATGATCCTGAAAGACCCGCAGACGCCCCTCGCGGCGGATCCGGCAGGCAGCAAGATACAGCTCCTTCCACGCAGGGTCGCTGCCCGGTTTGCGGCCTGCAATCAGCCTCGCAAGAGACTTCTCCAGTTCGACCGCCTCGAGGTTGCGAGACTTCAGCTCGCACAGCACCTTGCTCACCATCGCTTGTTCGATGTCGTTTCTGTCCGAAGCGACAAAACAGTCGCCGCTCTTGAGGCCATAATCCTGGTAGATCCAGTCTCGCTCGAGGCGCGCGACCGGATAGGGAGTCCCGTGCCGGTTCTGCAGGTCTTCGTTCGTGAATTCCTGGGCCGTCACAGGTATGCCCAGGATCATCAGAATACACAACGACTGAATGAACCGTCCCATCAGACAGCCTTTCGGAGGTAGGGCCTGCTACTCCTGGTACCGCTCGGTCTGATTCTCCCTGAACGACCCAACCCGGGCAAGGCATTCCTTGGCTGGCAACGCGCGATAGGCGCATTCCGCGAAGAAGAACTCCGGCATGGGGAGCTTCGAGGAATCGTAATGGCGAATCACGAGCTCGACGGCATCCCGTCCCCCACGGTTCCCGCCGAGGACGACGATTGCCGATGCGACCTGGCGCGAAAAGAAAGCCCGGTGGCCATTGGGGGGAGAGATAGGGCCACCGGGCCTGGGGGAGGCGTCTTAGAAACCCTGACAAAACGTGGGAGTCTCCCACGGGCATGGATGTCCACAGCCGGCGGTTTTGGCAGCGGCTCTAAGAAACCCTGACAAAACGTGGGAGTCCCCCACGGGCATGGACGTCCACAATCGGCAGTCTTGGCAGCGGCTCCAAGGGGCGTTACCGCCTGGATGGATCAATACATGTCGTTCGGGCCGCCATGGCCCGGATGACCGGCGTGGCCCTTGTCTTCCTTGGGCTTCTCGGCGATCAGGGCGTCGCTGGTGAGCAGCAAGGTCGCCACGCTGGAAGCGTTTTCCAGAGCCGTGCGCGTGACCTTCGTGGGGTCGATCACACCGGCCTTGACCAGGTCTTCGTACTGGTCGGTGGCCGCGTTGTAGCCCATGCCGTTCTTCATCTCGCTCACCTTCTCGCACACGACGCTGCCGTCCTGGCCGGCATTGCCGGCAATCTGCGTCAGCGGGGCTCGGCAGGCGCGAAGGATGATGTTGTAGCCAACCAACTCGTCCTGGGCTAGGTCCCCCGGC
>CAYSCH010000157.1:0-5323 GCA_964429355.1 uncultured Planctomycetaceae bacterium | reverse complement strand
GAGTCGGGATAGGACGGCCGGGAGCATAATGTCGTAGCCGACAAGTGCGTCCTGGTCGAGGACGGCGCCGTTGCTGCTGGCCGAAGCCCGAAGGAGGGCCACGCCGCCGCCGGGGAGAATGCCCTCTTCGACGGCCGCACGGGTGGCATGAAGGGCGTCTTCGACGCGGGCCTTCTTCTCCTTCATCTCGCTCTCGGTCGCGGCACCGACATTGACCTTGGCCACGCCGCCGGCGAGCTTGGCGAGACGCTCTTCGAGCTTCTCGCGATCGTAGTCGCTGGTGACCTTCTCGATCTCGCGGCGGAGCTGGTCGATCCGGCCCTTGATCTCGGCGCTCTTGCCGGCACCCTCGATGATCGTGGTGTTGTCCTTCTCAATGACGATCTTCTTGGCCCGGCCAAGCTCGGTGAGTTGCATATTCTCGAGCTTCTTTCCGAGACTCTCGAAGAGCACTTCGCCGCCGGTAAGGATGCCGATATCCTCGAGCATGGCCTTGCGGCGATCGCCGTAGCCGGGAGCCTTGACGGCACACACCTTCAGGGAGCCGCGAAGCCGGTTGATTACGAGAGTCGCAAGGGCCTCGCCGTCGACATCCTCGGCAACAATCAGCAGCGGCCGGCCCGAATTGACCACCGCCTCGAGAACGGGTACCAGGTCCTTGATGCTCGAGATCTTCTTCTCGTGGATCAGGATATAGGCATCCTCCATCACGCATTCCATCGCCTGGGGATCGGTGACGAAATACGGAGAGAGGTAGCCGCGATCGAACTGCATGCCTTCGACCCATTCGACCTCGGTGGCCAGACTCTTGCCCTCGTCGACGGTGATCACCCCGTCCTTGCCCACCTTCTCCATGGCCTCGGCAAGAAGCTCGCCAATCTCGCGGTCGTTGTTGGCGGCAACTGTACCGACCTGCGCCATCTCTTCCTTGGACTTGATCGCGATCGACATCTTCCTCAGCTTTTCAGTGATGTCGGCAACGGCCTTGTCCATGCCTCGCTTGAGCTGGATCGGGTTGACGCCCGAAACGACCGCGCGAAGCCCTTCGTTGAATATCGCTTCCGCCATGATCGTGGCCGTGGTCGTGCCGTCGCCGGCAACGTCGCTCGTCTTCGAGGCGACTTCTCGAACCATCCTGGCCCCCATGTTCTCGTAAGGATCTTCCAGGTCGATTTCCTTGGCTACCGTCACACCGTCCTTGGTAACGGTCGGCGAGCCAAAGCTCTTCTGGAGGATCACATTGCGCCCGCGGGGACCGAGCGTGACCTTGACGGCCTGGGCCAACTTGGAAACGCCTCGACGCAACGCATCACGGGCTTCCTGATCAAATGCAATCATCTTCGACATGAGATGTGTTCTCCTTCAAATTTCGATGCCTTGGGCTGCCAGGTCTCGTGCACGTGCGGTGCCGGACGGAGCCCCCAGCGAACCGTATATCAACCGATCACCGCCAGAACGTCCTCTTCCCGCATCAACAAGAGCTCGCGGTCACCGACCTTGAACTCCTCGCCCGCGTAGGAAAGGAAGAGCACAACATCCCCCTCTTTCACCTGGAACGGGGCTCGCTTGCCGTCGTCCAGCAGCCGGCCATCGCCGACACTGATCACGACGCCCCGGGCGGGCTTGTCCTTGGCGCTGTCGGGCAGCACGATCCCGCCGGCGGTCACCGATTCCGACTCCGCTCGCTCAACCACCAGACGATCGCCCAGCGGTTGAAGTTTGATCGCGCCACCAGTGCTTGCGGCCTTCTTCTTCGCCATTGCCTGATTACCTCCCAAATCGTGTAAAATCCAAAGTTTCTCTTGATAACCGCTGTCCTCGCCGTGCCCGGTGGTCAACCACTGGGGTGCCGTCCGTGTCGAGGGGCCTTCCGTCAGTCACTCAGGCCCGGGGACATTTGCGTTTCTGTGGGTGAAGAGGGGCGGCTGCCAAAAAGGCGCGCAAGCCCTCCAGATCCCGCCATATGAAGCAACTGGCGCGCCAATTCCTAACCGTCCCGTTAACCCTTTTGACAGACACTGGTTAGGAAACAAGGCCAGAAAACGGCACTGCTTGGCCGCGCCGCAGATGTCAGGTAGTCAGGCCCTCGCAGGCACACAGCTGCCAATTTGGCAGCAGTTGACGAGCGGCTAGCCGGCGAGAAGCTGCCAGACAACCACAATTGGGCCCAGGATCAGCACCCACCAGGCGAACAGGTAGAGCCGCCCTTGCGTCAGCCAGCGGATCAGCCAGGCCAGGGAAAACAGGCCGATCCCAAAACTGATCGCCGCTCCCAGAGCCAGGAGCCCCATCGACATCTGTCCCGTCGGTGCATCCGCGGATAGAGCGTCTAGCAGGTGCAGCACTCCGCCTCCGCCAATCGCCGGTATTGCCAGCAGGAAGGAGAACGCGGCCGCCTCGTCCCGGCGCATGCCACGGGCGATACCCGCCACAATCGTGGCCCCGCTCCGCGAAATCCCGGGCAGAACGGCGATCGCCTGGGCAAAGCCGATCAGTAAGGCGTCCCAGTAGCTCAGATTCGCGCATGTGACCTCACCCGGTTTGGCACGGGCTGTCCAGAGCAGAGCCAGCCCTGTCACCGGGAACATAAACCCGGTAAGCAGGGCACTTTCAAACGCTTCGCCAAAGTACTTCTTGATCCCCAAGCCGATCGCCACGGCCGGCAACGTCCCTACAACAACCAAGCCAATCGTGCGCCTGTCCCGCGTGAACAGATCAAGAATCCTCTGCCGGTAGAAGACCAGAATCGCCAGGAGAGTACCAAGATGAAGCACAATATTGAGCGTTAGCGTCTCGCCATCAAACTCCTGGCCAAACCCCTCAAAGAGCGTTGCCAGCACCACGATATGGCCCGACGAGCTGATGGGCAGAAATTCTCCGATCCCCTGAACGATCGCAAGGAGGATGAGCTCAAAAAGAAGCATGGAAGTCCGGGCGTTAAGGGCTGGTTGAAGGGGATACTCTGGTTATGGCCGGCAATTCGCTTCGGCGGTTGTCTGGCAAATCTGGATGTGAAAGAAACACCCAAGTATAGCCCAGAGCAGGACATGCCTGTAACCCAAATTGACGGAGAAGCGGCTCTCGAATCGCGGCAAAACCTCCCACTGCCAGAAAACTCCCCGCTCGGCCCCCCTGGAGTTGAGACCGGGAATGGCCATAATATGAGTTTCGGAAAAGCCAGTCGTCGAAGACCTGTTGCGCGAGTCACTTTTCTCAGCATCGATCGCACCTTGGCACCACCCGTCGGGCTGCCACGGGTTCATTTGCGAGCCTTCCGTGCCGGGTTCAGTTGGCCCAGTTCATCCCCAGAAGAAGGAGATTGCCATGTTCAAAAACCTCAACGCTTCGTTTCTTGGTGTTTCCGGACACGAGAGCGAGATTATCGAACTGGCCCTCACCTACGGATTCAAAGGGATGGACCTGAATTTCCAGGATTTCCATGACCGGACCCAGGCCAAAGGGATCGACTATGCCCGCCGGCTGATCAGCAGCGCCTTGAAGACGGGACGGATCCGTCTGGGCTCGTTCGATCTCCCGATCCAGTGGGACGTCGACGACGAAGCGTTTGGAGCGGAACTGGCTCGACTGCCCGAACTGGCCCGGATGGCGGCCGACCTGGGCTGCAAGCGATGTATCGCCACGATCCAACCGGCGGGTGACAGACGTCCCTACCACGAAAACTTCGAATTCCATCGGTTCCGCTTCGGTGACATCTGCCGGGCCTTGGCGCCCTTGAATATCCAGCTCGGCCTCGCCTTCCGCGCCGCAGAGAATCTTCGCAAAAGCCAGGCTTTCCAGTTCATCCACGACATGGAGGCCGTCACCGCCCTGATCAACATGATCGACGCTCCCAATATCGGCCTGGCCTTTGATGCCTGGAATTTCAAGGTCTGCGGGGCCTCGATCGACGACCTCAAGAAGTTCTCCGGGAAGCAGATTGTCTCGGTTCGCTTGGCCGACCTTCCGGCAGACGACGTCGCCCCCACGAATGTTACCGAGGAACATCGGTACATGCCCGGCACGACCGGCAAGGTCCCTTTCCGGGCGATCATCGATACGCTCCGTGAGATCGGTTACGACGGACCGGTGGCAGTCGCCCCTCACCGCCGAACCTTGGGCCGGGGACGCCGGGACCTCTTGGTGGAAAAGGCAAGTCACGTGCTGGACCGGATCCTCAACCCGGCCGCGGCCGATATCGCTCCGCCCGCCCCTCCCGCCCCCGCCGAACCGGTCCCCTCCGAAGGCTGAACGACAGACAGGTGACAGGCTCGAATTGGACGTCACGGAACCTGGACCACCTCTCCCCCCGCCCGTGAAGCCATGGCGCGGAGGATGTCGGCGCTGAGCGTGTTGGACAGAAGATCCACATGCCCGTCGCAGAACAGGACATTGGCACCGCCGGGATGATAGCTTCGCGGCGCCATCCGGGCTTGCGTGGACATGCCGTTCATGCAATCAGCCTGCGTCGAATTGGGCGGGTAGTAGAAGGTCATGGCGGCGTAGGGGAAGCTTCCGCTGATCCACTTGTCACCGCGGTCGCCGTACCACACGTTGTCGCTGGCAGTCGCATTGCAGGCGGGGAAAAATGAACTACTGCGAATATGCTGCCGCTTGACGTCGCCAGCGTAAGGTGCCAAGCCACCCCCCATTCCCTTGGTGCTTTCGCCAATCGCCAGCGTGTTGGAAGTGCCGTCGACGATCTCGGCCAGCCGGACGCCGGAGGCCTGGTAAGCAACACCGTCCGGAACGAGCCCAGCGGTCGTCACCAGGATGGAGCCGTTGCTGACCAGACCGCTTCCCACATTGAACATGTAGTTCGTGGGAGCCATGCCGTCGGGATCGGTTACGCCCACCGGGTCCGAGGGACACAGAAACACCGCCACCACCGTCCGTGCTGCTGGCAGGTTGACGCTCCCGTCGGCCACGGTGCCCGCCCCAGTAACGGCCGTGTAGGGGTAGGCGGAAAAATCCAGCATGTTGTGCATGTTCGCCTGTTCCACATAGGGCGCCAGCATCGACATCGCCGACCAGTTATGAAGCGTCTTGCCGGTGCGGTTCATCGGAAACGCCTTGTGCGTGTCCAGGTAATTGTGCACCGCGATTCCCAGTTGATGGAGGTTGTTGCTGCATGTCATGCGGCGAGCGGCCTCACGGGCTGCCTGGACGGCGGGCAAGAGCAGCGCGATCAGTATCCCGATGATGGCGATCACGACCAACAACTCGACTAAGGTGAATGCGCGGCGTCTCATTTTGCGGGACCTTCCAGGGAGCGTCTGTCGGTGTGGTATTACGAACGTACAATTAGTATTACGCACGGCGGTAT
>CAYSCH010000156.1:18146-19679 GCA_964429355.1 uncultured Planctomycetaceae bacterium | reverse complement strand
CCGTCACAGCATAAGCCGTTCTACCCAATAAGAACCTGCGGTGCCCGAAAGCGGCAGATCCGACGGCCCATTTCACCCGAGATCCAGAGACCACACTTGCCCCTCGACGCACCCCCTCCCGGCGATTCCTCCGCATCCTTCGCGGTTATCCCCTTTCCCCTCACCCATCCTCGGCTGGTGGCACTGGCGAAAAGAAGTGAGCCCCCTCCCCATCTCCAATCTCCGATCTCCAATCTCCGATCTCCAATCTCCGATCTCCCCCGTCTCCTGTCCCCTCTGTCCTCTGTCCTCTGTCCTCTGCCGTTCTGACCTCTGTCCTCTGACCTACCTCTGACTCCCGACTCGACCTGCAGTTCTTTGACAACTGACACTCAGTAACCGCTCTGCCGCTCACGCGCCAGACGCCGCTAACACACGGCCCCACATCGCTCGCCGGTCAATCACGAGGATACAGGATCCTTGCCAGCCAGCTCGGCTTCAATGGCCCAGCAGGCAAGTGGAGGTCGCCGTCTCTCGCGCGGAGCAGCATGGATGCCGCCCGGTAGCCGCTGAGGATCGCGCCTTCCATCGTTGCCGGCCAGTCCGATTGCGTCCAGTCGCCTGCCAGATAGACGTTCGGGATGCCGGTCTCAGCCTCGGGCCGACTTCGCAGCCCCTCCGGAGTCACGGCGAAGACGGCCTGTCGCTCCGTCACGATCCGGTGGTGGAGAAGCTGCGCCGACCGGGCTGCGGGCAAGAGGTCGCCCAGGTCGCCGAGTACCTTGTCCAACAGTCTGGCAGTAGGCACGTCGGCCAGTTGCCCAGAGGCGCTGATCACTACCTGGTAGCGATAGCCGGCGCCGGAGTGGGCGGAACTGGTTTCCGGTCGCCAGTTCCGGAAGATCCAGTGGCTCGTGCGTCCCACAAAGGCCGCGTGGGGGAGCGGAGTGATTTCGCGATCGAACCACAGGTGGACCGCAGTGATGGCCGACGACTGGAGCCGATCCTCCGTCCAATCGGGATGAAGCCTGCATCGCTGCTGCGGAGAGAAAACCCGTCCGATCGTCGTCCACGGAATGGCGACGATAAGGGTGTCGAAGGAGAATCGGCTGCCGCCGGCAAGAACCAGGGCCGTAGCCCGATCGGCGGCCAGTTCGACCGACCGGACCTGTGCTGCCAGATGGACGTTTACACCCAGTTTCCGGAGCCGGCCCGCCGCACTGCCGTCGACAATCTCACCGAGGGGACGCCTGGGGAGCAGAAGCTCGTAGCCGTGGGCCGTTCGCAAAAAGCCGTCAAGAAAGACCTTCCGGGCCATCGAGAGTTCCGTACGATCCAAGGTCTGGCCGAGGGCGCTGACGAGCACTACGGACCAGAAACGGTCGATGGACACCTCGGATTGCCCCTGCTGACGAAGCCACTGGCCAGTTGTTTTATCGCGACATTCGGCACCCGTGAGCCGTCCCAGCTTTGTGAGGCAACGGGCGATGCTCAGCCGATCGCGAAGACTCAGGTAAGTGAGCCGAGCAAAGCCAGGCAAGAGATGCACCGGGG
>CAYSCH010000156.1:3391-18136 GCA_964429355.1 uncultured Planctomycetaceae bacterium | reverse complement strand
AGCCAGGGCCAGGAGGTGAAGGGGCAGATCTCGCCGCCCGGACCGAGGAACGTGAGGCGGCGATGTCTTTCAAAACAATCCTCGACTTCCGCGCGGCGGATGAAGTCGAGAAAATTCGTGCAGCAGCCCATCGCCACGTGCATCGAGTAATCGACAAGCTCGCCCGTGCGCGGATCGCGAAAACTGCCGACGCGCCCCCCCAGCCGATGCTTCTGCTCGAACAGGTCCACCCCACAGCCATGTTCGGCCAGCGCCAGCGCGGCTGCCATGCCGGCCAATCCGCCCCCGACGATCGCCACCCGCCCCCCGTGTCTGCTCGAATCGAGAGCCTCGCTCACGGCAGCACCGCCTTTGCCGAGGGATGCAGCAGGGTCCGAGCCATGATCGCCAGCCGATGCCGTCGCCCCACGTGGACGTGCTCCGAAAACACTCGTGCGGGCTCCGCCTGGATTGTCTTCAAAAGCCGGTAGTAAACGCGGATGATCATGATGAAGATTCGCCGGCCCTCCAGGTCCAGCCCCTCTGCCAGTTTTGTGGCTTCGTAATAATGCCGCTCAGCCCTTTGGACCTGGAATTCCATCAGTTTGCAGAACTTGTCGTTGGCCACCGCCTGCCCCAGATCCACTTCCGAGTAGCCGAATCGCTCGAGATCTTCCTGGGGCAGATAGACGCGGCCTCGCCGGTAGTCTTCCTGCAAATCGCGAAGGATGTTGGTCAGTTGGAGGGCTACCCCGCAGGCATGGGCAGCTTCCGCGGGATCGTTTCCGCGGTAACCCCAGATTCTGAGGCAGGCCAGGCCAACGGCCGAGGCGACCCGGTAGCAGTAGTCGGAGAGTTCCGCGAACGTTGCATACCGGTGCTTGGAGAGATCCATCGCGGAGCCGTCGATCGCGGCGAACAGATATTCATGAGGGATCTCGAACCGCTCGGCGGTCTCGGCCAGCGCAGGAAGAATTCCTGGCCGTGGTTCGCACGGGAAGACCGTTTCCGTCAATGCCGCGGCGGCCTCCGCCCGCCACTCGGTCAATGCCCGCGCCGCATCGGCCAGCGCCATTTCGCCGTCGACCAGGTCGTCGGTATGACGCATGAAGGCGTAGAGTGCCACCATCGCTCGCCGTCGTTTGCCGGACAGCAGATAGAAGCAGGGTGTGAAATTCGATCGAGACTGCCGTGCGATGCGCCGACACTCGTCGTAGCTCAATTGCACCATTTCTTTCGGGAGGTTCATCGGGGCAACTCTCCGAAGCCACCGTGGCGCAGACGCCACCAGCAACCGGCGATCAGCCGCAGCCTGGCCGGTTTCGACACGGTCGGACGCCGCGTGAGCACGTCATAATCCTGTCGCCGAATCGCCCTCAGGATCTCCAGTCCGCCACAGACAAACAGGGCGATGCCCAGTTGCCACGCCCTGGGCATCTCTGCGATCAGCGGCAGGCCCTCTCGCAGATAGCGTTCGGCCCGCTCGACCTGGAATGCCAGCAGCTCTCGCAGCGGTCCCGGACATGGTCTGTCATCCAGCAGGGTTTCCTCAACGCCGAATCGGCGGCAATCGTCCAGGGGGATGTACAGCCGCCCCATTTTCCAGTCTCGTGCCACGTCTTGCCAGAAGTTGGCCAATTGCAGACCGGTGCAGATCGAGTCGGAGAGCGCATTCTTCCGGGCTTCGCGGCATTCCGCCAGACAGAGGACAATCCGCCCCACCGGGTTGGCCGAATTGCGGCAGTAGCCCAGAAGGTCGCTGAAGGTTTCGTAGCGATGCACGGTCTGGTCCTGCCGGAAGGCCGTCAGTAGGTTGGCAAAGGGTTCGCGGGGAATGCCAAACTGCCGGATTGTCTCGCGTAAGGCAACGAAGACCGGGTGTCGCATCCGGTTTTCATAGCATGCGTCGAGCTCGGCCTGCCACCACTCGAGCAAGGGAAGGCTCTGGTCGGACGAGCCGGTTTCGTCGGCCAGATCGTCGGCCCAACGGCAGTAGGCATAGACATTTGCCACATGGCTGCGGGCGCCGGCGGGCAGCACCAGGCCGCCGACCGTAAAATTCTCATAGTGGCGCTGCGCCAGGCCGCGGCAGTACGACTGTGCCTGCGCAAGAGTAGGCACAGCGAGATTCCCAGCCCCCGGGCCGTACAATTCAAGATCGGATTGGAAAGTGGGGTCGCTCATTGGTGTCACAGGGTCACAATGTCTCCGTTTTCAGACCGCCCATCGGCTTGAAACGGGCGAAAGGCAAGGTGCACTTGTGCAGGTAACGGGCACAGTTCACAACACTTAGGAGCCGATCTCCGTTTCCGCGCCGAGTCTGACTGGTACTATCCTTCGGCTGGCCGTGGCAGCGACTTCCACCCCCTGGCCGATATCCCCCGAATTCATTATGATGCCTCCCCAGGAGTGCGCAAACCATGCAGATCATCCTTGCCGCCCCCCGCGGATTTTGCGCGGGCGTGAACATGGCCATCGAGAGCCTGGAAAAGGTACTTGAGCGTTTCGGCCCGCCCGTCTACGTGTATCACGAAATCGTGCATAACAAGTGGGTTGTGGAGGATTTCAGCAGACGGGGTGTCGTTTTCGTGGACGAGTTGAGCCAGATTCCGCCCGGGAGCAACGTGCTCTATTCGGCTCATGGCGTGTCCCCCGAGATCCGGCGGATCGCCACGGACCATCATTTGAACACGATCGACGCGACCTGCCCACTGGTGACGAAGGTGCATCGGGAGGCGATCCGCTATGCACGCGAGGGCTATACGATCGTGCTGATCGGGCACGAGGGACACGACGAGGTGGTCGGCACGATCGGCGAGGCGCCGGAAGCGATCCGGGTGATCGAAACGGCTGACGACGTCGACAAGCTCGACCTCGGCGACGGAGAGAAGGTTGCCTATTTAACCCAAACAACGCTATCGGTCGATGATGCCGCCCGGATAATTGCCCGGCTGCAGGAGCGTTTCCCCCGAATTAAGGGGTCATCGAAGAAAGACATCTGCTACGCCACCCAGAACCGCCAGGAAGCGGTCCGATTCCTGGCCAAGGATGCCGACATGGTTCTCGTGGTCGGCAGCCAGAACAGCTCCAACAGCCAGCGATTGGCTGAGATAGCCAGGGCAGTCGGAGTGCCCGCCCATTTGATCGATGGGCCCGCAGATATCTGCCGGGAGTGGTTCACGGGGCGGGAGACCGTCGTGATCACGGCAGGAGCGAGTGCACCGGAGACGCTGGTTCAGTCCTGTATCGAGTTTCTGCAAAGCACTTACGCCGCTGACGTGCGAACCCATTCGGTTCGAGATGAGAACGTTCATTTCATCTTGCCGGGAGAACTCCGCGCATGACGATCAACGATCTGGAACTCTTTCTGGTCGAACGCCAATCAGAGACGACGGACCCGTCGATTCGCTCACTGTTGATCCGGCTGGTGACGGAAACAGGCTTGGTCGGCTGGGGGGAGGCGGTTGTTCCTTGGCGTTCGTCGGAGCTTTCCGGGCGGCGAGGCATGCTTCTGCCGATCCTCACCGGGCGGAGTGCGTTCGACATTGAGGAATTGATCGATCAGCAGAGTCTTCGTCCCCGTCCTCTTCAGGCGGCGGTTGAAATGGCCTGCTGGGACCTGGTAGGCCGGATTGCCGGTCTGCCGCTTTGCTGCCTGTTTGGCGGGCAGTATCGGGGGCGGATTCCGCTGGGGGTACGCCTTCATGGCAGTACGATCGAGCAGGTGTTGCAGCTTTCTCGAGAAATGGCAGACCAGGGGTTCTACTGGCAGACGCTCTCGGCTACCGGACGGATGTCAAACGACGAAAACATGGTGACCGCCCTGCTGGATGCGGTCGGGGATCGCGTGGAACTGCGGCTCGACGGTCGACAGAGCTACAATGTGGAGCAGGCCCAGGAACTGTGCCATCGGCTGGAGGATGAGCCGCTCGTCTTCTTACTCGACCCAATCAGCGGCGGTCGAATGGACGAGGTGGCAACCCTGCGTCGTCAGACGACGATCGCCATGGCGGTGGCGCGGTCGGTGGAGACGCCGGCTGACCTGATGGCGATGATTCGGGGGGGCGTCGCCTCCAACACGGTGATCGATGTGCAGCGAGTCGGCGGGCTGGTTGTCTCGCGCAAGTGCGGAACAATTGCTGAGGCGGGGGGAATCGGGGCTTCCCTGTGTGCGGGGCACTCCCTCGGGATTGCCACAGCCGCCACACTGCAACTTGCCGCAGCAACCCCGGCCTACAACGGTTGCCTGGAATGTACCCGTCACCGGCCGGCCGATGAGTTGTTGCTCGAGCCCTTTTCTTACGTCGACGGCATGATCTGCGTGCCCCAGGGCCCGGGGATCGGGGTCAGTGTCAATCGGGCGGCGATCGACCGATATCTGGTGAGCTGAATGACGAATGCCGAGAATCCAAACGAAGAACCGCACGGTATTTCGTCCAAAGGCGCTATTTCACGGCTGTGTGAATGTAGTCCTTCATGAACTGGTTCTCCATGGCGAGGCGATCGTGTTGGGCCTTGACGATATCGCCCATCGAGATCAGTCCAACGAGCCGCCCGTTGGCAAGGACCGGAAGGTGCCGAATTCGCCGCTGGGTCATGAGCCCCATCACCTGTTCCACGGCATCGGTCGGCGATCCGGTAGACAGCTCGGTCGACATCACCTCTTTAACAGGTGTGGTTGTCAGATTGTGGCCGCTTCTGGAAGAGCAGGCGTGCAGAATGTCGCGTTCGGTAATGATTCCAATCAGCCGTTCGCCTTGCTCGACGTCACGGCCGCAAACCAGGAGGGAGCCAATATTATGGTCGATAAGGCGCGAGACGGCCTGGTCGAGAATGGCGTCGGGGCCGATCGTAAAGACGGTACTGCCTTTGGCTTTGAGGATGTCTGCCAGCGTCATTCTTCATTCCTTTCTCAATCTCGGCGGCAAAGGCACACTCTTCCATTCTCCCGTATGGAGCGACTGGGGAACTATATCGAGATACGCAATCGCAGGGCAGGAAATGGGTTAAGCAACGCAATGGCTGCAGGCGTTCTTTGGGGAATCAATCGCAGCGTGATCAGTGGACACTTTTGTTGAGTGCGGAACTGTGGGGAACGGAATTGAATCCAGCGGGGGGCTGGCTGAGCCGTGAGACTGGTGTTGGCAGGTTGAATCCCGGTCTTCTTCGTTTACCGGGAGCCGGTGCCGCCGTCTCGTCTCATTCGTTTGTGCATTGCTCTGAGAGTACCACGGGGCCGCGAACCTACCACAAGTTGGTTCAAGACGGCCCGTGGTGCTCCTGGGCGACCACCCACTTGGTCGCACTCTATTCGTGGTCGTGGCCCGCGTGGTCGTCTGCGTGCTCGCTATGGTCGTGGCCATCGCCTTCGTAGTGACCGGCAGTTTCGGGCGTATTCGCAGGGGGAGTATCGGAACTGCCGCAACCAGGCAAAGCGACCAGGGCGGCAACGACAAGAAAGACACTGGCAAGTTGAAGCAAGGTACGAATCATCCGTTTCCTTTCTGAAACAAGGCTTTCGGGCAACACCGTGGTGTTGCCTGGTGAGATTGGGTTACGTATTGACGATGTCGGTTGGGACCCGGCGCTTCTCCGGTCGCTGCATTTCCGCTTCCTTCAATTCGATTTCAGCGTGTTGTTCTTCGACGATCCGCTGCCCGGCCTTCCGCCCGATGGTCCAGAACAAGGCCGGTCGAACGAAGAACTCCAGGAGCGTGCTGCTGACGAGTCCGCCGATGATGACGGTCGCTACCGGATAGAGGATCTCCTTGCCGGGCTGGCCGGCGGCCATGGCCAAGGGGACCAGGCCGATCCCGGCCGTAAGAGCCGTCATCAATACGGGGGCCAGACGCTCCTGCCCGCCCCGCACGATCATTTCACGGGACCAGGTTTCGCCCTCGTACTTCACCAGATTCAGGTAATGGTCGAGCAGCAGGATTCCGTTGCGGGTGGCGATGCCGCACAACGAAATGAACCCCACCATGCTGGCAATCGTCAGCGTCTGGCCAGTCCAGAGGATTGCGGCCACCGCCCCGATGAAAGCCATGGGGAGAGCGGCCATCACCTGGAGTGCGAAGTTGACGGAGCGGAACATGGTATAGAGCACGAGGAACATCCCAGCCAGCGACAACGTGAACAGGACTGCGATCATCCGCGAGGCCGTCTGTTGGCTCTGGAACTGTCCTCCGTACTCGATGAAGTAACCGGCAGGCAGCGACTCCTGGAGAGGCTTGAGCCGCGTTTGAATGTCGCGCACGACATCGACCAGGCCGCGGCCCGCGGTGTTGCACTGCAGGACGATTCGCCGCCGGACCTGTTCCCGGTTAATCGTGTTGGGACCGCCGGCCTGGTAGATCGTAGCAACCGACGAAAGAGGCGTCGTTCCACCCTCGGGCAAATCGAGCGACATGCGGCTCAAGGATTCGAGGTTCTCGCGGAATCGCTCGTCGAGCCGCACAAACAGATCGAACGTCCGCTGTCCCTGGAGTACTTCCGAGACGACCCTGCCATGCATGGCCGTTTCGATGAATTCGTTTACGTCGTCCGGTTGCAGGCCGTAATGGGCAAGCTTATCTCGATCCTGCTCGATACGGAGCTGCGGGATGGAGATCTGTGGCTCGGGCACCAGATCCTTCACACCGGGCACGCCGGCCACTAGGGTCTGCATTTCCGTGACTTTGGCCCGCAGCACGCCGAGGTCGTCCCCGTAGAGCTTGATGGCCACTTGTGCCTGGACACCCGAGAGCATGGCCGAGATCAAGTGGGCCAAAGGCTGTTCGACGCTGGTAACGATACCGGGAATGTCGGCCATCGCCTCTCGGATGTCGTCGAGAACCTCCTCGCGGGTTCGCCCACTCTGGGGGTTGAAGTTAATGATGACCTCGCTCATGTTGACGCCGATGATGTGCTCGTCAAGTTCGGCCCGGCCGGTTCGAACGACGAACCCTTCGACGCCCTGGATCTTCTGGAGGCGTCGCTCGACCGTCTGCGCAACCTCTTTGGAGCTCTGCAGGGATGTTCCCGGCGGCATGAGAACGTTGAGCTGGGCCACACCCTCGTCGAAGGGGGGCATGAAGTCGCTCTGCATGCGCGACATAGCAATTCCACTCAGGACGACCGCCGCCACGGCGGCGACCAGCACCAACCTGGGCATCCGCAGGCTGAGGCCGATGACCCGAGCCGCCAACCATTTTAGCCCCCGCAGCAGCAAGCTCTCCTTTTCGCGGTGGGTGACATGGGAATTGGGGAGCAGCCAATAGGACAACACGGGCGTAACGGTCAGCGAGACAACAAGCGAGGCCAGGATCGAGACGATATAGGCAACTCCCAAGGGAGTGAACAATCGCCCTTCCATTCCGCTCAGTGCGAACAACGGTATGAACACCAGCACGATAATCAGCGTGCTGAAGACGATGGAGTTGCGAATCTCCGCGCTGGCCTGAAATACGACCAGCAGGGCCGGCTTCGGAACCGGGCTCTGGCGGTTCTGTCGCAGCCGGCGGAAGATGTTTTCCACGTCCACAATGGCGTCGTCGACGAGTTCGCCGATCGCGACCGCCAGGCCGCCCAACGTCATCGTGTTGATGGACATATCGAACCACTTGAACACCAGGCCCGTCACCACGATGGAAAGCGGAATGGCCGTGAGCGTGATGAACGTGGTTCGGAAATTCAGGAGGAATACGAACAGAATGATGGCCACGAGGATGCCGCCGTCGCGCAGCGCGGCAATGACGTTCTCGATGGCCAGATCGATGAACTTCTTCTGCTGATACAACTCCGGGGCCATGCGGACGTCAGGCGGGAGCGAGGCTTTCAATTCGTCCAGGGCGGCGGTGACACGTTCGGTCAATTGCCGGGTGTCGGTCCCCGGCTGCTTGTTGACCGTCAGGATCACGCAGGGGCCACCCGCGAACCGGCCGTCCTGTTGTCGGACAAAGGCGGAACTGTCGCCCCGCTTGACCTCGGGCCCCTCGATCACGTCGGCCACCTGCGCCAGGAGCACGGGACGGCCACTGCGAATCTTCACCACCAGCTTGCGGAGGTCTTCGACCGACTGGATTCGTCCCAGCGATCGGACCAGCAGCTCGTTCGGCCCCTGTCCGTCCAGGTAACCGCCGGTAACATTGCTGTTGCTCCTTTCAAGGGCCGTTTCAACCTCCTGCAAGGTAACGCCGTATGAGAGCATCGAATCGGGGTTGACGAGCACTTGGAACTGTTTACGATCCCCCCCCATCGCAAAGACCTGCGAAACCCCGGGAATGGTCAAGAGGCGCTGCCGAACGACCCAATCCGCCAAAGTGCGGATTTCCATCGGACTGGTCTTATCGCCTTCGCTCCACATGCCAACGATCATGATCTGCCCCATGATCGAGGAGATCGGGGCCAATTGTGGTTTGACCCCCTCGGGCATCCGGTCGGCGATCAGGGAGAGTTTCTCGGTCACGATCTGGCGGTCGATGTAAATGTCGGTCCCCCAGTTGAATTCCACGTTAACCACGGAGATGCCGACACCCGAAGAGCTGCGTACTGCCTGCACGCCGGTGGCACCGTTGAGGGCGGCTTCCATCGGAAAGGTAATCAGGGCCTCCACTTCCTCGGGTGCCATGCCCGGCACCTCGGTCATGACGGTGACGCGAGGACGGTTCAGATCGGGGAAGACGTCGATGGGCAAGTGATAGAGTTGCCAGCCGCCATAGCCGAGCACGAGAAGGGCTGCGGCGATGACGAGCAACCGATGATGGAGCGCAAACCGGATAACGGCGTTGAGCATGGGGTTGGCGTTTTTCTAAATCGGGTTGCGCGATTCCCAGAATAGGCCGTCTCCCTGAAGCCGCCTCCCGAAGGGTGGCGGCGGAATCTGGATCTCCTGAAATCGCGAAAGTCTATTGAGATGGGTTGGTTCACTTTGCCATCAGGCCGCTCGATTAGTGGTTATGGCCTGCGTGCGGATCAGGTGCACCGCCCGCCTTGTTCCTCATCGCCAGGTGGACCTGGTAGGAGCCGGAGACGATCACGCTCTTTCCGGGCGTCAGCGTGCCGTCGTTGGCTACCACGGCCGAGAATTGGTCCCGGTACTCCACACGCACGGCGCGGCGATCGAAGTGGCCATCGTTCTTCTCGAACACGTAGGTTTCGGGCCCGTCCTGCACGAGCGCGCCGACGGGAAGTACGATCCGGTCTGCCCACTGTTCGACGGGAACCAGTAAGCTCACTCGTTGCCCAGGTCTGAATTGCCAACTGGAGAAGCGGTGGCCGTCGGGCCTTTTGTGGTCGCGGACCACGTGATTGGGCAGTTCCACGTAGAACAGGAAGGCCCGCGATTCGGGCTCGACTTTGTTGGCCAGGTACACGATCTGCAGGTCGGGTATCGTTTGCGGCTCCTGCCCGTCGCGCTCCACGACCACCTTCACCCGCCAGTCATTGTTGGCGGCCTTCTCCAGCATTGCCGAATCCTGTTCAAATGCCTTCCCTTGCACATAGAGCACGGCATGGTCGGCCAAGACGCAGAGTGTGTCGCCCACCTCCACGTTCTGGCCCTCGGTCACTTTCAGTTCTTCGACTTGCAGCAATCGTGGGATATCTGCTCTGCCGGGATCGCCAATACTCTCAGGAACGAAGATGGTCATTTCGCTGACGAGCGACCGCTTGGCCACAATTTCGTCGATCTGGTTGTCCGACAGTCCGTGGAGAAGCAATCCTTGTCGCTGGGCTCGAAAAACACCTTCGAGTTTCTGGAGCTCGTACTGGCGTTCCAGGAGGGCCTTGCCCGCGATCGCGCCATCCGCAGTGACTTTCTCCAGTCGGGCAATCTCGCGCTTCACTACGTCCAGTTCCTCTGCCGTGCGGAGGTACTGGGCCTGGCCCTCGACAACCTCCTCGTGGGTCAGTCGCAAATCGAAGAGGGCTTGGCCGGGTGCGACCGTTTCACCCTGCAACGGCCTGACTCGCGTCACAACACCGGTCAGGGGGGCGGCAATCTGCATGCTCGATCTGCCTGGCCGCTCGACTACCATAGCGGGTACCGTAATCGTTCGCTCGTAAGATTGCAGTTCAACCGTGGCCAGCCGCATCCCCACATTCTGCTGTGCCGCCTCACTGAGTTTTACGGCTTCGGTTTCAACATGAATGTGGTCAGGTACGGTCTCGGCGGCCGATTCGCCGGCATGGTCATGAGCAGCCTCTTCATCGCCGTGCCCACCGCGTGCTTCCGCGTCGTGGTCGTGCCCCGCATCGCTGTCGCCGTGAGCATCGGCCGCCTCGCTTGCATGGTCGTGGCCGTCGTTCTGGGTGTGAGCCGGTTTGCCGCCAAGAGACGAGGCGGCGAGTTGTCGGAATTCCGGCACACACAGGCCGGCTGCAACCAGTCCCGCAACTGCCAACAGCAGGGCTCCCAGGAGCCACCATCGCCGTCTCTGGGGCAATAGCCGTCGAAAAAAGGAGAGATTCATGGTCGTCCTCAACCAGGCGTGACGCTGGGAAACGGGGAATCGAACACCGCAGTCTTGACCGTGGGCACGCGCACACGCCCCGGTGGCAAAACCCACGACAAGAGAGCACAGTCTGGACTCGCGCTGCGCGCAGCACCAAGCCCAGGCCAATCAACAAGAGCCAGCAATCAAATCAGCAGGACTTGATTGGCAAGATGGAGCCGAACCGGCAGTAGAAGCCGGCCTGAAGCGAGAGCGGGTTGCTCGGAGAAAACGCCCACCAGCGCAGAATCGTCGGCGAGTATGGGCGTGACATGTGTCAGGCGAGGCTGGAGAAACGCCTTGGCGAGGGTGTCGTTCGCGGTGCGAAGATAGGAACACTTCCCCCCTTGACACTCGTCCGAGCCATGATGATGGTCGGTGGTTTGGCCTGGCTCGCCCGACGAATGCCCGTCACATGGCGCCCCGGCGTCGTGCCCCATCCCTTGCGCATGCCTTGCGTCACAGGCCTGCCGACAATCGTGCGCATGATGAGCGCAGCAGCCCACAAGGAGGTGAACCACCAGGATCGCGGCGGTCAAGTTGTTGAGCAGACCGGACACAGGAAGCCTCTGCTTCGCGGCAATTAACATCGACAGCCCAATTATACTGTTTTGAGCCAAATCAATAATACCACTTGTGAGGTAGCTGTCAGCCAGAGATCAGCCGCGCCGATCCTCAGGCGCCCCTAGCCTGGATCCCTACAAGATCACCAGAGACAGCACGATTCCAACGAGCACTACCCACAGCACGTCGACCCTGAGAAGTAGCGCCACCAGTGCGGCACTTGCGAGCACAATCCTGGGAGTGTCCCACGAGACGCCCAGGGCGAACTGGATCGTCACCGACAGGAGCAGTCCCGCAAACGACGCCAGAATGCCGGACAGGCACCGATGAAAAGACGGGGCGGATCGCAGGCGGTCGAAGTAGGGGACCGTTCCGACGAGCATCAGAAACGACGGCAAGAAAACGCTCACGGTGGCAATGATCGCTCCAGCGAGGCCGTGCAGCAAGTATCCGACGAAGGTCGCGGTAATCACGATCGGACCCGGCGTGATTTGCCCGAGAGCGATCCCGTTCATGAAGGTCTCGCCGTCCAGCCAGGAGCGGACGTCGACGATCTCGTGATGCATCAATGGGACTGAAGCGAAACCGCCGCCGAAAGCGAACAGGTCGATCTTGAACATGAGAAGGCCAAGATCGAAGAGTCCTCGGTCTGCTACGAAGAGCAGGGCGTACCCGGCGGCGACGGCTACCAGGAGCGGTGTCAGATACGATCGAGGTCGGCCCCGGAACACCCGCTTCTGCAGGGCCTCGGGCTTCGACGTGCCTTGTTTCCGAACGAGCACAAGTCCCAGGATGGCGGCCAGAAAAACGACCAGGATCGGACTGGCTTTGAGGGCTAACAGGACTGAAGCAAGGGCAGCAATTACGACGTTCCCCCAACCCGCCATTGATCGCTTCCCGAAGGAGAGGGTTGCGTTGGCGACGATCGCCACAGTGACGGCACGGAGCCCCTGAAAGGCGGCCAGGACCAGGGGCAGATCGTGCGCGCGGGTGTAGAAAGCCGAAAGAACTGCCATGAAGCAGAAGGCCGGGAGGCCAAAGCTCACGAACGCGACGACTGCCCCCGCAAGCCCGCGCGACCGCAGCCCAACGTAACCGGCCATCTGCATGGCCGTGGCTCCTGGTATCGCCTGGCAGAGAGCCACTCCATCCTGAAAGGTCGTTTCGTCGAGCCAGTGGTTCTTCTCGACGGCCAACCTGTGGATGTAGGCCACCATGGCGGGGCCGCCAAACGCGGTCGTGCCCAGCCTCAGAAACCGTGCCAGCAGGCGAAGCAAGGTGGGGTCGTCATCTGTTTCGATCTGCGGCGATTCCATAGCTGCGAACTTTTCGGCAACGGGCGCGAGGATTCGACCGGGGAGGCCTTCCTTATAGGCCGGTGCGAACAAGACGGCAAGCCGGGCTGCAGGACGATCCCTCTTTCCTCCCATGAGCGCTCGGCTGGTGGGCGTGGACGTGCTTCTATTACGCGAGACTGTTTCAGATCGCCTGGGCGCTCTGGGCCGGAAGTTTTGTGGTGGCAACGACGACAGCAACCCTGGCGTATGGAGTCACCTATGGGGCCGTTTCACGCTATCGTTTTTGGCGGTCCGGCCGCGACGGCTAGTTCAATGGCTCGTCGGTGCGGGGCGGTTTGCGGATCCCCTTCGCGGTCAGCATAACTCGGGCGGCTCGTACCGGCGGCATCATTACGTAGATGCAGATGACCAGCGGGACGGCCAGTTCGTGGACCGAGAACACGATCACGACGGCAAAGACCAGCGTGAGAAGATTGCGGAACTTGTATCTGGCCGAAAGCAACTGGCGAACGATATGGGGATAGCGAATTCGCGAGACCATCAAGCACGCCAAGGCCAGCGACAAGAGCGGAAGGCCGCGGGTCGTGATCGCGTAAAGAGAATCGCCGAGAAACCGAACGACTGCAGAGGCGGGTGAGCCGGAAAGGTCATGCAGATCGGGAATCACGAACGCGAGCGAAGCAATCATGCCGGCTGCCGCCGGAGACGGCAGGCCTGTGAACGAAGCGCCCGCGTGCGTATCGCTGCTTTCGACGTTGTACCGGGCCAGTCGCAGCACCGTGCAGAGAACGTACAGAACGGCCAGAACCCAGATCACTCGCTGGGGGTAAAGGTGAGGGATCTCCAGAGTCAGAACCGCCGGGGCGACACCGAAGCTGATGACGTCGCAAAGACTGTCGAGTTGCCCTCCGAATTCACTCGTCTGGCGAGTCCACCGGGCAACGACACCGTCCAGGGAGTCGAACACCATCGCCAGAAAGATCAGAATCGCGCTGGCTGCCAGCGTGTTTTCCACGCCCGTCAGGTAGCCTGCGTTGGTAGACAGGGTGATGCTTCCGATTCCGCAAACAGCGTTGCCCAAGGTGAATAGCGTGGGCAAGACGGGAAACGTCTTCTCGTCGCGTTGGGAGCAGTTCTCTTCACGAGGGCTCAGGATCGACATCTTTCGGCACCGTGTTTTCGACAAAGGAGCCCCGACAAAACGTGGAATTCTCTTACGGGCATGGACTTTCACGATCGGTGGTCTTGTTGTCGGTTGGAGAGTTGTAGCGAGCTAACACCGTCGTACCCGCGTAGAGTTTCTGGCCCGGTTTGACTTCGATCACCATGCCCGGCTCGCGTTTCAGGATCAGTTCCGTTCGAGAACCGAACTTGATCATTCCGAATCTGGCCCCGCTTTGGAGGACATCGCCTGGCCGAAGCCAACATACGATTCGCCTGGCAATTGCCCCGGCAATCTGTCGGACAATCAACGGCCTGTACGGGGGTTGAGTTTCCTGCCACCGAACGGTCAATTGTTCGTTTTCGCGTGCCGATCGGGGGCGGATTGCGTTGAGGAACTTGCCCGGTTGATAGGTGATGCCGATCACTCGGGCCGCCATCGGCGCTCGGTTGAGGTGTACGTCGAAGACGCTCAGAAAAATTCCGATCAGGACCGCCGGGCCGCCGACGTACTCGTTCTCGATGTCCTCAATGCACGCCACGTGACCATCGGCCGGTGAGACGACAATTCCCTCGCCTTGAGGTGTTTTCCGGCACGGATCGCGGAAGAACCAGCAGATGGCCAACAGGAAGAAGGCCGCCACGATGGAAACGGGCCAGAAAATGATGGCGGCTACTGCCGCCACCAACAGGCTCCCACCACCCAGCAGCACGACTTCTCCCAGCCCCACACGGGCAAATGGAATGCGGTCTCGCCACCGGAAAGGATCATCTTCCGGCGCCCATTCGCATCCGGCAACATTCCGGAAATACTTGAGGTCGCGAGGATCCAGTATCTCGTGAGGGCAGCCTCGTGCTTCTCCGCGGCGGAGCTGCGCCATACGAGCCACATAATTGGGGCGAAAATGCTTCAAGTACCAACGCCGCCACCGACCAAACGCCAATTCCACCTGCATGCATACGCCGCCCCCCGGCTGGATCGACACAATCTGCGGATCCATCGGCTCCAGGGGCAGCGGGCGAAGAGATGCCCGTTCGACTCTTTCCATGCCGTCCAACCGCTCGGCGCCGTCTCTTGTAGCATCTGACGATGAATAGCACATCCGGGCTGATTACTTCTTTCGATCACTCTCGGTAATGCGGCTGAGTTCTCCACATAGCCAGGGTACCATGCGGGGCCGGCGCAGGCAATCTTGGCGAGAAAAGAAGCGTGGCGACGACGAGGACGGGGGGCCGTGCCGATGCCGTAGACTAACCTGTTACCCGCAACA
>CAYSCH010000156.1:0-3381 GCA_964429355.1 uncultured Planctomycetaceae bacterium | reverse complement strand
CGGAGCACTACATGCTTGTCGGCCTTGTGGCGACACGAGGCGATCAGCGACGTGACTCATGACGGCCTGTCGAACAGGTCATCCGGAACAGGGAGAGTTGCTGCAATCGCAATCGGGCTCGGAGCCGGTCAGGGCACCCTTGATGATTGCCGCCACACAGCCGACGCCGGCGCTGACCGTGATTGTCTGGGACGGGCAGTTTTTCGCGCAGGCGCCGCATTCCATACACGCGTCCCGGTCGACGATACGCGTCTTGCGTTGTTCCACCGCGAACACGCCGTGGGGGCACACGACCGTACACAGCCCGCAGCCGCTGCACTTGCGGTCATCCAGAGACAGTGTGACCACGTTGGCCAGGTAACGCAGTGCTGCCATTTCGGGACTCTCTCCGTCTAGATGAACCTGCCGGCAACCCAAAGGACCGTTCCAAGAACCGCCGCTGTCGCCTGAATGGGGACGGCGATCTTCATCTCCCGGCGGACACCGGAAAGGGAGGTGTAGGTTGTTGCTCCGGTAAAGCCCATGGCTGCGAAACTGGCCGTGACCGGGATAATGAGGCACCAGGCGCCGGCGCTCAGCCAATTGGTCGCGACGATTCCGCACGTCCACAGGAAACCGGCGACTACACCCAACAGTGCGCTCCCAACCCAAGTTCCTTTCAGTGCCAGCGCCCGACCCGGCAACCACGGAAGCAGGATGGGGGTGAAGACCGTCCCGGCAACAAAGGCCGCGGCGAACAAGCCGGCCGATCCAACCCCCGAACCGACGACCCGGGGCCAAGAGTAGCCATCCCGCGTAAGTCCTGCCAGGACCAGGATTGCAGCCATGATCGCCAGAACGTATCTGGCCGACATGACCAGTTCGACCGGGATAACCGCCAAACGATCCACGAGCGAGAACCGAACGCGGCGCATATCGGGCGTGGCTTCCATACCGGCCTGCAGGAAGGCGGGTATATCGCCTGCCCTCACCGGCCCGTAGATCACTCGAAATCCGCAGCGTTTTGCGACCTCATGAGCAGCGATGCCTGGTGCACCCAATTGGGGGACGATCAGTCGACGATGGACGACCACGTCTGAGAGATTGGTCGCGTAAACCTGGCGAATCAGCTCGTCTGTGCCAAACGTTCCCTTTCCCGCTGCGCACCACACGTTGACGCCCTTCGTATCGAGCACGAGGATCCAGGCGTCGAGTCCCGCCAGAGCTGACCGAAGGCGGTCGAAGCTCATCTTGTAGTTAGCAGAGACAAAGACATGGGATTCGGTGGTTGGATTTCCAACGGCGTAGAGGCGAGGTTCGACCCGGTAGTTCATTCGGCCGATGGCCCAGCGGGCCTTCCAGCCTCCGAGGAGGTCTGCAGCAAGAAGTCGCGTGGTTGCGACCGGGATGTCACCAACCGCCGTTGTCACGGAACCCGCAGTCCACGCTGGATGTTGGGACGATCCGCCAGAGGCGCCAGTCTGTGCCTGTTGCCGGGCTTCCTCCGAACATGAGCAACAACATTTCGGTTGTATGGGTTCTGGCACGTCTACAGGATCTCAAATACGTATATCAGGTTGAAGTAGATGCCGGCAAGAATGAAGAGCCAGCCGGTCGTCATGCGGGCCCACCACTCGACTTTGGAGAGCATGTTGTAGGTCTTGCCGACGGCCTGGGCGCTGTAGGCCAGGAGCCCGGCGACGACCAGGACGGGGAGGGCCGTGCCAATGCCGTAGACCAGCGGGAGAACGAACGAGCCCCACGGGATGGATGCCTCGGGCAGGGCAATGCCGACCTTTTCGAGCACGGCCGTGATCGCGCCGGCCTCGGATCCCATGGTAAGGGCCAGGAGGCCAAAGAACCAGGCTGCCGAGGTCGGGCAAAAGGAAACGGCGAAGAGAATACCCAGCAGCAAAGCCCCCCAGATTCCCATGGCGTCGACCCGCTTCTGCATCCGGTCGCTCATCATTGCGCCACCGGTGGTAACCGTGATCAGCCCGACGAGGAACATGCCCAGGAGGAGGAAGACAGGCCCCAGGACAAAGTGCATGTACTTTTGCAGGAAGACGGAGACGGCCGGGATCGACATGGCCGTGGTCGTCAGCAACGTGGCCAAGGCAAGGTACAGCAGGCATCGCCCCAAGGTGTAGAGCAGCCCCGCGTGGATGACCGCCCGGGAGCTCTCGACCTTGCGCCCAATGTAGGAGACCGCGGCAATATTGGTCGCCAGCGGGCATGGGCTGATGGAAGTCAGGACACCCAGGTAGAGGGCGGCTCCGACGTAGAGAAGGTAGGCAAGCAAGGGGAGTCTCCGGTTTGGGTTACAGCAAGCCTGGATTGCAGGAGTGGCGACAATGGGGTGTCGGACGTGGTCTTACTTTGCCGCCGCCTGGTAGGCCGTGACGTTGTCCTGGACGTACTTGAGGAAAGCCTTCTTATCGCCCACGTTCGTCCAGATATCCTTCAGGTTCTTGAACTCCGTCACCTTGTTGTCGACCACTCTGGCCACGATCAATGCCGGGCCGGTGATCCCGTAGGCCTTGGTGAAGGCGGCGTTGTTCTTATTCTGGAAATCGATGTAGTGAAACTCGACCGTCCCACCCTTGAGCTGTGTGGCAAATCCGCTTCCGATCGCTTCCTCCGAGTAACTGCCCATTTTCAGGCAGGTGGGACAGCGCTGGGTACGATGGAAGTACATGGCGACGATGCGGTCCTTCGGCGGTTTTTTCGCGGCTTCGGCAGCGGCCGCAAATTCGGCACGAACCGAAAGGAACAGGGCCAATGCGGTAACGGTCATGACGGGCAGGGTGAGATGTTTCATCCGAGACTCCTTCTTGGCTGAGAACTGGTCACGAATTGATTTCCTGCTATTGGACAGGACAAGTCACAAACCTGTCCTACGGTTGTTGTCAATTCGTGGTTAGTGATGTGTGAGACAAATGGGCTACTATTGGGGTAAAGGTGCTTCGTCCATAGTCTCGCTCTCGGGGAGAGGAGGCGGCGACAGGGATGGCACGGGGATGTCGAGCGGGGCGGATTCCTGCGGCGAATCGGCAGTCGATGCGTTTTCGGCCAGCATCTGACTGATCTCGGTTCGCACGAATTCGGTAAAGGCCGGCTTGTCGCCCACCAGTGCCCAGACCTGGTCGAGACGCTTCCAGTTTTTGATCTCGCCGCCGCTCATCTGGACAAGCACGACATTGGCCATGTGGACATCGAACTGCTTGGCGAGGTCGGCCCCCTCGGGCTTATCGTAGTTCAGCACCTTCCAGACAATCTGGCTGCTTTCGAGCTGGTCGGCAAAATTGCTCTGGACCGTCTCGTGCGTCTGCGATTCGATCGCCCGGCAGGTGGGGCAGCGGATGTCGCCGTGAAAGTAGTAGACGACCAGGCCGTTTTCGA
>CAYSCH010000155.1:0-19713 GCA_964429355.1 uncultured Planctomycetaceae bacterium | reverse complement strand
ATGCTGATGATAAAAAGATATTTTTTCATGGATTGGTATTTTTGTCTTTTTTAATTCTTTTATTTCTAACTTCTAACTCCTGACTCCCGACTCCCGACTCCTATCTTCTGCCTTCTGACTCCCGACTCCTAACTCCTAACTTTCAATTCTCAACTATCAACTTTCAATTTAAAACTTTCAATTTTCAACTTATAGGCCACTCCTGACTCCCGACTCCCGACTCCTGACTCCTGACTCCTGACTTCTGTATTCTATCAATTAATTTTCAATTTTCAAATTTCAACATTCAATTATCAACTTCTGCGCCTCCGCGGACTCCCGACTCCCGACTCCTGACTCCCGACTCCCGACTCCCGTCGTGTCCCCTGCTCCCCGCTCCCTTCCGCCCTTTGTTCTTTGACAATCAGCATAGCGTTCATCAGGCCACCTCGCCCAATCTCGCCGCGGCGAGGTGGCCTGCCGGCCCCGTTTCAACCTCGGTGAAACGTCGGGAACCGTCATGACCAACTCCGTGTAACGACTCGATTTGGCAGACTGCCTCCGAGGTATAAGTTGCTAAGTGCATCCGCTGCCATCACTTACGCGATTGACTCCTCAGCTCATGAATAATCCGGGTTACCGGGGTTGCGGATCGTTGGAGTCCACGCCTCAGCGTGTAAAGGACAGCCTCAAGGCTGGACTCCACCCAATGGCCAACCCAAAACCAAGGTCTGACAGAGCTCTGGGCCGCAATCTCAGCCCGACACCACCCGGCAGGCGGTCTTGATCCCTCGCTCATGGCAACTATTCTTGGGGGAAGGTGGCGGTGCTAGCAGTGCTATCGGTGCGCCGCGATTTCTTCTTTCCTCCTTTCCTCTCAAGACCACAGACGGCCGTGATGTTACGACCCGACCTCCAGGCCCTGGCCGACAAGATCCGTGCGGCATTGCCGGTGGCGGAGTCGATGGCGAACTGCCCGCCGGAGATTCTCGCGGCCTTGCAGGCGGCACAGGGCGTGTTGCGACAGGCAGGCCAGCGGTTGCCTGCACCTGGCGAGAAAACGGTCCCATGGACACTCCAGGACGCCGGCGGTTGCCAGATCGATGTGCTCCTGCACTACGAGTGGGAAGACTACTGCCCCGGTGACGGGGTAACGCCCAGTTCCGGGGGCTACGCTCGAATTGTGGATGTGGAAGTGGTTGAGGTCCGGTATTTCGACGACTGGGGAGAAGTTATTACTTTGGAGCAGCAGCAACTTGATGCCGTCTGGGAGGCGGTCGAAAAGAACCGGGAGTTGCTCGAAGAGATGTGCACCGATGCCGGCCACCGAGCGGATGTGGGGCGCAGCAGTCCCCTCTATTTCCCTGGCCCAGGCCAGGCCGGGCCAGCCGGCTCCGATGCTCAGGCGTGGAGGATGACGCCCAGCGCCCGTGCGCGGAGCGAGAAAGAACCGAGACGCAAGCAGGGCTGAAGACTCTTCGACACAGAACGGGATGCCATGATACTCTCCCCGCTCCTCATCGAGCTCGAGCACGACTGGGTGACGTTGCGAAAGGCGGGCGCCAGCAACGCGATTCTCGGTTTCAAGCTCGACCAGCAGATGAACATGGATGACGTGGTTGCCGCAGCCTGCGCGACCGGCTGGGTCGCGTGCTGTGACGGCCGGTGCTGGGTGGACGATTCGGTCGACTGCGACGCGCTCAGCGATTACGTTTGCGAAATGCTCTCCTATTTCGTCCGGTCGGACGAACCGCGAAAAGAGCTTTTGCGGCTGAAGGATCCGATCACACGTTACTGGAATGAAGGCCAGCACCGGCAGGCCCTTTCGCTCTGGGCCTGCGCTTACCTCGACCTGGCGGTTCGCGAAGACCTGGCCGAACAGACGAGCGAGGTGGCCGACCTCTGGAGCCGGCCGCTGGTGGAACTCGAGGTGGAACGACTCTGCCGCAGGCACGTGGAACAGCTTGCGGCGCGGTATCTGAGGATCGCGGAGGCGGCTGGCGACATGCCCGGGAAGATGGCCCCCAGCCGTCGCGACCAGAGACGAAAACCCCTGGAAGAAAAACGCCTCGCCTGACGCGGCAGTCCGCGCGGCGGTTGCCGGTTCACTGTCCATTGAAGCGAGAGAACGAAATGCCAAAACCGCTGGTCTTCTCATTCGCCGGGGAGGAAGTCTCCTTCGACCTGGAAAAGATCGACCGCAGCAAGCTCTACGGATTCAAGGAGGTCGAAGCGCTCGACGACCGCAATCGCAAATGCCAGTTGGTAACGCTTGCCGACGACGGACGAACGCTTGCCGGTCCCGGCGGCGTAGCTCTCGGACAGCTCGCTCCCGACGGGACATGGCGCGACAGGTCGGATCTCACACCGGTCGACACCGATGGCAACCGGATCGAGCCGGTTGCGTCGTCCTACAGCGCCCCTGTTCCGCTCATGGAAAAGGCGTCCACGGAGCATTATCTGGAACACTGCATCCACAACCTTTACCTGGTACGGAGCGCCGGCGCCCCGGCGGAACTGGCCGACCCGCTGCGAGGAGGCGCGATCTTCAAGTTCCCCTACAGTTATCGCGGCGGCCTGGAAGCCGATGCGGGGTTTTTACTTGCCGGCCAAGACGGGAACCTCTACCTGGCAATCGGCAATCCCACCCGTGCCGAGTATGTGGGGCTTCAGCAGACTGCGGTCCCGGTGGAGGAGGATGGGGCCGTCGACGTCGAGGACATGATGGATTTCGACATGATATGACACGGATCACGGAGGAGAGAGGCTTGTTTTTTGGCCGCCCCTTGATTTGAGCGGAGTGCCGCGATGAGTGAAATCAACATCTCCAACGCCGCCGGCCGCGATGCGGTTGTCGCGGCCGAGAGCATCCGGCCTCGCCGGCAGGTCCGCTGGGTCGACCAGGACGGGCGCCAGGCGACCGGCGTGCGGGTCCTCAAAGCACCCATCCACCGCGACATCGACGCCCTGGCCAGGGAGCACGGCGGGTTGGACAAGATCACCGACCTGCTCATCCATGGGGACCCGGAAATCGACCTGGAATCGTCGGGGAGATTCCTCCGCGAAACCTCGCGGGTCTACGTCGACCCCGATGGGCAGATCGTTCACGGTGTTCAGAAGTGGGAGATCCTCCGGAATCCCGATGGCAGCGAGCGCCAGCGTCGCCCCCAGCAGACGCCCCAGGCCAACGTGACAAGCGACACGCCGCTGAAGTGGTCCGGAGTCTACATCAAGAAGGAAGACGCCGTCCGGAAATTCGTCTTCTCCGGAAAGCTGCAACTGCAGCATGTGAACGGGCTGACGTACGACTTTCTTTACGCAATGGCCAGGGAGCTCGAGCAACGCGACAGCCTGATGCTTCTGGGCGCCGGCCCCAAATCCAATCAGCCGCTGATCCTCCGGCGGGGCGGCAGCGCCTATCGCGGGTTTCTCGAAGGCCGCACCGACGGGCAGAAATACTGCCTCCTTCTCCACCTTTCCAACATGGAGCTGAAAGCCCCGAGCCCGGCGGAGAACGGGAGGGCCGAGGCATGAAGACCGATCTCCTCGACAACTCGCGCGTAGAACTTCGCATGGCCGGCTATGGCGTTGCGCCCGCCAGCGCTGTTCGCGATCCTGCCCTGCACTCGCGTGTGCAGGACTACCGGCGACTATCGAGTTCCCGGATGATCCCGCTCGACAAGAGGAGTATGCGGGAACGGCTCCCTCAGGGATCGTATCACGTCAGCCGGAAAATCGACGGCGAGTTCACGGTCCTGGTCTATCGCGACGGCGACATCTTCACGCTGAACCCCGGCGGTACGGTGCGGGTAGGAATGCCCTGGATGGACGAGGCCGCCGGGCGGCTGGCCCAGGCCGGCGTGAAGGAGGCCTTGATTGCCGGCGAACTCTACACGGCCCGGCCCGACGGGAAACGCACCCGGGTTCACGATGTGATTTCTGTGACGCGTCGCCCCGAGTCGGTCGACGACCTCGGGCGATTGCGATTTGCGCCCTTCGACCTGTTGTCGTTCGACGGCCAGCCGAGTGAGACCTTCAGTCAATCGTGGCAGAAGCTCGAGGCCTGGTTCGCCGGCGGCCAGGCCGTTCGTCCCGTGGAGTCGGTGGAAGCGAAGAGCCTGCCCGAGGTCGAGAAGCTGTTTGACCAGTGGGTGGAGAAAGAGAATGCCGAAGGTCTCGTGGTCCGCAGCGAGACAGCCGGCATCTTCAAGGTGAAACCGCGGCACACGCTCGATGTGGCGGTGATCGGCTTCACCGAATCAGCCGACGAGCGGCAAGGCCTGCTCCACGATCTCCTGGTGGCGGTCATGCGGCACGACGGGACCCTCCAGGTGCTGTCGCGTGTGGGGGGCGGGTTCAGCGACGACGACCGGCGCCAGATGCTGGGGCAACTCAAAGACATGGTCGTCGGAAGCCAGTACGCCGAGGTGAATGCCGAGCATGTGGCCTATCAGATGGTCAGGCCCGAGTGGGTCATCGAGGTCAGCTGTCTGGATCTTGTTTCCGAGACGGCCAGCGGCAGCCCGATCCACCGGATGGTGCTCGACTGGAACGAGGAGGTTTACCATACGGTTCGCCGGATGCCGCTGGTTTCGGTGATCTCGCCGCAGTTCATCCGCCGCCGCCCGGACAAGTCGGTCCACGTTGCCGATGTGCGGATCGACCAGGTGACGGATCTCGTCGAGGTGCCGCAGGCCGACCGGAACGCCCGCGATATTGCCCTGCCCAAGAGCGACCTCCTTCGGCGCGAGGTCTATACCAAGCAGCTCAAGGGCGAAACCATGGTCCGGAAGTTCGTCATGTGGAAGACGAACAAGGAGTCGGAGGTTGGGGAATTTCCCGCCTACGTGGTCCACTACACCGACTTCAGCCCCAATCGCAAGGCACCGTTGGCGCGCGAGATCCGGGTATCGAGTTCACGCGAACAGATCGATACTCTCTGGAACGACATGAAGGCGGCCAATGTCAAGCAGGGCTGGAACCCCGTGGAGGCGGCCGAACAGAAGTCTGCCTCTGAGGTCGAATCCCCGGCGGAGGAGAAGAAGGCCTCGCCCGGGAAGGCCGCCGCGAAAAAGAAGGCTCCCGCCAAGAAGAAGGAACCGGCCACCACCATGACCCCTTCGGAACGCACCACGAAGAAGTCTACGAGAAAGAAGACCGGCTGATGCGCCGGTGCCCGGCGCCGGTTGCTGAGTTGCCGCCGGACTGGTTGAGCTTGACGGGGGGGAGTGCCGGAGTTGACGGAAAGAGCATGACCGAACGAAAACAACCCGACAATGACCATCGGCAGTGTCTGCGCGACAAACGGGTCGGTGTCACCGGCCGCTTCGTGTCGATGACCCACACCGAAATCAGGCAGGTCGTCGAGGCGTGCGGAGGGCAATTCATCCATCGCCTGCCCCGCGGTTCAGCAATCCTGGTGGTGGGAGGCGACGGCTGGCCGACGATGCATGACGGGTCCCCGTCGGCCGCGTTCCGGCGAGCAAGATCGCTCCGCGCGTTGGGCTACCCAATCGAGTTCCTTGATGAAAACGAGTTTCTCAAGCTCGTCGGCCTCCTCGAACACGACCGCCGGCTCCACGGCCAATTGACCATGGCCGAGGTTTCCGCCGCACTCGGCATTCCCGCTCCCCGCCTCCGCCGCTGGCTCCGGCTCGGGATCCTCCAGCCGGCCAGGACCATCCACCGCTTTCCGTTCTTCGACTTCCATAAGGTATCCGACGCCAGGAAACTTTGCGATCTCCTCTCCAAAGGAGCAAAGCTCTCCGAGATCCGCGATGGAATGGAGCAGGTGCAGGCCTGCCTGCCGGACCGCGAGCTGCCTTTCTCTCAATTGGATCGTCTCCAGCACGACGGGCGGCTTCTGGTTCGAATGGGCAGAAACCTCGTCGAACTGAACGGCCAGCTTCGCTTCGACTTCCACTCCGACGACCCCTGCGAGACGATCCTGATACCCCAGACCGCCGACGATGCCGAAGCGCTTTTCGACGAAGCCCTGGCGCTGGAAGATGCCGGCTGCCTCGATCGGGCGGCCGACGTGTATCACCAGGCAATCCAGCGGGATCCCGACGACCCGGTGCTGCGATTCAACCTGGGGAATGTCCTCTTCGGACTCGGCCAGATCGACCAGTCCGCGGCCAGCTACCGGGCCGCCCTCGACCGAGATCCCTCCTATGCAGAAGCATGGAACAATCTCGGAAACGTCCTGGCAAAGCAACAACACTGGGAAGATGCGGCCAACGCCTTCCGCTGCGCCCTGCAACTGGTTCCCGGTTACTCCGACGCCCGTGACAACCTGAATCGAATCCTCTCGGTGGAGAGAGAGCCCGCGGTGAAGGCTCGCGTCCTTTCGATCGAGACCGGCCGCAGAATCTGTTGAACCGGCCTCCACGGTCATCGCGTCGATTCTGAACGTTGCCGCACACGAGCGTGTGTGCTAGAAATGGCTCAGAAGGTGAACCCTCCTCCCTCCGCCGGAGCCTCCGCATGCTTCTGCCCAAGCTCATGTCGTTTCCGATGCTTCTGGCAATTCTCCTCCACGGCATGACGTCCTGCTCCCAGGCCGCGGAGAGGCCCAATTTCCTCATCATCATGGCCGACGATGCCACGGCACGCGACCTGCCTCTATGGGGTGGGCAGAACGTCAAGACGCCTTATCTGGACCAGCTTGGGGCGGAAGGACTGATCTTCGATCGGGCCTACGTGGCCATGTCGATGTGCCTGCCCTGCCGAACCGAACTGCACACCGGTCTTTACCCGATGCGGAGCGGCGCCTGCTGGAACCACTCGGCGGCCAGGCCCGGCACCCGGAGCACCTGCCACTGGCTGGGCGACCTGGGATACCGGGTGGGAATCGCCGGCAAGACTCACCTGGTGCCGCAGGCCAGTTTCCCCTTCGAGATGGTCGAGGGTTACCAGCGCAACTGCGTCGCCCCGACCGCCGAACACGATCCGACCGGCATCCGGGAGTTCATGGGCCGCGATCCCAACCAACCCTTCTGCCTGGTCGTGGCCCTGGTGGTGCCCCACGTGGTCTGGACCGTGGGCGATCCTGGCCACTTTGACCGCAAGACGCTGAAGCTTCCTCCCAACCTCGCCGACCTGCCCCAGACCCGTGAAGATTTCGCCCGTTACCTGGCCGAGATCGAGTATCTCGACATTCAGGTCGGCGAAGTCCTGGCGACCCTCGAGGCGACGGGCCGCACCAACGACACGCTGGTCCTTTTCACGTCCGAGCAGGGAGCCCAGTTCCCGGGGTGCAAGTGGACGAACTGGGATACGGGGGTGCACACCGGCATGGTCGCTCGTTGGCCCGGCAGGATCGCGCCGGGGAAGCGAACGGACGCGATCATCCAATATGCCGACGTGCTGCCCACGCTCATCGAGGCCGCCGGCGGGATCGTCGACTCGGCAAACTTCGACGGAAGCAGCTTCCTTCCTGTACTGCTGGGCCGGAAAAACACCCATCGGCAGTATGCCTACGCCATGCACAACAACGTGCCCGAAGGCCCGCCCTACCCGATCCGCTCGGTCTGTGACGGCAAATTTCGCTATATCCGCAACCTCACTCCGGAGGCCACCTACATCGAACGGCACATCATGGGCCTGGAGGAGCACAATCCCTACTGGGCACGGTGGATGTACATGGCGGGCGAGAATCAACAGGCTTACCGGCTCATCCACCGCTACATGCGGCGCCCTGCCGAGGAACTCTACCACACCTCGGAAGATCCCAGC
Organism: uncultured Planctomycetaceae bacterium; assembly: GCA_964429355.1. Taxonomy (GTDB): domain Bacteria; phylum Planctomycetota; class Planctomycetia; order Pirellulales; family Thermoguttaceae; genus JAAYAY01. The sequence continues at coordinate 11,997 of CAYSCH010000155.1, read as the reverse complement.
GAGATGAAAAACCTCGCCGGCGATCCTGCGTTTGCCGAAGTAAAGGCCAGGTTGAGCGCCGAATTGGATCGGTGGATGACGTCGCAAGGCGATCCGGGCGTGGCGCTCGATACGAAAGAGGCCTGGCAGGCAGTGAAGAAGGCGGCCGAGGCAGAAAAGGCGAAGTGAGGACAGGCTGGAACGACAGCGCTAAGTCGCGACTTTCATACAATGGATTGGGCTGCTATCGCTGCTGTCATCCCAACATATAGTGGCATTTCCGCGACTTGGCGCTGTCGTACTAGTGACACTCGCCCCGGAGTCGAAAACCGCACGGCCCGTGAAAAAGGCCCAGCGACGTGTCGCGGAACGGTGCTTCGACGGGGGCCAATCCTCCTTTGGGAGGGTCTCTCCGCTCCGTGTGCTATTGCGAACATTGCTGACTTGACGGCCGTCCGAGGCGGTTTATAATACGAGTGAAGGAACTCTGAGTTCCTCAGTGTTTTTTGGTGTGTTTTTCCTCTTACCACGGGAGGACAAATATCGAAAAACCATTGGACATGTTTCTGGGAAGAGCCTGAACTTGTCCGGCTCTTCAAAGTGGACCCCATTTGTTGATCTTCGGCAGGGTGGTCGGTCTTCGCAACAAGACCTGTTTTCTGACGCCCCTGCCCCGCTTGGATACGAGCTGTTCCGTTGCACTTCAACTTGGGTGTCATCCTGCGACTACAGTAACTCAGCATCCCGTTCAGCTATGTCTAGCGACAGTGATGCGAGATACGCCCGCAATGGGCCTTGCTTGAATGTGCCACAGTTGACTTGCGGTGGAATGGAATTCGATCCCAAGATGAGTATTCGGCCCTCGCCCTCTCTTTGTGGCGAGGGCCTTTTTTTGGTTTCGGTCCCGCTACATCCGACTAGTAGCGTCGTCTGCCGCCACCACCACCTCCGCCACCGCCGTAGCCACCACGGCCCCGGCCGCCGCCACCACGGTCTTCCCGCGGCCTGGCTTCGTTGACGGTGAGCGCCCGCCCGTTAACCTCTTGCCCGTTCAGGGCATTCATGGCCGCCTGGGCCTCCTGGTCGTTGGGCATCTCGACAAAACCGAAACCCTTGGAACGGCCAGAATCCCGGTCCATGATGACTTGGGCAGACTCAACCGCCCCATGCTCCTCGAACAATTCTCGCAGATCGCTGTCGGTCGAGTCGTAAGACAGGTTGCCGACGTATAGCTTCTTCGCCACTTCGGGTCTCCTTCGGAAGAACCATGCAATTCCTGCAAAGCCCACGTCGGCCAGAGGTCATCACATGAAAGTACCATGATGATTTGTGACCGAATGTCCGAGAAAAAGCAAGGGGGCCAGAGACTCTTCCCACCGATTTCACGATCATCGCCCTCTCCTGGCACCCGCCGCCAGCCCAATCTGGGCCGGCGGAGGGTCAGTCCATTGCCCGGAGCCGCTCGGATTGATGGGCTTCGAGGCCATCAGGCCCAGACGCGGGGGGCCGCTCCGACCGGGAAATTACTGGCCGCCGTCCCCGTGCTCCGCCTGCCCCTATCCCGATCGCTTGTCAAGATAGGGTAACCGTATAGGTTATTTGGGGAAATCTGAGAGTGACGCCCACTTATTGGCTCGTCTTTTGGCCGGTGAGGGCTTCGACGGAAGCTTCGAGACTGAAGCGGAGGAACATCATGCTGTCGCTTGTCTCATCGGTCTTGCGGACACGATCGAGAACTTGCTGGAGGGTAAGAAGCAAGGGGCGAGCCGTGGGACCGAGGAGTTCCAACGCTCGGGCGGCATGGAGGGCAACCTCGGGCTGGTCACCGCTGAGGGCATCCGCCAGGACGGGGAGGGATTCTGCTGTTTCGCCGTGGGAAGCCAATGCGAAGGCGGCTTCGATCCGTACCACCGGGACGGAGTCCGACAGCCGCTCACGAAGGGCCGTGCGGGCCGAATCAGGCAGGCGGGACGCGGCGCTGCAGCCGACCGCCGCCCAATACCGCACGCCGTCATCTGCGTCGGCCAGGAGCGCTAACTGTTGCCGCCAGGGAGCGGCGCGGCCGACAACATCGGCGGCGGCCAGTAAACGGGCGAGGGGATAGAGACTCTCGTCGCGGGCAAGTTCGAAAGGAGTCAAACGATCTCCCAGACGCTGCCAGACCTGGGGTTCCGTGAGAAAACCGGCGTCGCGGACTTCGAGGATCCAACCCTGCAGCTCCGCCCGCATCGCTTCGAGAACCTCGCCTTGGTCGGGCGATGTGGCCAGATTGCGGATCTGGTGGGGGTCAGCGACCGTGTCGTAGAGTTCCTCCAAGGCGCGGCGGGGAGCTGCATAGGTGAGCTGATCGGAGCCCAGCCGGCCGTCGGCAGCAAGCTGTTTCAGCTCCTGGCGGAAGGTGGAGCCGTCCGAGAAACGTTCGGGGGGCATCCAGGAAAGGTGGGGCATGAAGTTGCGGATGTAGAGCCAGCGGCCGTCGCGCACCGAGCGGGAGAGATCAAAAACTTCGTCGACCCGGTCACGGGCGCCGTAGACGAACCGGCGCGGCTCGCCTGCGGCAGGGCCGAGAAAGGCGGTACCTTGCATGTGCTGGCGAATCTCCAGGCCGCAGAGACTCAGCACCGTGGGAGCGAAATCGACGAAGCTCACGAGGCGATCGTTCGCTGTTCCGGGATCTGCCGGTGCCAGATGCCGCCATTTCTCGGGAAAGCGGATGATGAGCGGTTCGTGCAACCCCGAGTCGTAGAGCAGCCGCTTGCCGCGCGGCATGCCCATGCCGTTGTCGCCGTAGAAGAACACGATCGTATCGTCCGCCAGTCCGTCGGCCTCGAGCTGGCGGAGGATTTCGGCCACTTCCTGGTCCATACGGGTGATGCAGTCATGGTAGCGAGCCCAGGTGCGGCGGGCCTCGGCCGTGTCGGGATAGTAGGGGGGAAGATTGGCATTCGCAGGATCGTGGCGATCCCGCGGCGAGAGTCGTGCCCCGATTTCCTTTTCGAACTGTTCGTGGGGCCAGACGCTGGTCCGCGACTGGTGGGTGGTCATGAAATTGAACACGGCAAAGAAGGGTTGTCCCGGCTGCCGTTTGCGCCAATGGGCGGTGGCCGAGCTCTCGTTCCAGGCGTCGGCGATAAACGCCCTTTCGCCCCGCAGGTTGTAGTCGGTCTTGACGTTGTTCGAGCAGTAGTAGCCGGCCTGACGAAGAAAGGCACTGAAGCCGCGGACATGCGCGGGAACGGGAAACTGGCTGCGCAATCGCTGCGTGCCGAGCGAAGTGGCGTACATGCCGGTGATCAGGCAAGACCTGGCCGGCGAACAGACCGGCGCGGTGGCAAAGGTCTTCGTGTAACGGATACCTGCCTGAGCAAAGGCATCCAGATTCGGGCTGCGCGCGTAGCTGTCACCGTAGCAGCCGAGGTTCGGGCTGAGATCCTCGGCGGTGAGCCAGAGGATGTTTGGGCGCGGGCCGCCGGCCGGCTCAGCCGCATGGGAAAACGGGGCAAAACTCAGCAGGCATGGAATCAGAAGAACAAGCAGTCCTGGGTATCTCATTTGTTGGCCTTTCATAACACTGCCGCAGTTTTGCAGTGAGGAACGCGAAGTCGTTCTTGTAGAGGATGGCAAACGAATGGCGGCAAACGAATCATTGGGGGCAGCAAGCATACTGGAAAAATCAGCGCATCTATTCGCTTGCCTCCATTGGTTTGCCATACATCGGCGCTGTCCAGGCCGTCCAGCGCGGGAGCCCAAGGAGCGGAAACAGGAACAAGAAGAGACGATTCGGCAAGATCTCGCAGCGCCCAGATCATGGTGTGTGGAACCGGACTTGTCAATTGCCGGCGCACGTGGCTGTTGCTGTGCAGAAGCAGGGCATGCGGCTTCACCCAGGGGAGACAGTAACGGGGGGGCAGCGAGATTCAGCGTGGGTGCTGGACACTCGCCCGGGGTGTCCTGGTAGGATGGACGGCTGGAGTGGCACGAATCGGCCCGGAGGTTGATTGAAACAGGAGATGCTCTGATGGCGACGCTTGTGCACACGGTCTCTTCAAGGGTATGGCCTGCCGTTGCAGCCACGGCTTTTCTCGCGGCAGCCCTGTATTGGATGCCGCACCGGAACGCGACGGCTCAGGACGGGGCAAACGCCGGACCTGGCGTCTACTCGCGTTGGCAGAACGGTCCCGACAAGGACGCTGCGTTCTTCCCAATCGCTGTCTGGCTGCAACACCCCCGCAACGCCCCCAAGTACCAGGCCCTGGGCGTCAACCTGTACATCGGCCTCTGGAATGGACCGAATGCCGAGCAGATCGACGAACTGAAGCGGCACGGTATGCCGGTTATCTGCTCGCAGAACGGCTATGCCTTGGAACACCTTGACCAGCAAATCATCGTCGGCTGGATGCACGGCGACGAACCGGACAACGCCCAGTCGCTCGGCAACGGAAAAGGATATGGTCCGCCGATTCTGCCTGCCGAGATCGTCAAGGATTATGAGCGGATCAAGGCCAAGGACGCAACGCGGCCCATCTTTCTCAATTTGGGCCAGGGCGTCGCCTGGGACGGCTGGTACGGCCGTGGCGTGCGGACCAATCACCCGGAAGACTACGCCGAGTATGTCCGAGGCGGAGATGTGGTTTCCTTCGACATCTATCCGGCGGTGCATGACAAGCCGGCGGTCGCCGGCAAGCTTTGGTATGTGGCCCGGGGTGTTGATCGCTTGCGAGGCTGGGCCGGCCAGGATCGGATCGTCTGGAACTGTATCGAGTGCACCTCAATCAGTCATCCGACCGTCAAGCCGACGCCCCAGCAGGTGAAGGCCGAGGTGTGGATGTCGATCGTCCACGGCTCGCAGGGCATCGTCTATTTCTGCCACCAGTTCGAGCCCCAGTTCATCGAAGCCGGACTACTGGCCGACGAGGAGATGGCACGGGCAGTGGGGGCGATCAACCGGGAGATTCACAGCCTGGCGGCCGTCATCAACAGCCCCATGCTTCCGGACATGGCGACAGTGAGCGTTAACCCGCCCGACGTCTCCGCCGACATGGCCCAACTCCTGGGCCCTCGCGGCATCGCGGTTGCAGCTAAAAAACACCAGGGCAAGCGGTACGTGTTTGCGGTCCGCATGGAGGCCAGTCCGGCCACGGCCTCGTTTCAGGTGAAGGGACTCGCCAACGAGTCTGCTGTTCGCGTCATCGGGGAAGACCGCACGATTCTCGCCCGCAACGGCCGGTTCCAGGACCAATTCGGCCCTCACGCCGTGCATCTGTACGAAATGGCAGAGTGAGACGGGTCCATGGCAACATGAGACGCGGCATTATCGCGGTTGCCGCACGGCCCGCAAGCGGTTAAACTATACCAACGCAGAGATTGGCTCGCATTGTGCCGGTTTGAGCAAGGGCGAGCCGATTGTCCGGAGCCGTGCAAATGACAGCGATAAGCGTTTTTTGGATGATTCGTAAAGCCAGCCACAGCCGGCTTTTGCGCGCTGTTTTCTTGGATTTCGGGCCGCCCTAACGGCCATTCTTGCCCCTCTGCTCCCGTGGGGCGTCGGCCGGCAGAGTTCTGCTGCCCGTCCGGCCCTGCGGCTCAAGCCGTCTGCCCTGCTGGGGTAGGACTCGCCTGCCAGATGCTCATTCCGGCCCGTTGAAGGCGAGGTTGTTGCCGATCTGGCGGTACCGCATGCGGCGATGTCTGGCCAACTGTCGTCCGATTCGTCCTTCTTCCCTGTCCGCAAGAGCGGCGTTGAAACCGGTCCTTTCATGGGCCAGCCGCCGACCTCAAAACCACTCCTTCACAGCAACTTTGCAGCCAATGCTCCAGCAAGATAGCCACGATCCTGTCGTACGAGTGGAATCCGCCCGGCGCCGCACTTTTGCGATCATATCGCACCCGGACGCGGGCAAGACGACGCTCACGGAAAAACTCCTGCTTTACGCCGGATGTTTCGATGTTGCCGGCGCGGTCCGTGGCCGTAAGACACAGCGTTCGGCCACATCCGATTGGATGGAACTCGAACGTCAACGAGGTATCTCCATCAGTTCCACCGCCCTCTCGTTCGAGTACGAGGGTCATCAGATCAACCTCCTCGATACGCCCGGCCACCAGGACTTCAGCGAAGATACTTACCGCACGTTGACCGCGGCCGACTGTGCCGTGATGGTCATCGATCAGGCCAAGGGAATCGAGGCTCAGACCGAGAAGCTCTTTCGCGTATGCACGATGCGAAAGATTCCGATCATCACCTTCATCAACAAGGTGGACCGGCCCGGACGAGATCCCTTCGATCTCCTCGCCGAGGTCGAGAAGATGTTGGGCATCGAGGCGGTTCCACTCAACTGGCCGGTCTGGCGCGACCACCGCTTCTGCGGCATCTTCGACCGGAGATCCGGGCGCGGAGAAGTCTTCCAGCACCAGGGTATCGCCGACCGGGTCGTCTGCGGCCAGTCGTTCGACTTGGACTGTGCGGGCGAAAATCTTCTCGACGCTCCTTCCAAGAGCAAGCTTGAAGAAGACCTGGCGCTTCTGGAAGGTGCGGGTGCACCCTTTGAGCAGGCGAGATTCCTGTGCGGCGAGATGACACCGGTATTTTTCGGCAGTGCCTTGAACAATTACGGAGTGCGCAGTTTTCTCCACGCCTTTCTGGAATTGAGCCCGCCGCCGAGAGCGCGAATGAGCGACCGGGGGCTCGTTCCCGTCGACCGGGCGGAGTTCGCCGGCTTTGTGTTCAAAATTCAGGCGAATCTCGACCCCAAACACCGCGACCGGATCGCTTTCGTTCGAGTCTGTTCTGGCCGCTTCGCCCGCGAAATGGAGGTGTTCCATTCCCGTACGGCCAAAAAGCTTCGCATTCGCCGGTCCCATCGCCTGTTTGCCAACGAGCGAGAAACGCTCGATGAAGCGTATCCCGGCGACATCCTGGGCCTGGTCCTTCCGGGCGAATTTCGGCTCGGCGACACGATCTGCCTGGGGCAGCCGGTCAACTACGAGCCCCTTCCTCGATTCTCGCCCGAGCACTTCGCCATTCTCGAGTGTGCCGACACGCTTCGGCGGAAACAATTCGAGCGCGGACTGCGGCAGCTCGTCGAAGAAGGCGCGATCCAGGTGCTTCGCAACCCGGTGGCCCGGCAACGCGAGCCCATTCTGGCGGCCGTGGGAGAACTCCAGTTCGACGTCGTCCGCTATCGGCTGGAGGCTGAATACGACGCGCGGACATCGATCAAGTGGCTCCCCTACAAGGTCGCCCGTTGGGTCGTCGGCGGCCACGCCGCGATTGAAAAGGCACAACTCCCCTATTCGTCGAGCGTGGTCGTCGACCAGGATGACCAGCCGGTTATTCTCCTGCACTCCAAGTGGGACCTCGACTATTGTTCCCGGGAGAATCCCGACCTTCAGTTTCAGGAATCCAGTCCAATCCAGTTTGCGATCGCCGAGCCCACTCTGCCGTACGCCTCGGCGGGCTGAATGACCTGCCGTATGGCCAATTCCTCCGGGCATCACGCACGTCCAGCCAGGCCCGGAAGTCCAGACGCTGGCAATCGACGACCATGGCGGGTAGACTGATTGACACCCCGTTAGCAGTGCCGGGCGGGAGGCTCCGATCCGCGCGTTCAGGGGGAAGGGCGGATGCCGTCTCCAACTTGGTGTCGCTCGAGGGGTCCCGTTGGTTGTTGCCACAACGATCGAGGCCGACGCCCCAGGAGAATCTCTCGGACACGTGATGCTTCCCTTGCCGGGCAGGAAAGACGTATCGACGGATGAGGATCACCACGAAGCCAAGAGCGGTTCCCGAGACGGTCCCCATTGGTCCGACACTCCAGGAGTTGCAGCGCTTGGTAACGGCCGTGGAGAAGGGTGCCATCCTGGTGCCTCGGCGAATCATGCGGCGAGTGATCAAGGACCGCTATGAGCTGCCGCGGCTCGGACTCCGTCTCCCCCACGAGTTGTGCCAGATCACCGACCGCGAGTCCCTCCTGAAGATCGTCGACGCTGCAGAATTGGAGCCAAGGGGAACTGCCGATCTCCCCGATCGGGTGATCCTGCTGCCGCAACCCGAGGCGGAAGAGATTGACGCGGTGCCCGTGGCCGGCTGGCTGACCCGTTACTGGCGGCTTCTCTTCCATTGCCGCCTCCATCTCGACCTCGAGGAGCGGGTGACGAAGGGGGAGATCGATGCGGCGGTGCTCCGCCGGTGGGTGCGGGGAATCGGCATCACCGAGTTCGCCGAGGTCCGGTCCGTGCTCATCCAGGAAGGGCTGATCCTGGCCGATGCCAACCCGACGAGCACGTTCATCGAATTCGCTGCGACTTATCTGGAACTTGAGTATTTCTCTCCAGGAGCATCTTCGCACTATTTCCCCGGACTCGATCGACCCGGCAGTTGGGCGGAACTTCTGGGACAAGTCCTCGACGCCGACCGCCTTTACGCGGCCACACGGCCGAAGGGCGCCGAGCCACCCATGGTTCGGCTCCCCGGCGAAGAAGACGTTGTCCCCGCGACCGAGACTCAAAGTCGATGGCAACTGCTCCTCCCCTCCTGGCGGAAACCCACCGACACGTATCGCCGGCTCGTGCTGGGGGCCCAGGCCGCGGTCTCCCGCGGTGACCTGGTCCGGACCTGCATCTTCTTGTTCCAGGCGAGGAAACTGGCACCCGAAAAGAGCGTGCGGCGATTGCGGACCGACGTCCGCAGGCACATCGCCCGGCTGATAACTTCCATTCAAGCGGCCGTGCAGTTTCCCGACACCGAAATCGATGCCTGGCAAGATGCCCTCTCAGCCCTGGTGGCGCGCTGTGGTGAGGGGCTGTGGTGCCCCGAGGCGAGGCTGCTCTTCGATCTGCAGAAGGTGGGCCTCGACCGCGAGCGGCGTGTGTACTCCATGGATGTCATCGGCTGGGTCCGCTCGCTGGGAAAGGAGCCAATCGAGCGTCCCCTCCCCTGCCTGGCCGAGACCCTAATCCATCGGCATCTACGCAGCGCTCTGCGCCGCATGGCGGCCGTACGGATCGCAGATCCCGGGCGGCAGGTGCTGTACAACCTCCTCCATCGCGCCGAAGAACGGAGCGAGGAGAACCTGCGCAACCGTTTCCGCCCGTTGATCGAAGACGCTCTTCGGCAGGCCGGGTTCCTCCCCTCCAACGTGGTGGAACGACTCGCCGCCCGAAAGGTCGTTGAAGAGCTCCTCGACCGCATTGTCGATAAGGGGTTTCTGACCCTCGGAGATCTGCGGGATGCCGTCGCGAGGAATCACCTGAAGGCCGAGGACTTGTCGGGGATCCGCGATCTGTTGTTCGGCGACCAGCTCCTGCGTGCCGATCGGACCATGGCCGCCGCGCTCGACGGCGTATATCGGCACGGGCAGTTCTACCTCCGCTTCATGCAGCGGCTTAGCGCCGTGGCGTTCGGCACACCGACAGGCCGGGTGCTGATGTGCTACCTGATTCTCCCCTTCGGCGGCGCCTACGTCGCTGAAGCGGGGGTCAAGCATCTTTTGAAGCTGGCCTTCGGGACCGAACCGGAAGTCGGGGACCTGCCGCTCGTGGTACCGCTGGGTCTGTTCCTGTTCTTCTTGATTAACTTCGAGAGTTTCCGGCGTGTTACGCTGAAAGTGCTCCGAGCCGTTGGCCGCGACCTCCACTTCGTCTTCAGGGAGCTTCCCAGGCGGCTGGCGAAACTGGAGATCGTGCAGCAAGTGATCCGCTCACGCGCCTTCCGGTGGACCGGCCGTTATGTCATCAAGCCCCTCTTGGTCACGGCGATCGTCTCCTGGGCCTTGCCCCGTCTGATTCCGCACTGGCACAACACCTGGACCGGCACGCTGGGCATCTTCGTGAGCCTCAACCTGCTCCTGAACACCCGACTGGGCCGAGATCTCGAGGAAGTCACAACCGACTGGGCGGGACGGGCGTGGCGATGGCTCACCGTGCAGGTGATCGCTCGGCTCTTCTGGCTGATCATGGATATCTTTCGCTTCTCCGTCGAAGCCATCGAGCGGCTGATGTCCATCGTCGACGACTGGCTGCGATTTCGATCCGGCGAAAGCCGGGTAGCCTGGGTGGCCCGTGTGATTCTGGTCCCATTCTGGGCCGCGGCAGCGTACGTGGCCCGATTCTCGATCACCCTGCTCATCGAGCCCCAGATCAACCCGATCAAGCATTTTCCCGTGGTCACGGTCTCGCACAAGATAATGCTCCCCTTCATCCCCGTATTGGCAGGGGTGCTGGACACCGCCATGGAAAAGGGGTTTGCCTACACGGTCGCTACCACGGTGATTACCTCCATCCCGGGGATCTTCGGCTTCCTCGCCTGGGAGCTCCGGGAGAACTGGCAGATCTACGCGGCCAATCGGTCGAAGTATCTGTACCCGGTGGCCGTGGGCAGACACAACGAAACGGTCCGCCGGCTGCTCCTGCCGGGCCTCCACTCCGGGACCATCCCCAAACGATACGCCAGGCTGCGAGCCGCGGACAAAGAAACTCGGGATAGCGGCAACTGGACCGGGGTGCACAAGCAGTTGCGGGCTTTCGAGGAGTTGCAGCTCTGCGTGAGCCGCTTCGTTGAGCGCGAGTTCGTCTGGTTTCTCGGCGAGGGAGGATTTGCCGACTCCTCCGGGATTCAGGCCGGGGCAATTCACCTGACGACGAACCGGATCTCGGTGGAGGTGAACCTCGGGGAGACGATCCCCGCACCGCTGGCGATGCAGATCGACGCCCGCGAGGGAAGGCTCCTCGCCAACATAACCGCCCCGGAAGCGCTGGAGCGGCTTTCGCCGGTCGAACGCGACACGCTGGCCGTCGCGCTCTTGGGCCTCTACAAGGCGGCCGGAATCGACTTGGTACGCCGGGAAATCGAGTCCCAATTGCCCCGGACCATTTTTGCCTACGATCTGGACGACCAGGGACTGGTGTTCTCCTTGGCCGATTCGCCGGACGTCGAAATCCACTATCCGCTGGATGCCGACCGCGAACTGCCTCCGGGCCCCGTGTTGACCCCCTGGTCGGCGGACCTAAGGGCCACGCTCACGGCCCTGCCCCTCGTGGACCGATCGCGGCTGTTGTTCGGCGAGATCCGAATCCCCTGGCAGCGTTGGGTCGACGCGTGGCAGGCCCTGAACCGCTCGAAGGACGATGGGCGCTGCGGATTCACCCTTGAACGAATGTGGGGAGGCGGTCCTGTCGTGAGACTGCTGCCGTAAGAAGCCCTGACAAAATGTACGAGTTTCCCGCGGGCATGGATGTGCAACATCGGTGGTTTTGTTAGCGGCTCCAAGAACAACCGTTCACAGCCTCCCGCCGTGAACCATTTCTCCTCTTACTGGCAAGATTCGCAAATCCCCGGCGAAATCCATACGGCATTGAGCGCTTTCGGGGCAGGGCAGGTTTCGAGCTTGATCCAAGCGCGGGAGGGATGGCGTATGAGACCGGCAGAAGAATCGCATCTGGCGGCCGACAGGCCAGCGGTTCGGAAACACTTGCGTTCGAGCAGCCCCCCGCCACAGAGTGGGCAAATTCATCGTGGCAACCAAACAACCGGCCTGCGAGCGCTGAGAAACTGGACGATCTGGGTGGAACGGTCCCCGCCGGTGGACTAGTCTGGAAAGATTGGCTGGACGGATTTCTAGTCAGACGGAATACGCCCGATCTGGGCGGCTTCTGTGCCGAATGGCAGGGTGGACCCTACGATGGCTGAACTATGGCAGACTGCGATCGCCGGTGCTAACCTGGGGCCCACGGTCCTGCTGGGACTGCTGGTGCTCTACTGGCTGTTTGTCCTCGTCGGAGCGGTGGGGTTGGATCTGTTCGACATCGATCTGGATGTGGACGGGGACGTCGACATGGATGTGGACGTCGGGGATGTGGACGTCGGGGATGTCGGCGGCGATGTGGATGTCGACGGAAATGTCGAGCCCGGGGTCATGCCTTCGGCATTGAGCATCGGGGCCATGGTCCTCAAAAGCTTGAACATCGGTTGCGTGCCGCTGATGGTGTGGCTCAGCGCTTTCGCGTTTTCGCTGTGGCTGATCA
>CAYSCH010000154.1:2409-19750 GCA_964429355.1 uncultured Planctomycetaceae bacterium | reverse complement strand
CGATTTTCCGTGCCGAGAGTTAGCGGCAGGGCGCAAGCCCTCCGGTTTCGCCGTACCGGACGGCTCACGCCGTTCCTCGAAATCGGTAACTTATTGTTGAGCGCGGCCTTACTCCTGGTTGCTCGCATCCAAAGACGGGGGCAGAACCGACCTCCACTCTCGGCCATTCCGTTCGATCGGCCGATAGAGCGTGTCCCGCTCCACTGGTGTCCGCCCGGCCTCGCGAATCAAGCCTTCGAGCTGTTCCACCGTGAGGATCTCGGGGGCTGTGCTTCCTGCGTCGTGATGGATCCGCTCGTGGCGAACCGTTCCGTCCAGATCGTCGGCACCGTAACCCAGCGCGATCTGGGCCGTTGGCACACCGAGCGAAATCCAGTAGGCCTTGATATGGGGAAAGTTGTCGAGCATCAGCCGGCTGACGGCCATCATCCGCAGATCGTCCAGCCCGGTCACACGCGACAGATGGGAAAGCTCCGTTCCCTCGGGATGAAAGGCCAGTGGAATGAACGTCTGGAAGCCCCCCGTCTCGTCTTGTAGTTCCCGCAGGCGGATGAGATGGTCGATCCGATGCTCGAAGTTCTCCACATGCCCGTAGAGCATGGTGGCGTTCGTCTCCAGCCCCAGGCGGTGAGCCGTCCGGTGCACCTCGAGCCAGGTCTTCCCGTCCGCCTTGGCCAGACAGATCTGCTGGCGTACCTCGGGGGCGAATATCTCGGCTCCTCCGCCGGGGAGGCAGCACAGTCCTGCATCGATCAGTTCTTCGAGGATGCTCTCCGCCGATCGCCCGGTGAGCTGGGCAAATCTCGTGATCTCAACTGCCGTCCAGGCCTTGAGCATCAACCGCGGAAACGAATCGTGAAGCCGCCGAAGCAGGTCGCGATACCAGGCATAAGGCCTTTCGGGATGCACGCCGCCGACGATGTGCAGCTCCGTGCAGCCGTTCTCCGCCGCCTCCCGGCCCCGGGCGAGAATCTCCTCGTCGGTCATCAGAAACGCCTTCGCATCGCCCGGATTGCAACTATAGGCGCAGAGCTTACATCGATAGAGGCAGATGTTCGTCGGGTTGAGGTGCGCGTTGAGATTGTAATAGACCGCCGCTCCGCTGTTCCGCTGCCGCACCTCGTCGGCCAGACTTCCCAGCCAGTGAAGATCCACCTCGGGGCGAAACAGAAAAACGCCTTCTTCGGCACTGAGACGCCGGCCGGCATGAACCTTGTTTTCGATCTGAGCAAGCATGGCAGAGCCGCACCGGTACAAATTTCAAGTATCCTGAACAGTTCACATGAGGATGTCGATGGCCCCGATAGCCAGCAGTCCAATACTGACCACGGCGTTCACGTGGAAGAAGGCCTGGTTGACACGCGTCAGGTCGTCCGGGCGGACGATCGCATGTTCATAGACCAGGAGCATGGCGATGTTCGCCAGGCCCAGATAGTAGACCCAGCCGAACTCCGGGTAGACGACCGGCAGAATGGCGAGCACGACCACCATGCCGCCGTGCAGGCCCGCGGCGATGCGCAGCGCCCGTGCGATCCCGAATTGGGCGGGCACGCTGTGCAGTCGCATCTTCAGGTCGAAGTCAAAATCCTGGCAGGCATAGATGATATCGAACCCCGAGACCCACAGCATCACCGCGCTCGCCAATACGACCGGCGGCCAGGCCACTTCTCCGCGAATGGCGACCCACGCGGCGATGGGGGCCAGCATCAGGGCCGTACCGAGCCAGAAATGGGCCAGGGCGGTGAAACGCTTGGTGAAACTGTAGGCAAACAGGAACAGCAGCACCGGCACCGAAGCATAGAGCGGTAACCGATTCGCCGGCAGGAACAGCAAAGTGGCAGCCACGAATCCCAGGCTGCAGACGACCGTAAAGAAACTCACCGAGACAATGCTCAAGGCGCCCGTTGGCAGGTGCCTCCGCTCCGTTCGCGGATTGAGGGCGTCCAGCCGCCGGTCGGCCAGGCGGTTGAAGGCCATCGACGCGCTACGGGCAAACACCATGCAGAGCAGAATTCCCACAAGGTCCAGCCAGCGAAACGCGATCGGCGGCGACTCGTTGGCATTGGCCGCCCAGGCCATCACCGCTGCCAGCAGCGCAAAGGGAAGCGCAAACAGCGTGTGGCTGAACCGAATCATTTCCAGGATACGAACAAGCATCGAAGGCATCGTGTAGTTGAACTCGCCAGAGTTTGGTCCCATCGTGTCGCTGAACTCGCCAGAGTTTGGCCCCATCGTGTAGCTGAACTCGCCAGAGTTTGGCCACTTGCCACACGACTTCGCCGCATCCCGCTCCCACGCGCGAAGCCCAAACTCGGGCCGTTCGGCTACGCTACTATTCCTTTTGGCCCCAGCGGTGAATAAGCACATTCTCCACGCGAAGCTGATCGCAGATTCGCGCAACAACAAAGTCAATGAGATCCTGCAACGTCGTCACGCCGTGGTAAAAGCCCGGCATGGCCGGCAGGATCACGGCGCCGGCCTGGGCCGCCGCCAGCATGTTCGCCAGTTGAGTCGCCGAGAGGGGCGTCTCCCGTGGCACGAGAATCAAGGGGCGGCGTTCCTTGAGTTGGACCTCCGCCGCCCGGTGGATCAGGTTGCCCGAGATACCATGGACCACCGAGCTGAGAGTTCCCCCGGAACAGGGGCAAATCACCATTCCGTCGGTAAGAAAAGAGCCGCTGGCGATCGGGGCCATCAGGTCCGCATGGTGATGGTAGTGCACTTCCCCCGGCCCCTCCGACGAGACCGGCACGGCCCGGCTCGACCGGCTCGCTATGCCCGTGATCTGCCGGACCCGATCGAGGTTCTCGCCTTCGCCGCGGCGGATTCGATCCAGCAGCAGTCCGGCGGACTTGAGGTCCTCCAGGTCAACCTCGACACCCAGTTCCTGCTTGATGACCAGTGCCGCAGCCGGGCTGATCACCAGGTGCACGTCGCATCCAGCAGCGCAGAGCACGTCGAGCAGACGCACCGCATAGGCTGCGCCGCTGGCTCCCGTGATCGCTACGATGAACTTGCGTTTCATTTCTTGCCTACATACAGGGTAGCGACGGCGAAGGTGAAAGGATAGAACCGCACCTCGTGCAGGCCGGCCGCCGTCATCCGCTGAGCCAGGGCCTCGCCCTGGGGGAACTCACCCACGCTTGCCGGAAGGTAATTGTAGGCCGAGTGCCTGTTCCGTGCCACGGCCTGACCGATGCGTGGCAGCACGTGGCGGAAGTAGGTGAGGTATAACTGCCGGATGGGCCAAGCCGCCGGGGTGGAGAACTCGAGCACCGCCACATGACCGCCTGGGCGACAGACGCGGGCCATTTCTCGCAGTCCGCGGTCCGTATCGCATACGTTGCGGAGGCCGAAGGCGACTGTGACCACCTGAAAACTCTCGTCGGCGAAGGGCAGATCGAGCGTATCGGCCTTCAGGAAGGAAACGTCGTTCTCGGCATGCGATTTCGCCGCCTTGTTCCTGGCGATGGTCAGCATGGGATAGGCGAAGTCCGTTCCTACGACCCGCAATTTCCGCCCGCCGGCTCTCCAGTAGGCCAGGGCGAGATCGCCGGTTCCGGTGCACACATCCAGCACCGGCCCTTCGCCGGGCGGCACCAGACGCGTGGTCCGGCGCCGCCAGCGTCGATCGATCCCCATCGACAACAGTCGGTTGAGAAGATCGTAGCGCGGAGCGATCTCCGCAAACATGCGCTGAATTCTCTCGGACGACTTGTCGACAGGCATCGGATCAAAGGCGCTCGGTGTGGGGTAGCTTGCAGTAAAGAACGACAAATATCCAACGTCGCTGTTCGCTCCGGGAACAAATGTCTTCTCGCGGAGCGACCACCGACTACCGGACGACAGCCAGATATCACGGCAGCGATCGTGTGGCGTCAAAAAACATCCGGCCGGGAGGCGGGTCGCGGAGAAATGCGTCCGGGGGTACGTCTCCCAAACGAACATCGGTGGCCGGGGCGGCATGGGCGGCAACCGCAGACCAGACCTCCTCGGCATTGTGCACGTCGACCTGGTCGTCCACGATCACCAGAAATCGAACGGGAAGCATGTCGGCCAATCCCCAGAATGCCTGGGCAACCTGCCCGGCCTGCCCCGCATAGGTCTGGTCGATCGACGCAAACGCCCACACCCGGTCGCCGCCGAAGGCCGGGAATGCCAGATCGTTTAAGGCCGGCAACTCCTGGCGGAGAAACGGGAGAAACACCCGAGCCAACGCCCGATGGATCGTTGCCTTCTCGCTCGGGAGCAGCGCGGGAAATAGCGGCGTGGGGCGATGAGTGATCGCTTCGACCCGCACGACGGGCCCAGGCCGGAGTCGTCCGAGTTGCCCCATCGCATCCAACCCGCTCCCCGGATCGGCCAACGGCTCCTTGGGATCGATGACCCCCTCGATCACCAGTTCTGCATCGGCCGGAATAGCCAGCCCCACGCAACGCCCCGAAACCAGTTCGCACGCATGTCCCTGCAGGTAGCCCGCCAGTTCGAACGCGTCAGCCCCCGCGGCGAGCGGCCCCATCGCCGCCAGGAGATCGACTGGCTGGCCGCCGAAAGCAATGGCCACCGGCATGCTCTCCCCTCGTCGCTCATACTGGGCAAACAGGCGGGCCGCCACACTCGATGGCGGCCAGCAGGCTACCAGTCGATCGACCGCGATCGTCCGGAAATCGTAACGCCCCACATGCCGCCGCTCCTCAGCGGGCCATTGGCAGATCAGACGGCCTGCTGTCAGGACCGGGAACGTTTCGTCCCCGTGAAAGGTCGGCACCGGCAGTTGGGTGAGATCGACATCGCGGCCAAGGTGCACAATCTGCTGGGAAGGCCCGTTGCGCACAATCTTGGGTTGGCACTTCCGCAGCGGCGAGGTCCGATTGGCTCCCAGACGCTCCAGCCAGGTTTCGCCGGTTCCCGGAGCGAGAATCTGGTCCATCCGAGCTGCGGCTTCAGCGAAACTCGATGCCTGGAACACTCCGAGAACACTTTCGGAGGAGGAATAAATCCCCGTAATGAGGGGAATGGTCGACTCGTGAACGTTGGTGAACAGGCATGCTTTGGGAGCAGTCTGGTCAGCCCTGCTGCCGATTTCCAGCCGTCGCTCGACCGGCTGGTCGACGCGCACCAGCCGTCCCGCGGCCTGAAGTTGTTCCAGAAAGTCGGCAAAACCATGTGAGGACATGGCGATATTGTAGAGTGCCGGGCCTGAAGTGGGCAGTCCGGCTCCGATATGGTAGTCTGGCGGAATTGGCGTCGTGGCCCGAGAAATCCAGCACAACCCAGCTCTGATACACAAGCTCCAAGCTCCAGCGTCCGTGGACCTCTGGCCACCTTTTCCAGCCTACGTTAACCAGTTTCAAGCCAACGGCTTGCGACACCAATGCCACCGGCAGGACGAATCATGGATCGAAAACTCAAGGTGTATGCCCTGCCGACCCTGGTGGCTGAAGAGGAACTGGTCGGAAAAACAGCTGTTGTGATCGACGTCCTGAGGGCATCCACCACGATCTGCTGGGCCCTTGAGTCGGGAGCCAACGAGGTCATCGTCTGCCACGACATTGCCGAGGCGCACCGCGTTGCCGAACAATTCTCGCCAGGGGAGGTGATTCTCGGCGGCGAACAGGAGGGGCTGCCGATCGAGGGATTTGATCTCGGCAACTCTCCCGAAGAGTACTCTCCGGTGGCGGTCTCAGGCAAATCGGTGGTCTTCACCACGACCAACGGGACGGGCGCCATGCGGCGGTGCCGACGGGCGGCGAGGGTCTTGATCGCATCCTTCGTGAACGCCAGCGCCGTATTCCAGGAATTGGTCGGTCTGGATGAGATTCACATCGTCTGCGCGGGGACTCGCGGCCAGTATGGCCGCGACGACATCCTCATGGCGGGCCTGCTCGTCGAACGCCTCGATCGGCATGGCGCCGGCCGCTACGAGATGAACGTCCAGGCAATAACCGCCAAGGAGAATTGGACGAGTTCGTTCGCGGTTCCCTACGTGATTGGGGCAGAGCCTATGGATCCCGAGCTGCTCGCCGCCGAACTTCGCCGCAGTGAACCAGGCCGCAGGCTGACGGCCATCGGATGCGAGCAGGATATCCTGGCGGCCTCCCTGCTCGATCGCTTCTCCGGCGTTCCCGAGCTCGACACGAAAACGATGCGAATCCGCTGCCAATAGGGTCTGCCTCATTTCGTTGAGGGCGTAGACCGTCAGGGCTTATCGGATGTAGACTAACCTGTTTCAGCCGTCACCCGGATGGGCAAGCCAGGCCCGTCGCAAACACATTCGAGCGGCCCCTCGGCGCTGCCGGTCCCGCACTTCGTTTCCCCGGGTTGAAGGCGGAAGCCCCTTTTTGTATCTGCAGTTGTGTTCCCTGAAGAAGGTTCTTGCCATGGATATGGACCAATTGGTTGCGTTGTGCAAACGACGAGGTTTCCTGTTTCAGTCGAGCGAAATCTATGGCGGAATCCAGGGCTTCTGGGACTACGGTCCGCTGGGGGTCGAGCTGAAGCGAAATGTCCGAGAAGCCTGGTGGCGAGACATGGTGCTCGGCCACAACGAACAGGTCCAGCCGGCCGGTGCCCCGTCCACTTACGAGATGACGGGCCTGGACTGCTCCATCATCATGCATCCCCAGGTCTGGAAGTGTTCCGGCCACTACGACCTGTTCCACGATTTCATGGTCGACTGCCGGGAATCGAAACGGCGGTACCGGCACGATCAGGTCAACGGACGATGGGTCGAGTGTGATGGAAAACGGGTCTTCATAACCACCTCGCAGAGCGGTGCACAAGGGCTGGAGGAAACCGAACAGAACGCCCTGAAGCTGTTCAATCTCCGAAAAAAGAACGCAGACCGCCTGGCATGGGACGGGCCGCTTGTCTCCTTGACCACCGTGAAAGACACCAGTATGGCCTTGGGCCCGGATGCCAAGACACTGGGTACCCTCACGGAACCGCGCGAATTCAACCTGATGTTCAAGACGATCGTCGGAGCGTTGGGCGGCGATGAAGACGCGGCTTTCCTCCGTCCCGAAACGGCCCAGGGAATCTTTGTCAACTTCAAGAACGTCTGCGACAGCACCCGGGTACGAATTCCCTTCGGCATCGGCCAGATCGGCAAGAGTTTCCGCAATGAGATCACGCCGCGGAACTTCACCTTCCGCTCCCGCGAGTTCGAACAGATGGAAATCGAGTTCTTCTGCCGGCCGGAGACTTCGCCCCAATGGTACAAGTACTGGCGAGACCGTCGCTTCCAGTGGTACCAGGATCTCGGCCTGGCCGGCCAGCGGCTCCGGCTGCGAGACCACGATCCTGAGGAACTGAGTCACTACTCGACCGGCACCGCCGACATCGAGTACGCCTTCCCGTTCCTCATGCCCGGTGAATTCGGCGAACTGGAAGGGATCGCCCATCGCGGCGATTTCGACCTTCGCAGCCACATGGAAGGCAAGCTCGATCCGAACACGCGTCCGCTGGAAGTCGAGAAGGACGAGAAGGGGCAGCCTCGCCACCGCGGTAGCGGCAAAGACCTCAGCTACTTCGACGACATGACCAAGGAACGGTTCATTCCCCATGTGATCGAGCCGTCCGCCGGAGCCGACCGGGCAACCCTGGCCTTCCTCTGCGAGGCCTACTGCGAAGACGAGCAGCCCGACGAGAACGGCAAGCCCCAGAAGCGGGTCGTAATGAAGTTCCATCCCCGCCTCGCTCCCATCAAGGTGGCCGTCTTCCCGCTAGTCAAGAAGGACGGCATGCCCGAGGTGGCCCAGGAAATCTACGGACAATTGAAGCCCCACTTCAACACGTTCTACGATGAGAAGGGGGCTGTCGGCCGCCGCTACCGCCGCCAGGACGAAGTCGGCACCCCCTACTGCATCACCGTCGACGGGCAGACCCTCGTAGACGGCACGGTCACCATTCGCGATCGCGACTCGCTCGAGCAGATCCGGGTCAAGAAAGAGGAGTGCGCCGCCGTCGTGCGAGAGCGGCTGGCGCTGTAGTGCCCGGCGGATCCCCAGTCGTTGGAATACAGGCTTCACCCTGCGTGAACGATACTCTGTCGGTCCCGGCCAGGTGGCCCTGGGTGGTTACCCGCCCAAGGCTCCCACTGACCCGTATGTGCACACATGAGAGCATACGGTTCCTCAGGCCATGGTTTCGCTACTTGCTGTACACCGAGTGGACGATCTTCACCGCATGCGGTGCATGCCGCTGCACCTCCAGAAGCACTACGACACCCTGCCGCCCATCCCGCCGCACTTCGTTGCCTTCCTCGAGCGCCTTGCCGCAATTTCCTCTGGGAATCACGCAGGGCCATTTGCCGCGTCGCTCGCTCTCGGTGGGAACCCGGTCGCCGGTTAACCAGACGCTGTATTACCCCTTCCCCCGGAGCCGGCACGGCGGAGTAGCCGTACAGGCCATCTCGAAGCGAGTAATCCCGCCCGATCGTGTTGGACGAAGCTGCATGGGAGCCCCGCAACGGGGGCAGTAGTCCATGTCGCCTACCCTCTCACCACGATCGATTTTCCCCTGGCAGGAAGCGCACAACGTGGCCTCGGGATAGAACTCCAACCGCTCGTCGGGGATCGTTTTGCCACACGCGCTGCACGGCCGTCCGCCAGGCCAGTTCTCATCCAGGTCGGATCGTGGCTTCAGTTTCAAGCCTGTGTGCCCGCATTCCGGGCAGACCAGGCTCGCTGCCGAGGCCTGGAAGAGTTCGGCGAGCATTCTCAGGCTGAGCTCGCTCGTTCGCTTGAGCCGCCGAGCGGCAATCATATGGCGAGTCATTCCTTCCGGCCCGCACAATTCGGACCATTGGCACTGAGGGCAGACGGTTTCAAAATAGGGGGTTCGTTCGTCATTCATGAGCGTAACTGGGGGTACTTGCCGTTTCTCTTGGGGGCTCCATTCTACCGCAGTTCGCGCGGCGATTGCAGGTTCTCTCCGCGATACCGCCTGACAGATCACAGATCGATACCCGGGTCGGCCACTGCCCGATTCATGGTGACTTCGGGAGGAAAAAGGTGACAACCACCTTTTGCCGGGAAATCCGCAAAGCTGTTTGGGGCTGCTCCAGATTCCTCCTTGGATCGGTTGGCGGGTGGATTTTTCTCGCCCGGCCGTCTAACCTGGAAGCGATCCGGCGCTGCCGGACTATTGACGTCCTTTTGCGGAGATCCTGACGAGAGCCTGCTAGACCCCGCCGGCATCTGGATGCGAACGATCCGCGCCTCGTAGGCGGCCCCCAACCCCCCTTTATCCTTTCAACTCCTTCCGGTCTTCCCGCCCCTCTCTGGGCCGGCAATCGATGCGGAGGACTGGTCGCCCTGCCATGGCGGATTGGTTATTGAACGTTCCGTCGCTCGCTGGAAACGCTCGCCGAACCTATCGTTACCATCTGCAGTATGCGTTGTTCGACGCGGTGACGGGCGGGATCCTCGCCACCGCGCCGGTGATCGCCAAAAAACAACTGGGCGCTCCGGACTGGCAACTCGGGCTCAATCTCAGCCTCGCCGGTCTCGGCATGCTCACCACCCTCTATCTGAGCAACTGGATGGCGGTGCGCAGGAAGATGCCGTTCGTCTTCCTGCCCGGCCTGGCTTGTGTCGCGACGACCGGCGCGATGGCCCTGACCGACAGTTCCTTCCTGTTTCTGTTCTTCAGCGGCCTCGGCCTGATGTTCAGCACGATCACCCGCCCGGCCGTTGCATCCATCGTTCGCGCCAACTACCCGGCAGAACATCGAGGCCAGGCCACCGGCGAAATCCGGCGCTGGTCTTCGCTCGTCTTTCTCGTGCTGTTTCTCCTTTCCTCGGCCCTCCTCGATCTGGTCCTGAGGCAATATCCGGGCCACATTCTGACGGCAGTTCGCGGTCTTCTGATCCTGGCAACGGCAGCAAACCTGGTCGCCTACCTGCAGTTTCGCCGGATTCACGTCGAGGAAGATATCGATGATCGCGCCGCGGGACCTCGGCCGCCAATCCTCGAGAGTTTCCAGATCGCCCTGGAGATCCTTGCCCGCGACGCTCGCTACCGGTGGTACATGTTTGCCTGCCTGATCTACAGCTTTGCCGCCTCAACCTACGTCTCGTACATTCCGGCCTTTCTCGAAGACGATCTTCACTATGGCTACGTCCAGTGCGCCCTGCTGCTTCACGTGATACCGGCCGTCGTTGCCTTTCTGGCAACGGGACGTCTGGGCGACTGGTTTGATCGGGTCCGGCTTTCGACGGCCTGGGCGTGGGTCTGTTTTGGATGGGGCATAGACCCTATACTGCTCGCGATGACCACGGCATGCTCGCCGATTCTGGGACCGGCTGCCTTCTTCATTCCCGTTGTTGCACGGGTCAGTCGCGGGGCGGTCCAGGGAGGCTATTGGATCCTTTGGTGGCAGATCGGTTCGGCCTACTATGCCCAATCCGGCCCGGATACAAGCCGCTACCAAGGTGTCCTGGCGTTTGTGGACGGCATTACCAAGATGACAGCCCCTGCCGTCGGGGCATGGATTCTCGCGCAGCCGGGTGCCTCGCGCGAAACGCTTTTCGTTCTCGGCGGCTTCGGCGTCCTTCTGGCGGGCGTGATATCGCTGGCCCAGGCCCGATACGAAGCCCGCAATTGAAGAAGCCAAGTTTCTGAATCTCTCAGCTCGTGCCGGCGCAACGTCTGCCCGGACAGGCCGCTGCGAGAAGCCCGGCTGCTGCTACGGCGCTGTTCCCAATGAACCGCAAGCTCGTCGGTGCCCCACATTCTCAGCAGGCGTCAGTAGACTTGTTGACTGTTCTGCGCAACGCTCTTCTCTTGGCGCCCCGCTCCGCGGTCCACGACATACTGCTTCCAGAGCCGCGCGTCGTGACCGAAGTCCTCGCCGGAAACGTCCTGGAGACTCTCCATGGCCAGGTACTGCATGGCCGGATCGCGATCCTCCAGCGCCGTACCCAGAGCGGGCACCGCGTGGGGGCCACCCGCCTTGCCCAGAGCCCTGACGGCGGCAAATCGCACTTCCTGGTCCGTGTCGCTGGAGACAATCCTCGCAAGCTCACTCGAGGCCGCTTCGTCGGCAATGCCGCCCCAGGCCTTGCAGACTGCCATACGGACTCGGCTGTTCGGATCCTGGCCCGCTGCCAGCAAGGCCTGGCGGGCCGTGGGCGACTTGAGTGCCCCCAGGGTCAGGACCATTTCGGCACGGATGAGCGGATCCACCTCTTCGCCACATTGAGGTGCCAACTGCAGAGCAAATTGCTCGGCCGCCTCCGGCGACAAGGTATCTGCCCGTTTCCGCTGCTCGCGTAGCTTGGATATCCGCTCGTGGGGAGCTGACACGCCAGGTATCGACTGGCCCCGCTTGGACGCAGACCGAGCCCAACGCGGCATGGAGCAACCAGAAAACCCGAGGATGACGCCGCACATGGCCGGGAGCAGGAGCAAGGCAACTCGACGTATGTGATTTCTTTCCATCGACTTCCGTCCGTTTGTCGAACCCGGCACACCGCGGGCGCAGCCCTTCGCTTCAACAGGAGGGGGGACTATAGCAGAGGTCCTTCTCGCCTGCCAAGGCAGATTCCATTTCAGCGGCCGGGGTTCGAAGTTCAATAAAGAAGTGATTTCAGGTAGCGCAGGAAGTGTGGGAATTCTGGAAAACTTGCCCTGTCAGGAGTTCTAATGGCAAGCTACTGCCGGATCCGTCGAATAACGACGCAAAGGTGGGGTGCTTCCCCGAACGTCCTTACTTGGCCACAATTGGGGGACCGAGAGGCCCTCCCGTACCTTCCCAAGCCCAACTGCGATGAACGATCCAATGCCGGAACCTATCCAACACGCAAAAAAACGCAACATCGTCGAGAGTATCCTTCGATACATCCCGGGCTTCCGGGGGTATCTGGAAAAGGAGTATCGCCGCGACGCCGACGGGCTGACACGGCAGTGGCTGGCCGACCGGCTCAAACGAGCCAAACGAGCCCTCGACCAGTTTGCCCGGCCCCTGGCCGACAAGGGTCAGCTCGACCTGTTGCCGGAAGTCGATCGGATCCGAGGGCGACTTGACACGCTCATCGCCCGCATCCAAGGCGCCATGCGAGGTTACAGCGGTTTTTTTGACCTCGTTCGGGTCGACGAAGATCTGCTCGATCGGGTGTATCAGCATGACCTGAAGTTGATGCAGGACGTGGATGCACTGGGCGATGCCATCGAGGTGTTGCCTGCTGTCGAAGACTCGGCCGCCCGGCTGGCTGAATTGCACAGCCGGCTTGACGATTTTAACGAAAGATGGGACCAGCGAGCCGACATGCTCGCCGGACTCGGGTAAGTAACACGGACAGAATGAGCAAGTCTCGCAGGGGCAACGATTCAGACAATCGGTGATTCTGTTATCGGTTCCAATAGCTGACGAAAGGAGATATTCATGGGCATCCGGCTGGAAGTCATTCAATACTTCGACGAGGCGAATCGCTCTCTCGTCCAACGCATTCCGCCGGAAGGATCGGCCGATATCAAGTTGGGTGCCCAGTTGATCGTCCAGGAGAATCAGGAGGCGGTCTTCTTCCGCGACGGGAAGGCGATGGACCGGTTCGCGCCCGGCCGCTACACCCTCACCACCATGAACGTGCCGATCATCACCCGGATCCTCACAATCCCCTGGGAGAAATCCCCCTTCCAGTGCCAGGTCTACTATATCGGCAAGCAGACGTTCCTCGACCAGAAATGGGGAACTCGCCAGCCGATCACTTTTCGCGACGCCGACTTCGGCATGGTTCGGCTCCGCAGCTTCGGCAAGTTCTCGTTTCGCGTCGTCGATTCGGAGATTCTGCTCAACACTCTGATCGGGACCCAGGGCAAATATACCACAGACGAGGTGACGTCGTTCCTGCGAGACCTGGTTGTTTCGCGTCTGGCCGAAATTCTGGGAACGGTCAAGATCGGCATTCTCGATCTGCCCGGCCATTACGACGAAGTGGCCGCCGGCACTCGGGCAAAGCTGTCCGAAGAGTTTGCCAGGTACGGGCTCGAACTGGCCGATTTCTTCATCAATGCCATCACGCCCCCGGAGGAAGTTCAGAAGGCGATCGACGCAAGAAGTTCGATGGGAGCCATCGGCGACCTGAACGCATTCATGAAATTCCAGGCTGCCAACAGCATGCAGAAGCTGGCCGAGCAGGGGGGCGGCGCCGGGGGAGCCATGGGGATGGGAATGGGGGCCGGGTTCGGCATGATGATGCCCGGCATGATCCAGCAGGCGATGCAGGCCGGCGCGGCACCGGCGACGGCTCCTGCGTCGTCGGCGCCGGCTCCCGTGGCGGCGGCAACCGGAGCGGTCGCAGCCACCGCCGGTGTGGCCGGTGGGCTCGACTTCGGCGATCTGGCTTCCGTTGCGTCCGACCCCAAACAGCTCGTCCGCGCGGCCGCCGAAGCCAATAACTACAAGGTCCAAGAGGCCGGCGACTCCTGGCTGGTAACCGTGCCCGTTGGACCCCTGCGCAAGCAAGAGGTTCACGTCGAGTTTGGCGTCAAGGACGATCAGGGGCATGCGATGATCAACTACTGGTCCGTGTGCGGACCCGTCTCCCCGCAGAACGCCCTGGCCCTGCTCCGCTACAACACGAACATTCTCCACGGCGCCTTTGCCGTGCGAACCGTGGCCGGCTCCGAAATGGTCGTGCTCCAGGCGAACCAGTTGGCCGAAACGATCGAGCTCCTCGAAGTCGGCCGAACCCTGGCCGCGATCGCCTGGCAGGCCGATAAGGCCGAACAGAAAATGGTCGGGAGCGACGATTATTGACACCCTCGAACGCCTCATCTCCCGGTTATCCGACGGGAGTTGGCCACGTCCAGCCCCGTAACTGAGCCGTCATTTCCATCGTCTCCGATCCGACTACAATGGCGAAGAGGTTATGTTTCTCCGAGACACTGTGATCGAGGGGAGCCCCTGATGAAACAGGCCAGGCAAGCGGATCGACGACGTTTTCTTGAAGTGGCAACTGTGCTGCACTTGATTCTGCAGGGCGCGATACCTGCCGTTGCGGCGGAACGCGAACCCAACATCATCTTCATCCTTGCCGACGATCTCGGCTGGACGGATCTTGCGGTCCAGGGGTCGAAATACTATGAGACGCCCAACATCGACCGGCTGGCATCCCAGGGAATGCGGCTGAGCTGTTATCACAATTGCCAGAACTGCGCCCCCACGCGCGCGGCGCTGATGAGCGGTCAATACGGACCGCGTACCGGTGTTTACACGGTGGGTGGCATCAACCGGTTCGACTGGCAGAGCCGCTCTCTGCGTCCGGTCGACAACGTTGAAAGTCTGCCTCTGGACAAGATCACCCTCGCCCAATCGCTCAAAAATGCCGGCTATGCAACCGGCATGTTCGGGAAGTGGCACCTGGGCCAGGACGCGGAGCATCATCCAGGCCGGCGGGGCTTCGATGAAGCGATCGTGTCGATGGGCAAGCACTTCGATTTTGCCACCTCGCCCAGGACGGAATACCCAGAAGGTCAGTATCTGGCCGACTTCCTCACCGACAAGGCGATCGATTTCATCGAGCGCCATAAGGAGAAGCCCTTCTTTCTCTACCTGCCGCACTTCGCCGTCCACTCGCCGTTCGAGGCGAAGCAGCAGTGGATCGACAAGTTCTCATCCAAGCCGCCGGCGGGGGGGCACAAGAATCCGGTCTACGCTGCGATGATCGCCAGCGTGGACGAGAGCGTCGGGCGCGTCATGGCCGCCCTCGACGAGCTGCAATTGGCTGACAACACCGTGCTCATCTTCTCCAGCGATAACGGCGGTGTCGGCGGCTACGTTCGCGAGGGAATTGGCGCAAACGACATCACCGACAACACTCCACTGCGAAATGGGAAAGGAAGTCTCTACGAAGGCGGAACTCGCGTGCCCTTCATCGTTCGCTGGCCGGGCGTGACCAGGCCCGGTTCGGTCTGTGGCGTGCCGGCGATTCACGTCGACGTGTATCCGACCCTCCTGGAGATTGCCGGAACCGCCGCTCCGTCCGACTACCCACTGGATGGTACCAGCCTTGTGCCGTTGTTTCGCGATGCAGACGCTTCGCTGAACCGCGAGGCCATCTATCAGCATTTTCCGGGATATCTTGGTTCACCCTCATTCAGTCTGGATCCTGGAAACTCATGGAGTTTCTCGAAGACAAGCATCTGGAACTGTACAACCTCGAGAACGACCTCGGCGAGAGCAAGAATCTGGCCGACGAAATGCCGGACAAGGCGAGTGAATTGCACGCCAGACTCGCCGCTTGGCGCCAAGCGATCAACGCCCCGATGCCCACACCGAATGAACCCAAGGCGGTCGCCCGACCCAAGGCAGGTGGACAGCGCCAAGGCAAGAAACAGACCGCCCCCAAACGAAAACCGCTCGTGTCTGCAGGTTGAGCCGTTGTGAGTCGATCCGGCGAAAGAAGTCGCCACTCTTGACAACACAGGGTCGTTATTCGGTGACAACCTGCTTGTGTTCGTCGCGCATCGTGATCCGGGAACTCGCCACCATCCCACGATCGAGCTTCCCCTTGCCGAGATCACCAGTTCCCTCGGTGGCCTGGCCGGAGGTGGTGCCTAGCTAGGATTGCCAGGGCAGCAGCAACGACACGGCGCTGGGAAAGGCTTGACAGGATCGTTGTTCCGTGGGAAAAACGGGTGGAAGTGGCTGTTCCGCGACAGGTCGGGAAAGGTGTTGCAGCGACCCTGGTCTCCTTCCGATCCGGAAGTTGGTAAGTGCTCGCTTGGGCTGGGCGGAATGTCGGTGTTTCCCATCGGCACGAACGTGCGTCTGGCTCTCGCGGCGGCGCTGGAATCTGCCGGTTCTTGTTTCGAGGAGACTTCTGGAATGCAGCTTGCCGAATGCTGTGCGGCCAGTTTTGACCCTGAAACCCGAGAGCTCGGCCAGGCCTGCTATCGATCGGGGGCCGTCTTGAGCCTGGAAGTTGACGACCGACTGATCGACGCCCTGGTCGTCGGGTCCGATCCCCAGCCCCACGAGATCGTGATCGACCTGGAAGACTGTGATATCAGCACCCTCACGGCCTCCTGCAGCTGCTCCTACTATGAAATGGAGGGACTGTGCAAGCACATCTGGGCCGTCCTCCTCTCGGTCGACACTTCCGAGGTCGGCATCAGCCCTCGGCACGTGGGGACCATCGAGGTTCTGCCCGACGATGAAGACGTCTACAGCTACGATCTCGATGACGGCGAGGATGATGATGAGGAGGACGACGGCTTCCTCAAGGGGATATCGCCCGCGTTTGAGCTCCTCCCCTTTGGCCGCTCCAACTCCAAGGACAAAATGGGGCCAAGAGCGGTGCCCTGGCAACATCATCTCAGCGAGGTTGCGTGGGCGGAAGAAAACCATGCCGGGGGAGTCAGGGAGATCTTTGAACGGGCGTTGGGAAAGCGGCGAGAGGTCTGGTATGTCCTCAATCTCGCGGAAACGCGGCGAGAGGGAAAGCTGGCCCTCGAGCTCTATCGCCGAGATACGAAGAAGAACGGCCAGCTCGGCAAGGCTCAGCCGTTCTCGCCTATGGGCGATTCTTCGGAATCCCTTTCGCTCGACGATGACCGCTGGATCCTCGGCCTTCTCGCCGGCAACAGCGAATTTTCCTACGGCTACCGCTACTCCTACTATTCCTACAACCACAATCGGTTCAAAATCTCCCCGCAGCAACACGACCTCTTGTTGCCAAGGCTTTGCGCTACCGGGCGATTCCGCCTTCTCTCCGCTGTGTCGGACGAAATCGACGAGTCGGTTCCCCTGGCATGGGACGACGGGGCTCGTTACCGGCTCCGGATCGACATCGAAGCGGACGACCAGAAGCAGCAGTGGACGCTCCGAGGTCAACTCTGTCGCGATGCGGGGCATATCGCGCTCAGCGAGCCGCTCGTGCTGCTGCGCTCGGGCATCGCCGTGTTTTCCGGCCATCTGGCCCAGTTCGATACCTCCACCGACTTCGCCTGGATCGGCCTGTTTCGCAAGGAGCCGGAAATTGTCGTCCCCTATGCCGAACGGTGGGAATTCGTGGAAAAACTGCTGGAACGCAGAACCGTCCCGGAGATCGACCTTCCGGAGGAATTCCATCTCGCCGAAGTGAGGGTGGCCCCGCAGCCCATCTTGCGTGTTCACAAGCCCAACGCCGGCCGCCAGGCCCGCAAGCTTTTCGCTTCGCTCGCCTTCGATTACGCAGGTTCGGTCGTGGAACTCGCGGATACTCGGGGGCGGATTCTCTCCCGCGATGCCGGCCAGATTCTGGTTCGTGATTGGGCCCGGGAGACCGAGCTCCTTCTGCGGCTCTCGGTCTGGCAGGTACAGCCCCAGGGCAAGGTATCCCCTGATGCCAGCCCG
>CAYSCH010000154.1:324-2399 GCA_964429355.1 uncultured Planctomycetaceae bacterium | reverse complement strand
AGATCTCCTTCCTCGCTCGCCAGCTCGGCGAAATGGTCTCGGCACTGACCGCCGAAGGCTGGATCGTCGAAGCGGAGGGGCTGCGAATCCGGCAGCCGGGCGAGTTTCGCGGCGGAGTCAGCTCGGGGGTCGACTGGTTCGAACTGGATGGCCAGTTCGACTACGGCGAGGGCGCCGTTGCCACCTTGCCGGATCTGCTCGAGGCGGTCCGGCACGGCCAGACCTACGTACGGCTCAGCGACGGTTCCCAGGGCCTGCTCCCCGAAAAGTGGCTTGCCAAGTTTGGTCCCTTGGCCGAAATGGGCCAGACCCAAGACGGCAAGCTGCGATTCGGTAATTCTCAGGCGGCGCTCCTCGATGCCTTGCTGGCCGCTCAGGACAAAGTACATGTCGACAAGAGGTTCTCGGACCTGCAAAAACGGCTCCAGTCGTTCGAGGGAATCCAGCCGAGCCCCAAGCCCGACGGATTCGTGGGAGAACTCCGCGACTACCAATGCCAGGGCCTCGGCTGGCTCCAGTTTCTCCAATCCTTCAATCTCGGCGGGTGCCTGGCCGACGACATGGGACTGGGCAAGACGGTCCAGGTCCTCGCGCTCCTTCAGCAACGGCAGATAATCGGCCAGTCCCAAGGGCCTTCGCTGATCGTCGTGCCCCGGAGCTTGGTGTTCAACTGGCTGGATGAAGGCGCCCGTTTCGCTCCGAAAATCAAGCTTCGCGACTATACCGGCCTGAAACGAATCTGGCAGCTCGGCGAACTGGAGTCGGGCGACGTCCTGGTGACGACCTACGGAACGATGCGCCGCGACGTCCTTAAACTCAAGGAGATCCAGTTCGACTACGTCATCCTCGATGAAGCGCAGGCCATCAAGAATTCCAGTTCCCAGGCCGCCAAGGCAGCCCGGCTGCTCCAGGCAAGCCACCGGCTGGCTCTCACCGGAACGCCCATCGAAAACCACCTCGGGGAATTGTGGTCGCTGTTCGAGTTTCTCAACCCGGGAATGCTCGGACGCTCTTCGGTTTTCAACAAGTGCTGGAAGAACGGGCAGGCCGACGCCGACAGGATCGAACTGCTTCGCACCGCCCTGGCGCCCTTCATCCTGCGGCGGACCAAGGAACAGGTTCTCACCGAATTGCCGCGGAAAACCGAGCAGACGCTCTACTGCGAACTCGACCGCCAGGAACGGAAGGCCTACGACCAGCTCCGCAAATACTACCGGGACTCGCTGCAGAAGAAAATCAATG
The DNA here is from genome assembly GCA_964429355.1 of uncultured Planctomycetaceae bacterium. Classification (GTDB taxonomy): domain Bacteria; phylum Planctomycetota; class Planctomycetia; order Pirellulales; family Thermoguttaceae; genus JAAYAY01. The sequence goes on along the minus strand of CAYSCH010000154.1, from coordinate 1,157 downwards.
AGCAAGGATTGGATCAATCCAAGATTCACGTTCTGGAGGCCTTGCTACGTCTCCGTCAGGCCGCCTGCCATCGTGGACTGCTCGATGAACGGCATGCGAAGGGGTCCAGCGCCAAGCTGGATTCGCTTCTCGAACAGGTCGGCGAAATCACCGAAGAGGGACACAAGGCCCTCGTGTTCTCCCAGTTCACCAGCCTGCTGAGCATCGTCAAGCACCACCTCGACGAGCGCGGCATGGCCTACGAATACCTCGACGGCCAGACTCAGAAACGCCAGGATCGCGTTCGCAGGTTCCAGGCCGATCCGGATTGCCGGCTGTTCCTGATCAGCCTCAAGGCGGGAGGGCACGGTCTGAATCTGACCGCCGCCGACTACGTCTTCATTCTGGACCCGTGGTGGAATCCGGCCGTAGAGGCCCAAGCGGTCGATCGAACGCACCGCATCGGACAGACCCGCCCGGTGTTCGCCTATCGGCTGATTGCTCGCGATACGGTCGAGGAAAAGATCCTCCAACTGCAGGAATCGAAGCGCAACCTCGCGGACGCGATTATTTCGGCCGACGGAAGCCTGATGCAGCGACTGACGGCGGAAGACCTGCAACTGCTGCTCAGTTGAATCGCCACACAAGACGCCGTCCCGGGATTCCGCGGCAACACACAATTATGCGGCCGCAGCCGTGATTGTGCCGTGCGGCATCCTCCGTCGGTGCGACGGCCGTCTGGACCGAATTGGGCAAGACACAGCGTACGCTCCTCGTTACACTGGATAGAATTCATGGACGGGAACTCTTGCGGTCTGGTGGGCGCGAGGGGCGAAAGTATAGACGGACCGTAC
>CAYSCH010000154.1:0-314 GCA_964429355.1 uncultured Planctomycetaceae bacterium | reverse complement strand
CGCACCACCGCTTGAAAAAGACGAGAACGGCAAACTCAGGTCCCAGATCGGGACGATTTTTCCCCGGGCACAATGCCTCGTCACGCAACGCACGATTCATGCGCTCCAGCGTCACATCTACATCGACCACGTCAACCAATGTCGCACGCAGTCCGGACAGCCGCTGCTGACTCGGGAAGAAGAGAGCCAGCAGTGGTGCGAAGCGGTCGACTTGATCTTCGAAGACGACCGGATCCTGATCCGCCCCAATCCGGCCAATATGGCTCTGGCCTTTGAAGCCGACGAACTGCTCCAGCAACTGTGTCCGAAGCACA
>CAYSCH010000153.1:0-19757 GCA_964429355.1 uncultured Planctomycetaceae bacterium | reverse complement strand
GCCGGCCTTGCCTGAATCCCCTTGTCCGTTGGGGCGCAAGAGTTTATGATACTGGACTTACCCTGGATTCCGCCAGTTGCCCCCTGGGTTTTGACTCCCCACGTCGTGACGGAATACATTGCCCAGAAGACAGCGGCAGAACGAGGGAGTTCCGACGGGCATTGATGGGTGCCATCGGTCAATTGTCAGCGGCTCTGAGAATCCTCCGTTTTACTGGGAGGGATATACGTGTTATTTGGCGTGACGCAACCTGAAATTCTCTTGGCCCAGGGGGGGGCAGGCGATATCGGCCAGATGCTGTTGATGATCCTGCCGATATTCGTGCTGTTCTACTTGCTCATGATCCGTCCCCAGCGGAAGGAGCATAACGAGCGCCAGGTCATGCTGAGCAACATGAAGAAGAACGATCACGTCGTCACGGTCGGCGGGATTCTCGGCGTGGTGACGAATGTGGATCGCGACAAGAAGGAAGTGACCATCAAAGTGGACGAGAGTTCCGGCACGAAGCTGCGGATGACACTCAATTCCATTGCCCGTGTTGTCGCTGACGAACCTCCAAAACAGTCCTCGTCCTGAACGCCCGGGACGGGTTTCGCGCACGAATTCTTTTGAACGAGTCTTGCAGGAACAGTAACCCATGCTCCGGTTTCTGATGACGTTGGTTTCTCCGAATGTGTGTGGCTCCGTTCGGTCGAGCTCGCCCCGTGCGCCGGGTCGCATGGTTCCGGTTGTCGGCCTTTCGCTGGCGGTCTTGCTGGTGCTGGCGGCTGTGTGGGGACCGGCAACAAGCCTGGGGGCGGACGAGCCCTCTGGGGCTGCCCAGACCGCTGCCGCCGAGCCCGCCGCGACATCGGCGGCACCAGCGGATCAGGGGCCTGTGTCCAAACCGGACGTAGCGGCTGATGCTCCCAAGCCGGAAGCGACCACCGAAGAGGCGAAGGCTGAAGCGACGGCCGATGCTGCCAAGCCGGTGGCCGAGAAAGCTCCGGCAGCCGCGGCCGGTTCAGAACCTGCAGAAGAATCGTCTGCGGGAAACGAGGCCGTCCCTGGCGGCGCGCCCCTCGGGCAACCGGCTAGCGGAGGCGTGGACGATACGGTCCCCCTGGTAAAGCAGGTCGGCCCGACAACCACCACGGAGGTGGAGGCCGAACAGCCGGCCTATTGGGGCGCATTCCTTCTCTTCTTGCTTGTGGTGGTTGGCGCAATTGTGCTTGCGGCGGTGTGCGCCTCGTGGCTTCGGATGCGCGACTACCAGGCGGCGCTAACGATCATCTTTCTCAGCCTCTTTGCGTCGGCAGCGGTGATCTACTCGGGCTGGCCTCCCAAGCTGGGAATCGATCTGAAGGGCGGGGTCTACCTGGTCTATGAGGTCGGAGAAAGAACGAAGGAAAGCCTCGCCCTGGGAGCCCCGGACCTGCAGCAAGGCTCGGGTGCAAGTGCGACTGGCTCCTTGAAGAAAGGCGAGATGGACAAGCTGATCTCGGCCATCAGCCGCCGCATCAATCCGGGCGGCGTCAAGGAAGTGGTGATTCGGCCCTTCGGCAAGGACCAGATCGAGATCGTTATTCCCGAGATCGACGAGAACGAGATCGAGCGATACAAGGAGAAGATCACCAGCGCCGGTACGCTGGAGTTTCGGATTCTTGCCAATCGGCGCGACCCGCGGCACACCAGCGTGATTGAGGCGGCAGAGAAGTGGCCGGACGAAAAATACCTCTACATGCGCGATGTCGACGGCAATCCCGTACGCGACGAGACCGGCGCCCTGAAGATCCTTGGCTGGTGGGTTCCTGTGAGCGCCGATTCGGACGTCACCCGGTTCACGTCGGGAGAAATTCCCCAGCGGCAACGGAAGATGGGCGAACGCACGGTCACCGAGGTTCTTGTTGTCAACGATATGTACAACGTGACCGGCGGTTACCTGGTTAGTTCGTCCCCGGGTGTCGACGAGCAGGGACGACCGAACGTGGATTTCCGCTTCAATGGCAAGGGCGGACAGCTCTTCGGGGGCCTCACCGGCGAAAATTCTCCTGACGAAGGCCACAACCTGGAACGCCAGTTGGGTATCATCCTCGACGGCTTCATGTTCTCTGCCCCGGCGATCAGGACCCAGATTCGCAACGACGGCCAGATTACCGGCGATTTCACCGAGCAACAGGTCAGCGACCTGGTAGACGTGCTCAACGCCGGCATGCTGCCGGCGACCCTCAGCCCGGAACCGATCAGCCAGATGGCCACCGGCCCGACCCTGGGAAGCGATACGATTCGCAGCAGCAGCCTGGCGATGGGCGCTTCGCTCGTGATGGTTCTTGTCTTCATGACGGCCTATTACCGCGTGTCCGGATTCATAGCCTGCGTCGTTCTGGTGGTGAACCTCCTGATGACGATTGCCGTGATGATCTTCATCAAAGCGGCGTTCACGCTGCCGGGAATCGCGGGGCTTGTGCTTTCGCTCGGTTTGTCGATCGACGCGAACATCCTGATCAACGAGCGAATCCGGGAGGAACTGGAACGCCAGGCCACCCTTCGCATGGCCATTCGCAACGGCTTTTCTCGGGCGATGTCGGCGATCATCGACTCCAACGTGACCACGATCTTCACGGGGATTGTTCTCTACGTGATCGGCACCGACCAGATCAAGGGGTTCGCCGTCACCCTGTGCACGGGCATTTCCTTAAGCATGTTCACCGCATGCTATTGTGCCCGAATCACCTTTGAAATCGCCGAGAGACAGCGCTGGTTCAAGACATTGAAGATGACCCAGTTCCCGCTGCGCGGCAGCACAATTGACTTCGTGCGCATGCAGTACCCGGCCATCGCGGTATCGGTCGTTGTGATCCTCATCGGATTGACCGCTGTCGTCGCCCGGGGACGCGGCTTGATGGACATCGATTTCACCGGGGGTGTGTCGGTGCAGATGGTCTTTCAACAGGATCAGGATATTAGAGTTGTCCGCGATGAGTTGGGGAAACGAGAAGACGTGTTTGAAGACCTGACCGTGCAGGAACTGAATCTGCCCGATGAGCCCTCCCATCGCCGGTTCGTGATCAACACGGCCCGCCCTGACGACGCTATGAATGCCGAGGCGTTTCTGGAGAAAGTGAAAGAAACGATCCAGGACATTTTCGGAGATCGGCTTGTTCACCACTCGATGACCATCGTGGGCGAGTCCGATACGGCAAACGCCGAGCCTGAGAGTTCCGCTCCCGACGAGACGAAATCGAGTTCGATTCGAACCGATCTGCCGGGAGACGATTTGCTGGCCGCTGCGGATGAGGTAGTTCTGCCGCCCGCTGAAATGAAGTCCGACGCCGATAACGCCGAGGAGCCGGCCTCGCCGGTCGAGCCGGAGAAGAAGGCCGATGTTGCCGGGGAGAAGACTGCCGAGCCCACCGCTGAAAAGGCCCCTGCGGCAGGTCCGCCGGCGGAAACGCCGGAGGGGCAGCCCGAGGCCAAACCCGCCGATGATTCGAAGAAACCGGCGGCCAAGATTGAGATGGCAGTTCTCAACATCGCTTTTGGGGACGACAAGATCACCTATGCGACACTTGAGAAGTCCATCAAGGCGGCGATGGAGGCGCTGGGCACCGCGGCCCACTTTGAAATGACGAATCCGGCCTATGCCGAGGACAACGATCCGGACCGCGGCCACAATGCGTGGAAAGTATCGATCAACCTTCCCGCCGATGATGCCCTGAAAGTGCTCGAAAAGGTCAGAGCTTCGGTCGAGTCGACCCCGGTGTTTCCCTCGTCGAACACGATTGGCGCCCAGGTGGCCTCCGACACGCAATGGAAGGCGATCGGTGCGGTACTGGCCAGTCTGGTGATCATCATTGTCTATATCTGGATCCGTTTTGAGCGGGTGACGTTCGGCCTGGCGGCCACGATTGCTTTGATCCACGACGTCCTGGTCACGCTGGGTGCCATCGCCGTGACCGCCTGGCTGGCTCCGTACTTCGGGTTCATCTTGATCGAGGAATTCAAGATCAACCTCTCGGTCGTGGCAGCGTTCCTCACGATCATGGGCTACTCGTTGGAAGACACGATCGTGATCTTCGATCGACTCCGCGAAATTCGAGGCAAGACACCGTACCTGAACGTCGAAATGTTCAACCTGGCCATCAACCAAACCCTGTCACGAACGACCATCACGGCGTTCCTGGTGTTCATGTCCGTGGTCATCCTCTACGTCTTCGGCGGGACCGCTATCCGAGTCTTTGCCTTTGCGATGGTTGTCGGGGCGATCGCGGGTACTTACAGTACGCTGTTCATCGCGTCGCCGATCGTGCTCTGGATCGATCGAAGTGCGAAGGCGAGGAATTCCAAGAGCTGAACCGATCCAGTTGGCCAGGTCGCCAGCGTGAAGGGGGTCCAGGTCAGTCGGCTCTCTTCGCGGCACAGTTTGCCTGAGCGGTAGATTCGTACCATCGATACGGGCTCGCGGCGGAGCGAGTCGCCGGCAGGCGTCTCTGTCATCTCGCTCTTGCGTCTTTCTTCCTGCCCGGACGATTTGACGGGCAGGCTTTGCCGTTCCGCCTGTGGAGCTTCATCAGTCGGCATTCTCGCCGGAATGCCTACAACCGGCTTGCATTCCAGATTCTTCACCCGCGCGAGCACTGCCAGCTCTTGATCCGGCAGCACATCGTCCTCGATAATTCGAGTGATACGCACAACCATCCCATCGCGCGTGATTTCCTGGAACGATGTCGTCAAGCCAACCCGGAGCCAAGCTGTTCGTTGCCTTCGCCATCCTCGGGGGAGCGTTCTTTCTGGCCCATCCTTTTCGTCAGGAGGGAACGCGGAAGGAACGCCCTATGCCCAACGCGGTCGAAGAGGTGGTCTTGCGAGAAACGCCGCCTCCAGACAGTTTCGAGGTTCTGCGACCTGAGGCCCCCACCGCGGAGATTCAGCCGACGCTTCTGGCTCCCCCTCCGGATGCGGGCCAACAGCCTCGTTTGGACGAAGGATTCTCTCGCCTCACTCCCCCGCCACTCATGGCACGAACCTATCCCGGCTCCATGAATTCCGGAAATGATCCAGGCGACCTGGACAGTTTCCGCACGGTGGGCCGCCAGATTCAACGCATCCATCAGGTTCGGGACGGAGACACGCTTGAGGGCCTGGCCGAGGTTTACCTGGGGGACCGGACCCGTTGGCGAGAGATTTTTCAGGCGAATCGTGCACTGGTCGAACAGCCGGAGCTGCTACCTCTGGCAGCCCGGCTCGTCATCCCTCCCAAAACTCCGCACACGTCCGGCGATTCACGGGAGGACTTCGAAGACCGGTCGGTGGCTCAGGCCCCTTTGGCTCCCCCGAATCCGTGATCGGGGGGTAGGCCGGTTTTGCCGGAACATGTGCTCCCCGCGTGCGTTTCATGTGGGCAATGCACTCCGGCAAGATGTTTTTTTTGCCCAATATGCCCCCAGCCTGAATGGACGATCGGGGCATCGACGAGTTCCGGTTGTGTGGACGATTCCGACTGTACGGACGGCCGTGGCGCAACATTTCCGCGAGTTGGCCGCGGAGGCTGCAGTCGCAAGCTGACGCAACGTAGCTTTGGATAAGTCTCTCCGCAACGACCATGGTTTGCGATGTGAAAGGCGGCCGCTGTGGAGACGGCTACGAGAAGTGTACAGACTCCGGCAAAACTCCATGGCTATTCGCCGACGGTAGCTTGCAGGAATTCCGGGCAGGAAAACACCCCGCGATGAAACTGGCGCGACCCAAAGTCCTCGTTGTCGACGACGATCCGGCTATGCGCCGGCTCGTGACGAAATGGCTCCAGTGCGACGGTTACCCGGTGGACCAGGCCGGAAACGGTGTCGAAGCCCTGGCCGCCATCGAGGCGTCGTGTCCCGACATGCTGATTACCGACTGGAATATGCCCCAGATGGACGGCATGGAGCTTTGCGAGCGGGTTCGCGGCCTGCGTCTGCCCAACTACATCTATATCCTGTTCTTGACGGTTCGGTCCGACCAGAATGAGCGGGTCAGGGGTCTGGATGTCGGCGCCGACGAGTTTCTCAGCAAGCCGATCAATCGCCAGGAGCTTCTGGCCAGGCTGCGAGCAGGCGAGAGGATCGTGATTCTCGAACGCCGTTTGAACCAGATGGCACGCACGGACGAACTGACCGGCCTGCGTACGCGCCGGAGTTTCCACGACATATTCGACAAGGAGTGGGATCGTGCCAGTCGCCACCATCTCCCCATGTCGTGCGTCATGCTCGACATCGACTTCTTCAAGAGGATCAACGATAACCACGGCCACCAATTCGGCGACCAGATCATCCAATTGACCGGAGAACTCCTGGAGTCAAATTGCCGAGCCGCCGACACCGTAGCGCGGTACGGAGGGGAAGAGTTCTGTATTCTTCTTCCCGAAACCTCGGAGTGCGAAGCGGCCATCTGGGCGGAACGGACCCGAGCCAGCATCGCTTCACTCCGCGTGCCGCTCGACGGTGATTATCTGCGGGTCACCTGCAGCTTCGGAATCGCCGAGCGTTGTGACGAAACGTCGACACCCCACGATTTGATCGATCGTGCCGATCAGGCCCTGGTCTGTGCCAAACAGAGCGGACGCGACCGCGTCGTGCAGTTCAACTCCATGTGCGACGCCGGGAAGAGCGATCTTCAGGACGGCCAGCAGACGCAGGACCTGTTTGCGGGTGTAGTGGCAGGCGACGTCATGACGCCCTTGATCGCCTGCCTGCACGAAGATCAGACCGTGGGCAACGCCGCAGAGTTCTTTCTCCGGTCTCGCATCAACTCCGTTCCGGTGGTTGATCGAGGCGGCCAACTGACGGGAATGCTCTCCGAGAAGGATCTGCTCGCCGCCATGGTTTCTCTGGATTGCTGGCGAATGCCCGTTCGCGAGGTGATGAAACCCAACGTCATCTGGTATGCCGAATACGCGCCGATCCGCAAGGTCTATGAATTCCTTTGCCGCGTGAGCCTCCGGCGGGTGGTGATTGTCCGCAACGGCTATCCTGTGGGCACGATCAGCCGGGGGGCCTTGCTACGCTGGTTCCGGAATCTTGTCGTGAGGTCCGGTCGGATCTCGGATCCCGAGGTCCTTTTGGCCAGCCAACCCGGGTTACCGGTGGGACGTCAGAATCTCATGAAGACCGCCAAGGAATTGCAGCGTCAGGCGGTGGCACTCGAAGAGACCGTTACCAACGAGACCAATTCTCTCTCGATCGCCGTCGGTCCGGCGACCCGGATGCAGGAACTGCTCGACGACGTGCTCGCTCATTCCCGCGATCACCAAGACACTTCGGACCGGGCAAGTATCCTTCAGCTCTGGGCCCTGGAGAACAGGACCGGACACCTCTGAGCTCGTCGCAGGACGTGTCGCGTCCCCCGCTCAACGATCGCTCAGCAGCGGTTTGAGCGTCGGCATCAGGGACTCGGCCATCCGCATCATTCCAAGGTCCGAAGGGTGGGAACCGTCCGTTGTGGCTTCGTGGTCGTCGCCCAGCAAGGTCTCGCCCTCCACGTAGGAGAGGTTCTTGACGCCCGCGGCCAGGAGACGTTCGTAAGCGCCTCGCAGCGCAGCCCGGCTCGTGTCGTGCCGCCGGCGTTTGGCCGGAAAGAACGGAGTGTTGCCATAGGTGCGGTCTTCGACCAGCACGATCGGTGTTTCGGGCCGCGACTTCCGGATCCGTTCCACCAGGGGCTCCGTGCGGGCCGTCACGGCCTCCGCATCCATGTTCGGCAGGCAGTCGATCACAAAAACGGACGCGTCGAGTTCCGAAAGCAGATCGGCGACCTGGGCATCCATGCGGCCGTTGCCCGAGAACCCGAGATTGATCACGGGGCGATCGAGCCAACGGCCGAGAATCGCCGGAAAGGCCATCCCGGGCCGGGAAGCACACGCCCCATGGGAGATGGAAGTGCCGTAGTAGACAATCGGCTTCTCGGTCCGAGGTGCGATTGGTTCAAACGCTGCTCCCTCCGGCACTCCGACCTGGAGGGATTCCACACCGTTGTAAAGGGGAAGATAGAGCATGTACGCCCGTCGGCCCGGCAGCAGGTCTTCTGCCAGCGTCGAGGTCACATCCCGGGCCGTGGGCCGGGAAACACCGATCCAGCGCCACTGCCCCTCCTCGCTCTGGCCATAGAGGTCCACACCGCTGACCCCCGTGGCGGGCACGTGCGGCAGGGCCACGTTCTCCGAACGAAGCCGGTACCGTACGAGGATCTTGGTGGCGTCGGTCTCCAGTCGAGTGGCCATTCCCGCCGAGTGGCGGCTCAGGCTCCATACGGGACCGGATACAACACCTTCCGCTTTGGCGGGCAGGCGATCGTAGTAGCTGGCCGTCTCGCTCCAGCCCTTGCCTTCCACCCCCCATGCGTTTACGTCGTACCAGGCAACCCCCTCCTCAATCTGGGGAACGATTGCCGCGGTCTCTGCAGCCTGAGTCGCTCCAGCGAACCATGCCACCAAAAGGCTCGTCAGAATCGGAACGGGGAACCACAACACGGCGCGGCGCGGGGTTGACATCGATGGGCTCCGGAAATGAACAAGATCTCACGGTTGGTCTGAACTGCCACGACAGTATTGCTGTCACAGGGGTCAGATGCAAGCGATCGGGTCCCAGGCTGGGAAGAATCGTCGCGATTCACTATGCTGGATAGGCGCACCGGCTTGCGACGAAAAGACGACCATCTTCCGTGACGGTGTTTCCTATGAAGATGAAGTATCGATCCCTGCGGAATTCAAGAACGGCAAGTATTCTGCCGTTATGGGGCGTTCTTCTGGTGCTCGTTTCTTCAGTTTGTCCGGCCGATGAGTTGTTGACCCTGATAGCACCGCCGCGTCCGATCGAGCGCTACGGCAAGGCCGAGTTCTGCATCGAACTGGATCGCCAGTACGCGCATCCCTTCGATCCGTCCGAGGTCGACCTGACCCTGGTCATCGAGGCCCCATCGAGCAGAACCATCGAGGTGCCCGCCTTCTTCTTCCAGCCTTGTGAGCAGTGCGAGATCGGTCAGTCCCGCGGGCCTCGTGACTGGATCTATCCGACCGGCAAGCCCTTCTGGATGGCGAGATTCGCGCCGGCCGAACGGGGAGCGTACCATGCCACTGCCCGTTTGACCGATGGCCGGGGAACCGTCTCGTCCAATTGCGTAACGTTCGAATCGACCGACTCAGGGAACCCCGGATTCGTGCGCATCAGTTCGGACGAGCCGCGGTACCTGGCCTTTGACAACGGAGCCCCCTTTTTTGCCGTCGGGCAGAATCTGGCGTTCATCGGAACAGGTCAGTCCATGACACCTGCCCGCACTCGGGAAGTGTTCGCAAAACTGGCCGAAAACGGGGCCAACTTCGTTCGCATCTGGACCGGTTGTCAGGATTGGGCCCTGGCCATCGAATCGCCACGCAGCGCTTGGGGACGATCCTGGACGGGAAAGCCACCGATCGGCGACCTGCCCGGCCACGAAGGGAAGAAAGCCCTACGCATCGGCGGCCCGACTGGGGATCACGTCACGGCGGCTCCCTACGATGCCATTCCCGTTCGCCCCGATACCGAGTACCTGCTCACGGGCCAGGTTCTGTTTGAGGGCGAGGCCGAATTCCGGCTTGCCGTGGGCCGCAGTGGAGAGGATCTTGTGGTTGCCCGGTCGGGTGACGGAGGTGAACAGGGATTCGAGCATGCATTCCGCTCCGGTACGAATGAGTATTTCCTCCATCAGATTACGCTCGCGCGGACCAGCGACGGCGTGGCCTGGCTGAGCGACCTCTCCCTGCGCGAGACGGCCGGAGGCCCGGAACTGCTTGCCGACGCAGATCCTGGCCGGCCGGGCCGCGGTGTCTACCACCCGATCGACTCCTTCCTGCTCGATGAGCTCGTCGAGTCCGCCCGTGACAACGGTGTGTATCTCCAACTCTGTGTAACGATGCGCGACCTGTATATGGACGCCCTCCAAGATCCGAACAGCCGGGAATACGCCAGGGCGATTCGCGACGCCCAGGGCCTGATGCGTTACTTCGTTGCGCGGTGGGGATACTCGACGAGCGTTGCCGCCTGGGAGTACTTCAACGAGATGGACCCTGGCCGGCCGACAGACCGGTTCTACGCGGAACTGGGTGAGTACCTCGACCGAATCGATCCCCACGGCCATCCCCGGACCACGAGCACGTGGTCGGTTTCGCACCAGGACTGGCGCCACCCGCAGCTCGACATCGCCGAGGCCCATCACTACCTTCGCCCCAGCACGCTTGAAAAGACTCCCGACGTTGTGGCCGCGGTGCTCGACCAGGCTCGGGATCTCCGAGAACATGCACTCAATCGACCGATGCTCCTGGCCGAGTTTGGCCTGGCCGATGAGAAGTGGGGGTTGAGTTCCCGAATGAAGGAAGACCAGCGTCTCGAGCACTTCCACAACGCACTGTGGGCCTCGTCGCTGTCGGGCCTGTCGGGCACGGCTATGTTGTGGTGGTGGGAACAGCTCGATCACGTCGACGCCTACCATCACTACCGGCCCCTGGCCCACTATCTGAAGACGGTCCCCTTCGTTTCCGCCCGCCTCGAACCGGACCAGGCGGAGGTGACCGGCTCCCAGAAGATCGTAGTGGTCGGGCTCAAGGGCACCGACTGCGGCTACTATTGGCTCTACGACTCGGAGAATTCCTGGGAACGGAGAGGCCGGTCGGCCGAATCGAAGGTGACCAGCGCCAGGCTGCACGTCACAGGACTCGCACCGGGAGACTACACGGTCCAGTGGTGGGACACGTGGACCGGCGCGATCGTCGACAGCCAGGCTGTGGCCTTATCAAACGACGATCTGGAGCTGGCTGTGCCGACCTTCGCCCACGACATCGCCTGCCAGATTACGCGGCACAAGACGCTGTGATCGACGGCAGAGTGTGCTTTGACGCACCTGCCGTGCGATTCTACGCCCCCTCTTTCGCAACTCCACTTTTCCGTTTGAGGTAGTTCGGACCGGCCAGCTTGTGCCCCTTGGCCGGACCGTCGTAGTACTGCGTAACGCGGGCGACGACGGCCGCCTGCTCCGCCGCGGTCAGCTCCGGAAAGATCGGCAGTGCCAGGACCTCGGCCGTGGCTCGATCGGTTTCCGGCAGGTCGCCCCGAGAGTAACCCAAGTACGCGAAGCACTTCTGCTCGTGGAGTCCAAGAGGATAGTAGATTTCGGCGCCGATTTTCGCCTCGTTCAAAAAGGTCCGCAGGTCATCGCGGCGACCATCCGGCACACGGACCACGTACTGGTTCCAGACATGTCGGCGGTGGGGTAGCGCTCGGGGGAGCCCAAGAGCGCGATCGAGTCCCGCCTCGACGAACATATCGGTGTAGAGTTGGGCGTTCTGGGTCCGCATGCGGGTCCAGCGATCGAGATGGGGAAATTTGACATTGAGAACGGCGGCCTGGAAGGCATCCATGCGGCTGTTCACCCCCATCAGTCCGTGATAGTAGCGGGGCTCCATGCCGTGGACCCGGAGGAGGCGGATCTTCTCGGCCAACGCATCGTCGTGCGACGTGACCATGCCGGAATCGCCTGCCCCGCCCAGGTTCTTCGTCGGATAGAAGCTGAGGCATCCGATGTGGCCGATCGAGCCGGCGCGACGGCCGTCGAACTCGGCGCCGATCGCCTGGGCGGCGTCCTCGACCACCACGATGCCGGCCTTCTCGGCGATATGCATGAGAATGTCCATCTCGGCACACTGGCCGTAGAGATGAACGGGGATAATCGCCTTCGTCTTCGACGTAATCTTCCGTTCAACATCGGCCGGATCGATGTTGAACGTCACTGGATCGATGTCGGCAAAAACGGGGGTGGCACCCAGCCGTGCCACGGCGCTGGCCGTCGCAAAGAAGGTGAAACTGGGAACGATGACTTCATCCCCCGGCCCCAGGTCGAGGGCCATCATTGCCAAAAGAAGGGCGTCGCTCCCCGAGGCACAACCGATCGCGTGCTTCACACCACTGTATCGGGCAATGCTCTCCTCAAGCTGCTTGACGTCTGGCCCCAGGCAGAACCAGCCTGTCTGGCAAATCTTGGCCAGAGACTGGACAAATTCAGCCTGCAGGCAGTCGTGCTGTCGCTTGAGATCCAGGAGCGGAACGCTGGTGACGGCAGGGGTATGAGAGGCCTGATCGTTGGCAGATCGGTTCATGTGCGTAGCTTCCATGCTGGAGAGATATGTTTCGTCTTAAACAACGCCCGGGTGCGATCGGACGGGTATTCGAGGAGCTGGGTCACTGGCCGGGCGGACGCCCCGACAATACCAAAAGACGATGACCGGCGCAAAGGTAGGAACTTTCGGAGGTTGCGTCAAGATCGATGCACCGACCTCCCTATAATAGCGGGTGCATTGGCCCTTGCGGTGTGGGCCAAGTGGAACCATCTCAACGATGGCCAGGCAACTGGCCGAGGTGACATCCCAAACCAATCCGCACGATGCGAGACCGAGCGGTTGACCCGGCTGCGAGTGCTATTCTTTTGAAAGCCCAACCTGGCACGCCTGCCGCGCCGCCGCCGCGCCCAGTCGCGGGCGAGCCTCTTCGGCCATGGGAGCGGGCCCGGCGGCCAGAGGAACCCATCGGGGGAGTTCCGCAATCGGCACCATCTCGATCGCGTCCCAGGGACAGACAAGCACGGTGTAGGGGTTCGACTTGCTCTTCGGCAGGCGGATGCAGAGGCGGCAACCGATACAGCGGTCCCAATCGATCTCACACCACCCTTGGAGGCCAGGGCTGTGGGGGTACTGGCTGACCGGCACGATGCAGTCGACCGGGCAAACCTCGATGCACGCACGGCAGCCCGTGCAGTTGTCGGCGTCGATCACCGCCAGCTCCCGGGGGAGCTTCTTTCGGAGACCGGTGGATTCAACAGGCACCGCGTCCGCGGCAGGAGCCGTTTCCTCGGGCGGGCGGCCTGTTCCGTAGTTCCGGGATGGATTTTGGCTGGGATCGGGCATGGTTGCCCTCGGGTGGGCCCTTCGCGCCGGTTGCACACGCGGCGGCCTCGGTTCATGATAGTAGGGTCTGCGGCCAGTTTGAAGTCGTCGGCGGCAGATCGTTGTCGCAACAGCAATAGGCGTTGGACTTGACCAGTGTTTGATGCGCCACAAAGTCGGCAATTCCGGCGAGCGCGGGGCAAGCCCACGCGGCTATCACGCGCGGTGTCGTCGGGCTGGTGGCAAGGCGGCCAAGCGCGGTGCAACCACACGCGGCGAACGTTTTTCCCTGACGGGTTACCCTGAAAGATGAGGACTCGCATCGATGAAGATAGCACTTGGTCTGGCACTGGCTGTCTGCCTTGCCCTTGGTTCGTTCGCCGCGGCGGACGACGGATTCCAACCCATTTTTGATGGCAAGACCCTCGACGGCTGGAAGGTCAACGAGTCGGGCGAAGGGTTCAAGGTCGAGGACGGCGCCATCACCGGCCGCGGCGGCCGCTGCCACGTATTCTATGTCAAGGAAGAGCTGAAGAACTTCGAGTTGAAGGTCGACGTCAAGATCAACGACGGCGGCAATTCGGGAATCTACTTCCACACGGCCTACCAGCAAGAGGGCTGGCCCGACGCAGGACACGAAGTGCAGGTCAATGACACCCACAAGGACCCGGTAAAGACCGGTAGCCTCTACAACGTGGTCAAGATCTTCGAATCGGCGGGCAAATGCAACGAGTGGTTCACGATGCACATCGTCGTCCAGGGCGATACGCTCCGCGTGAGCGTCAACGACAAGCTCCTCTACGAATACGTCCAGCCGCCGGGAGTGACCATCCCTCGCCGCATCAACCAGGGTGTGATCGCTTTTCAGCAGCACGATCCGGGGAGCGTAGTCCAGTATCGCAACATCCTGCTGAAGAAGACGGAGTAGCCGAATGATGGGAGGTTCGAGAGAAGGCGCAGCCTGGTCTTCACCAGGTCTCCGATCTTCCGCTCTCCCAATGTTCCTGTTCCAGTCGGGAAATTGCCTCTCAACCGCGCCCAAGGAACTGCGTCATGCGCGGCGCAGTTCCTTGCTTCGTTTCTCAGCTTCGGTCATGTGTTCAAGATATCCCCTCTGCAAGGAGTAAGGCCATGCGTCAACGAGTTTCGCCGTCACCCGACGCCACAATTGATACCTCCCGACGAGGGTTTCTTTCCCAGACCGGCAAGCTGGCTCTAGCCTCGCTCCTGTCCAGCGCCCCCCTTGCTCGCCTTCAAGCCGCAGAAGTCGCGCAGCCCGCGTACGAGAACAACCTGCGGGATCGCCTCTGGATGTGGGGCCATGACCCGGGAGTGTATGACGGACCAGATGGGGTATACAACATCCCATTGAGTGCCCCGATGAGCATGGCGGAGGGCATCCGGTCGATGGGAATCCCGAACGTTTGTGTCATTCGTGGAGGGACTCCGGACGAACAGTACCGCAAGCAGTTCCAGGATGTCAAACGGATTGCCTGGAACCTGTCTGGCGGTTCCAACGAGTCGTACTACGCCCTGAAAGACTATGTATTTGGCCTGCGAGACACGACGCCCAACCTCACTGGGTATTATCTCGACGACTTCTTCCATATCGGCAATACGCCCGGATTCGACGAGGATTCGGAAACGGTTCCGGCGCCGGCATCGCTCTCCCTGGACGAAATGAAGAAGCTCCACGAGGAAACAATCGCCTACAAGCGCCGTCTCGACCTGGCAGTGGTTCTCTACACTCAGCAATTGTGTGCATCGATCAAACCGGTCATGCAGTTTGTCGACACTGTCTCGCTCTGGATATGGAGCGGCAGCGATATCGCAAAGATCGAGGAGAACTTCAAGAAATACCGGTCCCTCGTCCCCGACAAGCCTACACTTCTCGGCATCTACATGTGGGACTTCGGCGGCCGCAAAGAGTTGAGCAAGGACTTCATGGCCAGACAGCTCGATTATGCTTACCGACTCTACAAGGAAGGACAGATCGAAGGTCTGATCTTCCACTGCACGCCGCTCTGCAACAAAGGGCTGGCTGCGGTCGACTATGCCCGAGACTGGATTGCCCGGTATGCAAAGGAAGGTCGCTGAAGAGCGACACCGGAAAATCCCTGATTCTCCCTCCGCAGAGACACGCAGGCCTGATCGTCATTTCCCATGCCGCTCCTCCACCTCGAACCGCTCCTCCCCCGCGCCGGCAAATCCGACCTTCTGGCTTTCCTCGAATCCACCGGCGGGCTGGGCCGCCGCCATGTCGGCCGGATCGAAATCCGCGGCCATGCGGCCACCGTCGAGATCCCGGAAGGCTGGCAGGACCGGCTCGTCAAAGCCCTCGACGGCCAGCCGCTTGCGGGTCGGCGCGTGCGTGTTTGGGCCGACTCCTCGCCGGGTTCAACGGCCGCCGGCGAGGATCACTTTTCCCGACTCACCCGCCTGCTGGAACTGGAGAGCAAGGCCGAAGCCAGGCAGGCCGCGGAATATGCCGCCCGCCTCTCCCCCGCAGAGGCCGAACGGTCCGGCGCCAGCCTGGTCGACCTGGTCATTGTCGACGAAGACACCGGGCTCGGCGGTCACTGTCTCCTTCAGTTGGCCAGGCACAATCGCTCGCCCCTTCCCTGGACCCGGCTTGGCGTCGGCAGCCCTGTCGCCCTCTCGGCCGGGACGGGCCGCCGCGATCAGGGGCACCACGCGGTGGTTTGCGAACTGGCGGGCGCCACGGTGAAGGTCGCCCTCAGCCGGGCTTCAGAAGACCTGGCCGACCATGATCGGTGGCGTCTCGACCTGGCCAGCGACGAAGTTGCCGTCACTCGGCAGAAGGGGGCCCTCCAACGAGCTCGGTCTGCCCGCGGCGAGCGTCTTGCCGAGCTCCGCGACGTCCTCCTGGGCGAGCGTCCTCCGGCATTCCATCCGGTCCAGGAACTGATTCCGCTCAATACCGGCCTCGACAGTACCCAACGCGAGGCCGTCCAGTTCGCCCTCTCCGCTGGCGACTTGGCCCTGATCCACGGACCACCCGGCACCGGCAAGACCACCGCCGTTGTCGAACTCATCCGTCAGGCCGTCCGCCGTGGTGACAAGGTCCTGGCCTGCGCGCCGAGCAACATGGCAGTCGACAACATCTTCCAGCGCCTTATTGCCGGGGGAGAGAAGGCCGTCCGCCTCGGACATCCGGCCCGCGTTATGCCCCAATTGCGCGAGCACACCCTCGATCTTCTCGTCGACCAGCACGCCGACGTCCGCCTTGCCCGCAAGCTTGTCAAAGAAGCCCGCAAGCTGTTCCGCCAGGCAAGCCGCTACACGCGGGCCAGGCCGGCCCCCGGCATCAAACAGGAAGCCC
Organism: uncultured Planctomycetaceae bacterium; assembly: GCA_964429355.1. Lineage (GTDB taxonomy): Bacteria > Planctomycetota > Planctomycetia > Pirellulales > Thermoguttaceae > JAAYAY01. Next base: position 3,495 of record CAYSCH010000153.1, on the reverse strand, counting down.
GTCAGGAAGCCAAAGACCTCCTCGACGACGCGCGGCGTCTGGAAACCCAGGCCGTCGAGCAGATCCTCGATCGGACGGATATCCTCTGTGCCACGACGACTGGGCTCAGCAGCGACGTTCTCGGCGTTCGCCGATTCGATCTGGCCGTGATCGATGAGGCCTGCCAGAGCACCGAGCCGGGGTGCTGGATCCCGCTCCTCTGGTGCGATCGGCTGGTACTGGCCGGTGACCACTGCCAACTGCCCCCGACGGTCGTCAGTCAGGAGGCCGTGCGGGAGGGGCTCGCCAAAAGCCTGTTCGAACGCTGCATAGAACTCGATGGTCCATCCATCGCCCGACGTCTGATTGTCCAGTACCGTATGCACCAGGCGATCATGGATTTCTCGTCGCTTGAGTTTTACGACGCCCAGTTGCAGGCCGACCCTGCGGTTCGGGACCACCTCCTTGCGGAACTGCCCGGCGTCGAAGCCATTCCCCTCACTCAGGCCGCGGTCGAGTTCATCGACACGGCTGGGGCCAGCTTCGACGAGGAACTCGAACCCGACGGCGAGAGCCGGTTGAACCGCCGGGAGGCAATGCTCGTCTGCCGCAAGGTCCAGCAGCTTCTCGATGCCGGCCTTTCCGCCGCCGACATCGCCGTCATCGCCCCCTACGCCGCCCAGGTCCGGCTGTTGCGGGAGCAGCTCCCCGAGCCAGAACTCGAGATCGACAGTGTCGACGGCTTCCAGGGGCGCGAGAAAGAAGCCGTCGTCATCTCCCTCGTCCGCTCCAATCTGCGAGGCGAGATCGGGTTCCTCGCCGATATTCGCCGCATGAACGTCGCCATGACCCGCGCCCGTCGCAAATTGATCGTTCTGGGCGACAGTGCCACACTCGCCAGTCACCCTTTCTACGGGCGTATGCTCGAATACTTCGAAAGCCTTTCCGCCTACCACACTGTCTGGGAAGAAGATATGCCCAGTGGCTGACTCCTGCCGGGTGTCTCTTCACGACCGACCATCAACCCCGTTGTACCTTCCCCTCGATCGACAAAGAGTACTTATTGGCATGCGAGGGAACCGGACCAGCAATCCAGGAAGATCCCCCAATGAAAAGCTGGACTCCGCCTGCTGGCAGCGGTTAAAGTGCACCCATGGCGAACGCGACCATCTTCCGAAGGAGTGCTACCGTGTGGCGAATACTTGCAGTACTGTTAGGACTGTCTGTCTTCACAATTGTTCCCGCTGGTGGAGCGGAACCGCCGGGCCTGCTCGGCCGCTGGAAATTCGACGACGCCCAGGGCGATGTCGCCGTCGATAGCTCCGGCCGCGGTAACGATGGTGACGTCTGGGACGCCGAGTGGGTGCAAGGCCCGTTCGGAACGGCCCTTGCCTTCGACGGCAGCGGCGCCCACGTGCAAGTTCCCGAGATCGCCGGGCTGGACGGTTCCAACGAGATGACGGTCGAGGCTTGGGTGCTTTGGGAGGGAACGGGACGCTATCCGAATATCCTCTCCGGCGGGACCTGGAGCCCCGGCGGGTTCTTGATTTTCGTCCAGGACGGCAATTGCTCCTTCCGCATGGGGCGGCCCAGCGCCTCGGCCACGGACAGTCGCCAGGAGTGGCGCGAAACGAGTGCGCCCATCTTGGCCCCGTTCGAACAAGGCCGATGGTACCATCTCGCCGCCACGTTCAAACGTCCGGAAATCACCACCTACGTCGACGGCAAGAAAGTCGGCTCGGCCGTGTGGGACTACCCGGTCGGTTACCGGGGCGACCTGATCCTCGGCTCCTGGGGCGGCGCCACGAGTCACAAGGGTCTCATCGACGAGGTGCGTCTCTACAATCGGGCACTCTCGGCGGAGGAAGTTGCAGCAAGTTTTGAAGAAACGGCCACGACCAGGGCCTCCGCGCCAAAGAACGCCCCACTCTATCAAAAAATCCCGAGGACCGCGCAACTTGCGGCCGCGGTCGCCACGTACGAAACCAAGTACGCCACGCTGGCGGTCGGACCGACCGGCCGATGCACGTCGCTTGTGGACAAGAGCCGGGGCGAGGATCGGATCCTGCGAACGACACCGCTGGTGACGATCCAACAGAATGGCTCAATCGACCGGCGGCCCGCCTGTGCGCTCGAGGAGGGCAAACTGGTATTTCAGTTCGCCCGAAGCGGAGCCAAGGTCGTGTTGGAGGTCGCTGCCGCTCCGGGTGGCGACTACCTCGTATTCCGCCTCCACTCTGTGGAAGGCGCCGCGCCCGACGAAGTGGCGTTTGTGCAATTGAACCTCAAGCCGTGCCCCGATGTGAGTTCCATGTCGGGGCTTGCCGGAGATGACCAGTTCGGAGTCTGCCTGCGGGCGCTCAACCTGGAAACACGGGTTGACGTCGGGCGCAATCCGCCCGTGATGACCGCCACCGCCTCCAAAGAACTCGGTCTTGAAGGTGCTGCTGCGGCGCTGGTTGCGTGCCCCACCCCCGAGTTGCGGCCGGTCCTCCAGCAAGTCCTGCGAAACGAGGGCGTGCCCCACTCGGAGTTGGGAGGCCCCTTTGCGCTCGATGCCCCCGCAAACCGGGGCTCCTACGTTTTCGCCAGCGTTTCCGAGAAGAACGTCGACCAGTGGATCGAACTCGCCCAGCGCGGCGGCATCGACTGCATTCATCTCAGCGGCTGGGAAACCAGCCTGGGTCACTACGAGCCCCAGCCGGGCCTGTTCCCCGGTGGAATGGAAGGCCTGAAGGAGGTGGTTCGTAAGATCCATCAGGCCGGTATCAAGGCGGGAATCCACACCCTCACCGGCTGCATCGCACCTAATGATCCCTGGGTTCGCCCCGTCCCTGACCCACGATTGGCCACCGATGGCTCGTTCACACTCACAGCCGACCTGGACGAGAACGCAGTCGATGTCCCCACCGCCGAGCCTCCGGGAGACTATCCGACCATTTGGGCCTACGGTAGCCGCGGCAACTGCATCCGCATCGAGGACGAGTTGATTCTCTATACCGCTATTTCCAATCAGCCGAGTTTCGGTTTCTTCAAGTGTCAGCGCGGTGCGTTTGGCACCACTCCAGCATCGCATAAGAAGGATACACCGGTCCATCACATGTTTGTCCGCTACGGATGTTTTGTCCCCGACGAGAAGTCGACACTCGTCGACGAGGTGGCCGACAGGATTGCCGAGGTCTTCAACGCCTGCCAGATGGACCAGATCTACATGGATGGCGCCGAGGCCATGCGCGGCTGGTACGGCATTGCCCGCATGCGGCAGGCGATTTTCACTCGGCTCAACCGGCCGGCCCGGGTCGAGGCGAGTTGCTGGGACCACCATTCCTGGCCGTTTCACTCCCGCGTCGGAGCCTGGGATCATCCCAAGTGGGGCTTGAAACGCTTTGCCGACGACCACCTCCGCGCCGTGAGCGACTACCGACGGGCGTTCCTGCTTGAAGCCCAGCTTGGCTGGTGGGTCATTCTCGGACCGGATCGGGACTGGCGCATGGAAATGCCCGACGAGATCGAGTA
>CAYSCH010000152.1:14965-19811 GCA_964429355.1 uncultured Planctomycetaceae bacterium | reverse complement strand
ACTGGGACCTTTACACTATAATATGCCCTGAAAACGTCGAGATGTTAGCGTTTTTTCCGTTCTCTCAGCGGATCCAGTCCCCGTGAGTCATTTGCCGCCCAAAAACTCCCGCCTGCGAGTGGCGCGGTGCAGTCGAATTAGAAACTCACAGCTTGACCCGTACGCGTTGCGGAGTTCTTGCCCTCGGCAGATACGATTCTGACCAGATGCGGCTCCGTCCGGCCTATCGGACCGGCGCCTCTACGACGCCAGCATCACCACTCCGCCTTCACGTATCGTGATCAGCCACAGGGGATCCCGTCCTCGTCGGCTCTTGATAGCAACCGACGTCCGCGGTACCATCTGGAGAGTCGCGTTCGATCAAGATTTCTCTAGAAGTCACAGGATTCCCTATGGCGCTCCGAACACTGACAATCGACGAAAAAGAGCGGTCCTTGACGATTGTCATGGATCTTGAGGAACCGACGCCATCTTCGTCGGGAAAGACGTTGGTTGTGGCCTCGACGCGAGGCAACGCGACGACGGACGCGAAGTTGAACGGCAAGCCGGTCATCGTCGGGGTGAACGCGTACATCAAACGGTGACTTTCAGGATGCCGGCGTCGGCCGCGATATCGCCGGCTAATTCCTGGAGCTCGGGAGAGATGATGCACGCGATCGCGAGGAGTAACCGAGTCTTCCGCGATAGGGCGGGCTGGCGGTTGATAACCGGGACTTGGCTGACCAACTCAAGCGTGCCCTGGCGACTTACACCGAGAGCGGCGGCGCAGGTGCACCCTGCGTCGAGATGGCCAAGGCGATCGCCTTCATGCAGGCGTCCCGTTTGACCGTCAGCGGTCTCTCTCCGTGGCCCACATCCAGCACCACGCCGCTTTAGGTTCATGTTGCACTGGGCTTCTGACTCACCACTCCAAGAGGGCTATACCTCCAGAATTCTCTCGGGGGATTGGTCGGGATCTGACCAGGCGCTCGGCTATTCTGTGACGGCCGGAACGGACTGCGGCGCGATGGACACGAGGATGTGCCAACCGCGGAGAACACCATGCCGACCCAGAACTCCCCGAAAAGACCCGAGGAGCAGCTTCTTGGCGAGATCAAGACCCAGATCGTAGAAATGCAGTCCCACGGGGCGACCGTCCGGCCCGGCGAACAGGTCAACCTGGAGCGGGAGCCGGAGAATCCCCACGATCCATACTCGATCCGCGTCGAAAACGGCCGGTTTCAGCCCGTGGGCTACCTGCCGCGCCGGGTCGCCCGCTGGATGGCACCGCTCGTCGACGCCGGCCAGATCCGCGTTGAGGGCTACATTCCCTTGGATGTGACACCCATTCCCGAGGGCGGGGATAGCCTGCCTGTAACCTTGACCGTCTATGTCAACGAAAGTGGCAAGAGCCTGATCTTGCGGCGAGACGTCCAAACCAAGCTGGATGCTCTCCATGAGGCAGTCCGTCGAGGCTATGACGACGCCGCGGATTACGCCAATTCCGACCAGGTCGACGGGCTGTACGGGGTTTCCGGCGTCGGCCGCCCGCGACGGGCCAGCCGAAACGTCTCGACGTCGTTGTGCTGGATCTCCGTCACCAGCCACGGACCGACGTTGCAGGAGGCGAGGATCGTTGCCACCGCCTCGGCGACCTTGCCCTCTTGCCGATAGCGGGTCCGGGGCGAGCGGAGCTTTTCCTGTAAGGCCGCCAGTTCCTTCACGGCCCGCTGGAGTCGGGCGCTGCGAGCCAGGGCGTCCTGCTCGGCCTTCCTTTGGCTGTGGTACCAGACCAGCCGGTAGCCTTCCTCGCTGGTCATGGCCTGAGCGCTGACCGAGTAGCTGTCGAGGACCTGGCCATCTGGCCACCCGGGAGAACATGGCCCGCCTCCACCAGCGGCAGGGGCGGTTTGTCACGGTGTTGCCCAGGACCCGCAGCGAGGATGCGGCCTTTCAGGCCCTGGTCACGGCGGGGCAGGTGGCCTGGCGGTCTCTGGGGCAGAAGACCGACGAGTCGGGGGCGCGCAAGAGGCGGCTTACGAAAAGTGCGATGAACGTAAGTCTAGTCCAACAAGATTTACGTTCATGGCGCGTGCTGTAAGTTACTTTACCCTAACCTAAGGCGCGCTACTGGACATTGCCCCGCCGACCGGTTCAGCCTAAGAATTGATCCGAACCGACGGGCGGCCCGCTTCACCCACTTCCGAGATCGCCCCTCGGTTCACCCGTGCCAATTGACCCGCCTCAGAAATTCGGAGAAAATCAAAGCCAGATGTGCGGAAAGGAAGTCCTACCCATGTGCTGTTCCGAAATGACTCTGCTATCTCTGGCCGGAATGGTCCGCCCGCTCGTACCGTAGTAGTCGCTCGTCGAGTCGGCGTCAAGCTGCGATCACGTCGCCCGGCAAATCATGGTTCCATCACGCTCCAGCAAGCCCTGCCGCAGGGGCATTGCGGATGTTGGAACGGAATTACGCTTGGATGTTCGTGCCGGCCTTGCTGGAGCCTAGATGGCGAGCCGCCGCCCGGATCGCGTCGTCCTCCGCCCGCCAACTTCCTTTCATCACTCCGATGAAGTCCTTCTTGAGCAATTCGCGCGGGTGATCGCCGATTGTCCGTCAGTCGAAGTACAACAATCCGCCTTCGGTGTGGACGATCCAGCGAGGTGCAGCCATGGTCAGGGCGTTGTCAATCTGCTCGCGCACTCGCGACGTAGGACACCTCATCGACATGCTTCTGGAAAAGACGTTTCCTGGCACCTACCGATCGCCTCCCCCATGCAGAGTCGTAACGGCCCCGCTCACTTCGCCGCTTGCTCCGCAACAGGGGCACGTTACCCGGCGCCCTTCGCCCCTCATACAGGCAAGCTTGCCGCAGCCACACAGAAAGAACGATTGCGAGGAGCAATGCGGGCAGCCGGGAAAACAGGAATCGAACGAGAAGGTCCCGTTCATGCGGGTCTTCTCGTAGCCTTCCTTCTTCGCTGCGGCGTCTTTGATCGCGAACGCCCACGTGCCGACCCACTCGCCCCGGCCCCTCCGCTCAAAGCGGATGCCGAAACCTTGCTTGGACTTGCTACACCGTCCCATCACGATCACTATGTTCCGGCCCATAATACCTCCTCACGCACTGCTCCTCAGTAGCGGATTTCGCCCTCGACTTTTCCGAGGTTCACCCGTGTCTTGTCGGCCAACCGCACGTTGCGCCCCGGATCTATGTCTTTAATGCTGCCGTCTGGCATCGTCGCTACCCACTTTTCGCTCGTACAGTTCTTCAGCCCCCAGACATTCGGATCACTAGGATGCTTGTTCACTTCGGCACAGACGTTGACAAAGTCAAAGTCCTTGGCGGAATCAAGGTGGTGCGGATGAAGTTTTCCCTCGTGAGTCAGCATGATGATCGACTTACCGATACGGATGCGGAACGGCAGTCGCAACTCTCTCTTGCACGAGTCACGCCAGCACGTCCCCGCCTTGCCGCCCGTGGCCTTCACCACATCGGGATCGTAGAAGTTCTCACTCCCACAAGACGCGCAGTAGAAGATCGAATCTCGAAGCTGCGAAAGTACCTTTCGCCACTCCCCCTCTGTGATCCGGCCGTTTTCGGCATCGCGGAGTCCTGCAGTGAAGGCGCGCGTGAACGTTTCGCGGAGGAACTGCGGGAAGATCGGCCAGTAGGCCAGGGCGTTCGCGCCTGCCTCCCGCATGGGATCAACCGTTGCGTCCACGGCCGCGTTTGATTTGTCGGTCGGGTCAAAGATAAATAAGGGTTCCGTGCCGAAGAGTCTTTTTCGTGAGGCCGGGTCCCAGCTGTGGATGGCCAGAATCTTCTTTCCAACCAGCGGGTGGTGGATATGGAAGATGAAGAACAACAGAACCGCAAGCGAGTAGAGATCGGTCTGCCGACTCGGCAGCCCCTCTTGGCGAACGATTTCGGGGGCCATGAAGTCCGGCGTGCCGAGGACGCTGACCTTCGGCGAGCGATTCGTGGTCACGTTGTCGTTGTCGCAGATCAGCACGTCCCCATTGTCAGGATCAAAGAAGGCGTTCCCGAAGGAGATGTCGCGATAACAGAGCCCCTTGGCGTGCAGCTTGAAAAAGTTATCCGCAAGAGCCAGCCCCACCGTGGCCAAAACCCGGAATTTCGGGTCGATCCGATTGGTCATCAGGTCCAAGAGACTCTTGAATCGCGGCTCCCGAAGTCGCATGATGTATCCGAAGCCAGGCACGTCACGCGCGAACGCCATATCCAGCGGCCAAAGAAACGCTTCGCTAGGCGCTGGTTCCTTGACTAGGTTCTGTAATGCGCATCGCTGATCCTCAGTTGCCGTATGTGCGAAGTACCATTTGAGGGCGAAAGAACCGCCAGACCAACGGGCTCTGTAGACCTCGCCTTGGCCGCCGCCGCCTAAGAAAGCCTCAACTTGGCAAGGCTGACGGGAGATTTCCGTCTCTACGACTTGTCCTGATTTCAAGAGTTCGTTCAAGTGTTCACTCCTCTCATCGCTCCGGGTTAGGACATGGTAGTGCCCTGTCACCGCCGGCGAGGCTACTTCCTAGTCATGTCAGTGTGTGTTTTCCATTTAGTGAGCAACATCGTCCGAAGTGGGCAGAGTTGCCCCTCCCGACTCCTCCGAAACGCCGCCTGTGGCCTTCGTTTCACCGCTGTGCTCTGTTGATATGGGGGCGGCGGACGAAGAGGTATCCGCCAGCCGGCTTCCCGGTTTACTTAATGACGGATGGCAGCGGTAGATAATCCCGACCGTGATGTCGTCGCCGCTGCCATTCGAGGAGGTATCGTGAAGCCAGTACGGCAGATTCTTCGCAATCTCCTCGCCGCCGTCTCTACGAAGCATATCGAGGTAGTCG